>JBAVPB010000047.1:0-2978 GCA_049692655.1 Chthoniobacteraceae bacterium | reverse complement strand
GCGCATGTTATTTTGTTAAACGTAATGCCTCATAGCAATGTTCCCATGCTCCCTTCCACTGAGGCCGTGATGATGAGGAATGTGAAGGAGGATTATGAATTGCTGAACGTGTTCAATCAACAACTTGAAGAGGCCGGCGTGAGCACGACGGTGGACCAACCGCAGGGCTCCGCCGTGGAAGTAATCCTGGAGGAAAGCGAAAAGGAATCCGTCGATATGATTGTGATGGGGTCGCATGGCCATGGTGCAGTTTACAATCTGTTGGTAGGTAGCGTGACGTCGGGTGTGTTGAAATCGTCCAAATGCCCCGTCCTCGTGATGCCAAGCCCGGGGAAATAGCAGATATTTGTCGGGAGATAACAGATGGAATTGATTGAGAGGTTACCATGCAGCTCCGCAGTCCCTACCGGGGCTGAGTCAGTTTTTAATCAAGTTACCGGTGGTTTGCACCAATCGGCTAATCTCCGGCAACCCTCCGGTTGACCCAGAAAATATTCCCTGCCTAATCTTAGCACCGTTCTAATGCGTCACCATGTCCACCCGAACCAGTCCGGCAACCGATTTGATGCACTTCGTTTCATTCTTACTTTGTTTTTAATCGTCCACTTTTGAGCGGAGTTTTTTGATTCCGGATCGCTTCTTTTTTCCGTCGAGGATGCGCATTTTGAGGCCGTGGGGGCGCTTGCGGTTTTGACGGCGCTTTTTTTCAGAGGCGGAGCGGTGTTCGCTGCGGCGTTTCTCTATGGAGGCTTCGATGGCATCGACGAGGCGCTCGCGGGCGAGCTGGCGATTCATGGACTGGGAGCGGGAATCCTGGACGGTGACGGCGATATTTGCGTGACGGTAACGGAGGGTGACGGCGGTGGAGACTTTGTTAACATGCTGGCCGCCGGGGCCTGAGGAGCGGCTGAATTGCTCCTCGAAATCAGCCTCGGTGATACGCAGGCGGTCCATGCGGCGCTGGAGGGCGGTTTTTTGCGAGGGAGGCGTTTCGTTCACTGGGGGATGATGCATGAAACGAGACGGGATTGGAATGTATTCCGTTTTATCGGGTGATTTATCGCAGGCATATGGGTTGAGTTTTAAGTGTTAAACTTTAAGGATTCGAATTTGCTGGCATACGCGGGGTTCTTTGCTTTCGTTAATGCCATGACTTCCTCTTACGAATCGTTTTCTCGCGACGGGCATAAACTGGATGTGCTGACCGATGGCTCGAAGGATGGGCTGCGGATCGTGGTGTCGCGGTCGGGGGCGGAACTGGTGAGCCTGGAGAAGCGGGATGCGACGGGCGAATGGAAGGGGTTTTTTTTCCGCGACGGGGATGTGAGCACGGCGGCGGAGGGATGGAACAACCATGCGACGGTGATGGGCTACTATCTGCACCGGATCAAGAATGAGCGGACGCTCTACCGGGGGCATGAGATCCGCGGGGGGACGCACAGCTTTTTGCGGCACAAGATTTTTGCGGCGCCGAAGGTGGATACGCTGGGTGGCGGGTCGCTGAGTTATCACATTGATCCCACGCAGATCGCGGCGGATGAGTATCCCTACAAGGTGGCTTTTACGATCACGTATGCGCTGAACAATGGGACACTGAAGGTGACTTTCAATTTCGTGAGCCAGGAGCCGGAGTTAATTACGCATGTGAGCTTCGGGCTGCACCCGGGGTTTGCGGCGACATCGCTGGAATCGGCTGAGGTGTTGATGCCGGCGGGAAAATATGTGCGGCATTTTGCGCCGGATAATTTCCTATCGGGACAGACGGAGGAAATCGATTTTGCGGGGGGGCTAATGCCGTTCAAGAAATCGGAGCTGCCGGGGTCGTTCCTGCTGGAATTGCGGAAGGTGGACCTGCCGCTGTTTACATTTATCGACAAGGAGAGCGGGCGGGATGTGATGCTGAATTTCAGCGGGGCGCCGTATGTGACGATCTGGAGCAGCGGGCAGGCGTTCATTTGTGTGGAGCCGTGCTGGGGGCTGCCGGACCACCAGGAGCAACGGTCGTTTGAAATGAAGGAAGGAATCCAGGAGATCGAGCCGCTGGGAAAATTGACGCGGAGCTTTACGATTGCACCGGGGTTCCGGCATAGCTGACGGTTCGTAAGGGTTGGTAACGGTTGATTAGCCCTGGCAAAAGCGCCTGGTTTAAAAATCCTTTCCGCTGGGGGCACTACTGTGCAAGTTGTCTAAATACGGATGCATCCACGCCTGCCATTGTCCGCGAAGATTTTGCTCTGGTTCTTTTTGAACCTGTCGCTGCTGGCGGTGGTGTTCATTTTGCTTTTCAGCGCGCAGTTTCATTTTGACCTGAACTGGCTGCTGGCGAGCAGCGCGCGGGAACGGGTGAATGCGATGCGCGACCTGATCTCGGGGGAACTCAACACGACGGTGCCCGACGAATGGGACCGGGTGATCGACCGTTTCAGCGAGGCCTACCATGTGCGCCTGACGCTGCTGGACGACGAGGGGGTACACCTTATCGGCACGATGAAGGAATTGCCCGATGAAGTGCGCAAGCGGCTCTCGCTGCCGTCGCTGCCAGTGATGGGCCCGGCAAAACCATCCGCGCCGCAGAAGCCGAAGCCGCTGCGGGGGTTGAGGGACCTGGTGCGGACGACCAACCCTACTCATTACTGGCTGCTGGTGACGATGCGGCTGGATAATCCGCAGACAGGCGGGCCGATGAGGGTAGTGCTGGTGGCTGATGACAGTTCGCTCACGATGGGGGGGCTGATTGTCGATATGACGCCGTGGCTGCGGCTGGGGCTGGCGGCGGTGGCTTTTTCCGTGCTGCTCTGGTTTCCACTGCTGCGGGGAATCACACGCTCGATCCGGAGCATTACAGACGCGACTCGACAGATCGCGGAGGGGAGGTTTGATGTGCGGGTGTCTTCGCGCAGGCGGGACGAGCTGGGCGCTCTGGCGGAGGCGATCAACCAGATGGCGGGACGGCTCGACGGGCTGGTGAAGGGGCAGAA
>JBAVPB010000046.1:0-5741 GCA_049692655.1 Chthoniobacteraceae bacterium | reverse complement strand
CGTGCCGAGGATGTCGGTAATGATGATGTCTTCGCAGCCGCGGCGGTTCAATTCCCAGACCAGCGCGCTGCCGATAAATCCGGCGCCGCCCGTGACGAGAACGCGTAGTTTACTGAAGTCCATGGCGGAAGTGTAACACCGTATGGCCCGTCACCGGCAATCTTTTCGCCCGGCCTCGTTCCAGAGAACCAGCAATGCGGCGAGAATACCCAGGTCGATCGCGATCGATACGGCGACGGAATGCACAAGCATCCGCCCAAAGCAGCCGCAGGCGATATCGAGCCCCCTCGCCTTTGCAAGGCCGAGCGCCCCGAGAAAGACGAGGCAGAGGAAGCCGAGGAGGAGCAGCGCGCCGGAATAGAGCTGCCTGAAAATCAAAGCGATCCCGCAAATGATCTCGAGCCATGGCAGGTAGAGCGCGAGCAGGACGGTCGCATGCCATGGGAGAAGCTTGAAGTTTCCGATGTCGGTTGCAAAGCGGGCGGGATCGAGGGCCTTGAGGACCCCGGCATAGATGAAAATCGCGCCGACCACGACGGCCAGGAGCCGCAAGGCAGAGCTCATCATTGTTTCTCCGCGAGCCATGATTCCCAGCCTCCTTTCAACACGTAGACCTGGGGCAACTGCGCATCCTCCCGCAGGCGCCCGGCCACTTCCCTGCTCGCGTTGCAGCCCTTGCTGCAATAGACCACGATGATCCTGTCCTTGTTCCACGCGGCCAGCACCCGGGGGAGGAGACCGTCCCAATCATCCTCGTTCAGCAGCATCGCGCCGGGGATGTGGGCGGGGAGGTACTCCGCCTTCGTGCGGGCGTCGAGCCAGAGCACCTTACTTCCCCATTCCTGCGCCGTCTGCAAAAGCACCTCGCCGGGGCCCGGCACCTCCTCGACCGGGTTCCACACCGGTTTCTTCGGATGAAAAAACGCCGAGCCCGCCGCCGGGATCACCGCCAGGGCGAGCAGGACGAAAAGTTGCGGGAACAGTTTTTTCACCGCGAACCTTCCAGCTTTTTACTTCTGCCAGATGATCGCGCTCGACATGCGCCGGACGCCATTTTCCTCGAAGACCTGGCCTTCCACCCCCTGGAGGGGACGGAGCGCATTCAGGAGCGAGGTGAGATCGGGCTGCAGCTTTTTGAACTGCTCCGCCTTTGCCTGGTCGCCGCTGAAGAAAATGTTGGGATACTGCGCCGCCAGCGCCATCCACGTTACCGCAAAATCGAACCCCGGCTTGAAATTCATGTGGAAATCAAGCTGGAGCAGCTTCGCAGGAGTAGCCGCGCTCGCAGTAGCCGTGGTCACGCCCAACTGCAAATTGGAAGTTGGGGGGGTTACCGCCATCACGGCCGCCTTGGTCAACGCCAGCGAATAGCTGCGCGAAGTGCTCATCACGAACGTCTTGTCCGTGGTCGCGATGTTCGGCAGCAGGTCGCCGGTGTCGAGCGGCGGCTTGTAGTAGGAAAGCGTCACGCCGTCCACCACCTCGTTGGTCGCATCCGGAATTCCGTTCGGGAGCATCGCAGCCTGCGGGATCATCTGGGAAATATCGCGGGCGAGCTTGAGATAGCCGTCCCAGCTCTGGCCGAGCAAAGCGCGGTCCTGCACATCGCTCAGGTAAGCAAGCCGGAACATGCGTCCGCCATCGTGGAACGGCGCGGGAACCATCGGCAGTGCGGGTATCTCGCCTTTCAGGTCGAGCGCGAATGCCGTTTCAGATCCGAGGCTTTTTGCGAATTGATCGCGGGAGATTTTGTAGAGCTCGGTCAGCTTCGGCAGTCCCATGCTCTGGAACATCGCGAACTGGAGCTGCTGTGTGTTGGACAGATGCGGCAGGCCGATGTGCTGGAAGGTGTCGTAGGAAGTCGCCGAAGCATCTTCAAACCATGTGCGGAATGCCGCGACCGTTGCGGGATTCGAAACCGAGTCCACCCACAGGAATGTATCCGCCGGGGGCACCGTGGAGAATTTCACCGACGCCGTGTTGCCCGTGGGCTTGATGCCGCCGAATGTCTCCCCGCGCAGTCCGTGATCGCGGTAGGTGATCCCAACCATTGGCGTGAAGCTCTGCGTGAAAACTGCGTCCGCCTCGCCATCGAGCCGCTTCAAATCCACCTCGAGTTTCTCCGCATCGGTGGCGGCAAGCGAGCGGGCGATTTCCGGCTTGAGCTGCTCGTAGTATGGGCTCAACTGGAACTTCCTCTGCATGCCGGTCATCAATTCCGGGCTGGACCAGCAGAAGGAGAGCAACGGCTTGTCGGCGTAATTGGCGGCCACGGCGACCTCCGGGCGGGAGAGCACCGACTCGCCGAAGTTCGCGGCGAGTTTCAGATGCGCGTGGTCGGTCCCGATGGAGACGATGAAGTAATCGCCGACATATCCGTAGGCGATCTCGAGGCGGCGGGTCAGCAGCGCCTGGTAGGTGGCATCCGCCTCCGTGGGATCGGTGATCGATTGCGAGACCATGTTCTTCAACATGCCCTGGTAGGGAGCGGGGAGCACCTTGCCCACCACCACGACGAGCGACTTGAAAGGAAGGTCGCCATTCAGGTTGAATGCCGTGAGATCGACGCCGGGAGGCAGGTTTTTCTCAGCTTTGTCGATGTCCGCATTCAACTCCGCTTTTTGCGCGTTCATTTTGAAGCCAACAACCAGCGGCGGCAGCTCCAGCGTCTTGAGGAACGGGAGCATCGCCTTCAAGTTATAAGGGTTGGCGGGAGGTGTCCCGGTGCTCTTTGCATCAAGCGCATTTTTGATGTTTGCGATGCGCATGTCGTCGTTGAAACGAATCCATGAGGCGAGAATCGCCGAGCTTCCCGGTGAGAACTCGATGAATGTCTCCTGGCCCAGCGCATCAGAGGCGATCGCACGCGCCTTTGCTGCATCCGGATTTTGGGAAAAAGTAGCGATCTGCTGCTTGAAAGCGGGATCATCCGTCACACGGGTGACCAGCGGGTTTGTGCGGATCTCCGCGACAGCCTTGTCCTGTTTGATGTCGGCCCAGAGTTTGCCGAGGCCGTAGAAAGAACAGTATCCCTCGACATTCGACGGCACCTTCGCGGCGAAGCCGTAGGCATTGGTCAGTTTTGTTTCCAACGTGACCTGTGGCGGCTGGGCAGCGGGATTTGCGCCCCCACCGGCGGCGGGTTCCTGCTTGTTACAAGCAGCCAGGCCAAGGCCAAGCAGCGCGACGGGGAGGATGATGTATTGTTTTTTCATGGGATGAAGCGTGGGTGGACTGATGCGGCTTTCGGCCGCCTGCCGTGTTATTCCTTGATCTGGCCGTTTCCGCGGATCAGATATTTGTAAGTGGTGAGTTCCTCGAGCGCCATGGGGCCGCGCGCGTGAAGCTTGTCGGTGCTGATGCCGATCTCGGCGCCAAAACCAAACTCCGCTCCATCGGTAAACCGGGTCGATGCGTTCCAATAAACGGTGGCGGAATCGACTTCATTCAAAAACTTCTCCGCAACCTGCCCGTCGCGCGTGACGATGCAATCGCTGTGGTGCGAACCGTAGTGCTCGATGTGCTCGATGGCGGTCTCGACGCTATCCACCACGCGGGCCGCGATGATGAGATCGAGGTACTCGGTCGTCCAGTCCTGCTCCTTCACGGGCTTGACCTTCTCCCCCAGTATTTTCTTCACGGTCTCATCGCCACGAATCTCGACACCCTTGTCGAACAGCGACTGGCCCGTTTTCTTGAAAAACTTCTCCGCGACATCACGATGCACCAGCACGGTCTCGATGGCATTGCAGACGCCGGGGCGCTGGGTCTTTGCGTTCACCACGATTTTATCCGCCATGTCGAGATCGGCATCCTTGTCCACATAGGCGATGCAGACGCCGTGGTAATGCTTGATCACAGGCATGCGGGCATGGGTGACCACCGCCTCGATGAGGGCGTGGCCGCCGCGTGGGACGATGAGGTCGATGTATTTGTCCATCTGCGCCATGAGCTTCACGGCTTCCCGGTCGGTGGTGGGAATGAGCAGCACGCTGTCGGCAGGCAGCCCCGCGCTGGCTCCGCCCCGTTGCAGGGCATCGGCGATGGCGAGATTGGAATGGATCGACTCGGAACCGCCGCGCAGGATGGTGGCGTTGCCCGTCTTTGTGCAAAGCACGGCGGCGTCGCTCGTCACATTCGGACGCGACTCGTAAATGATGCCCACCACGCCGATCGGCACGCGAACCTTGGAAATCCTGATGCCATTGGGGCGCGTCCACTCCTTGATCACCTCGCCCACGGGATCGGGCAGGGTCGCCACCTGGCGGATGCCATCGGCCATGGCGTTGATGCGCTTTGCGTCGAGCCTGAGGCGATCGATCATCGCGCCGGAGAGGCCATCCGCCTCGCCTTTGCCCACATCCTTCGCATTTGCGGCAAGGATGGCTGCGGTATCGGAGACCACCTGGCCGGCCATGGCGTTCAACGCGGCATTTTTCTGCTCCGTGGAAAGCTTCGCCAGCGCGCGGGCGGCTGCGCGGGCGCGCTTGCCGTAGTCGAGTATCTGGTCTTGAAGGCTCATGCGTGGTTGTTTTTAAAAATATTACGGTGCCGCCACCGGGCTAATCCCGATGAATTCACTTCGGATTGCTTACACCAAATCGATATGTAATGCACATTATAATGTGCCTACGATTTTATAATCGGTTTTACAGGGAAAAGTGTTCCTGCGGGTTTTCCTGCCACGAGGGCTGGAATCCGGCCCGGGGTGCGGCCATTTGCGATCGCGGCCTGGACACCCGCATCCACGGCCAGCTTCACGGCCTGAAGCTTGGTGACCATGCCGCCCACGGAGAATTTCCCCTTCTCCACGCGGGCGAGTGACTGGACTTTTTTCACGTCGTCCACGAGGGGGACGAGCTTGCCCTTTTTGTCGAGCAATCCATCCACGCTGGTGAGGAGGATCAGGAGATCGGCCTCGGCAAGCACTGCGACCTCGGCGGAAAGGCGGTCGTTGTCGCCGAATTTCAGCTCCTCAACGGCGACGGAATCGTTTTCGTTGATGATCGGCACGACGTTCTCGCACTGGAGGAGGCGGTTGAGTGTACCCTTTGCGTTGCGATAGCGGAGGCGGCTGTCGAGATCGTCGTGGGTGAGGAGCAACTGGGCGACGCTGATCTTGTGCTTTGCGAAGGAGGTGGCGTAAAGCTCCATGAGCTTCGACTGGCCGATGGCGGCGCATGCCTGGCGCGTGGGAAGATCCTCGGGGCGTTCCTTGAGGCCGAGGGATTTGAGACCGGCGGCCACGGCGCCGCTGGAGACGATGATGCACTCGTGCCCGGCACGGACCAGGGCTGAAACCTCGGCGGCGAAGCGGCGGAACTGATCCACCTCGAGCGCGCTGCCATCGGGCTTCGCGAGGATGCCCGAGCCGAATTTCATGACGATGCGTTTGGGTTTGTCTGACATAAGTGTAAAAGGGAGGGGTAGAATCGGTGGGTTTGGGGGGATTTACAAGGAGGATTCATGGCCGGAAAGCAATTTGAACAGGAGGAAACGGAGAGAACGGAGGGGGAGGATAATTAACCGCTAAGGTCGCAAAGAGCGCAAAGGGGGGAGGAAACTGAACAGGAGGGAACAGAGAGAACGGAGGATAAGGAGAGGCGTGTCTCTATAAAATCTTGGTGCCTTGGTGTCTTGGTGGTAAATTTTCCGGGTCGCAGTAAAAATAAGGAACTATCAGAAATGCAAACCATCGCGAAATTCACCAAGCCGGAAGATGCTCATTTGTTGCGGATGCG
>JBAVPB010000045.1:0-3329 GCA_049692655.1 Chthoniobacteraceae bacterium | reverse complement strand
ACGGGCAGGCCGGTTTCCGCGCCGAGCGGGTAGAAGCCGGTGGGCTGGCCGCCGATGTGGAACGGCATGCCGGCGGCGGCATTTGGCGCCGAGACGAGGCCGCGCTCGGCCATCTTGAGCGCAAGGTAATAGCGCACCGCCTCAATCGGGCTGAGGCCGATGGCCTGCAGGGAGATCAATTCGCGCATACGTTCATCCTTCGGCATGATGAGGACCTTGAGGTCGTTGAGCAGGATGCCGTATGCCGCGAGGAACTCGGAGAGATGCCCTTTCACTGCCTCGCGGATTTCGTTGATGCGCTCGTTGATGTGCTCCATCTTCGTGACCTGGACGATCTGGTTGATGGCCTGCTCGATGGCCGGGCCGGCGTAATCGGCGACTTCGGCGGCATCGATGACATTGCCGTCGAATGGGAGGTGTGTGATGAGCTCGAGGGCGGCTTCGCGGGAATCGATGTGGATGTAGTAATCGACCTGGTAGGCCATCTCCGCCATCTCGGCGCTGGTGGCGATGCCCTGGCTGCGGATGAGGAGTTTCGAGCGGTTGATATAAATGACCTCGTAAACCCACGGGGAGCTGCCGCCGAAGAATCCCTGCGCGATCGATCCAAGGATGGGCTTGTCGGGCGTGGTGAGCGCGTATTGCCCGGTTTCGTAAACATCGAGCACCGCGCCGCGCGATTTCAACACGCAGAATTCGTTGGTTTCGACAGTGAGGAGCGAGCCGGAGACGATGCTTTCATCCGCGATGCGGAATGCGAGCCGTTTCGTGCCGAGGAGATTGCTGCCGTCGCGGTGAAGCGAAGTGATGACCTGCCGGTTGATAGCCATGGTGTGGGGTGGGTTTGAGTGTGAGTCCGGGAGGAGAAGGCCTGGGTGTATCCCGGGTTGCAAAATCTCCCGCAGGGGTGTTCACGGTTTTCGTTGTTGAATGGGGTTTGTGCAAGTTTATTCAGCGGGTTTTCCGGCTGGTTGGGGCGGTCTATTGCGAAGGGGATATTACAGTACGATGAGACGGGGGCATTATGGAATCAGTTTGCGAGGTGGCGGTTTTCCTCGAGGCGGTGCGTGGTGGGTGATGGAGATCCGGCGTCGCCTAAGGGCTATGCCGGGACAAGGTTGGGTTTTTTGGCGTTGAGTTGCGCGAGGGGGTCGCCGGATAGCAGGCGGGGGTTTGGGGAAAAAGTTCGTTGCGGCTCTCGCCCGCCCACCAAACCACCGCTATCCCCCTCCGCCACCTCGGACAACCGCAACCAGCACGCCAGAGGAGCGCGCTCCCCCGGAGGATGCGTGCGGCTTCGCCGGTGTTGTGGGCATCGCGCCACCCACCCGCTTTGACGCGTGGTGAGCTGCCGGGCCGACTCCCGCCAGATAACGTGTTATACGGGGTTTAAAAGAAGGCGCTTGAATTATTATCATGGAAGGCAATAATCCCGCTCCCAGAAAGTCAGAATCATGAAAATATCCGGATCATTCTCTATCGCCACCGTTTCACTGCTATCGCTTTTCAGCGTGGTGCGAGCTGGAGAGGACAAAAACGTGGCGATTACGACTCCGGACCCGGCTCCGCCGCGCTGGTCGGTTTCCGCAGGGGTGACGGCCAGTACGATCCGGACGAATTTCCGGGCTAACCCGAACCTGCGGCCCGCGTTTCTCGATCCGAATTCCAACGGCAGCGGAAATCTTTACACCGGGGGACCTGCCGCCGAGGTTTATGCCGATGGCGCGGTGGGGATTCCGGGGACGACGGATGCGCCGGACGGGACGACGGGCTTTACCGGCGGCACGGTGACGCTGGTGACGCAGGGGCAGTTTGGCTATTCCCTTTCACAGGCGAGCTTTCACAGCACGAGCACGACGGGCGGGCCGTTTCTTCCGGATTCCGATACCTCGGCGGCGGTGGGGCCATACATCAAGTTCGAATACCTGATCAAGCAATATGAGGCGTTGTCGTTCAGTGCATTTGCCCAATATACGTTCACCACGGCGTTTAACTCCGGGGTGCCTGCAAGTTCCTCCGTGGTGACGAACCAGACTTTCGGTTACGATGTTTATAACGGGGATCTTTCGAACACGGTTGCCGGAGCGGCAGTCTATAACGCCGCTGCTTTCCCGAATAATCAGGTCACGGGAGCGGGGGTGAGGGCCGCGCTGCCGCCCACCGTGCAGACGACGCAGACGTTCTTCAGCATCCTGGCGCCTGAGAGCATCAACATCGATCTCCACACCTTTACGCTGGGGTTGAACATCACCAGGGATTTGGGGAGCCGTGTGCATCTCGTGGCTGCGACTGGGCCCACGCTGAACCTGTTTGACTATAATTTCAGCACGCCGGGAATCCTGGTCGTCAACGGCGTTCCTTATTCCGCCGGCGCACCGCAAAACAATAATGGGCAGGCTTTTCGTTTCGGCTGGATCGGCCAGATCGGCATCACGATCGATCTTGATTCGCAAAAGCTTTATTTTGTGGAGTTGGACGCCGACTACCACTGGATTCAGAAATTCGAAGCTGCGACGAGCTTCGGCAGCGCCTCCGTGAATGCCAGCGCATGGGGAGCAAGTCTCGGCGTGGGCCGCAGGTTTTAAGTTGTTTCTGGCTGGAGCGGGATTCCGTATCTGCTTGTTTAACTGTGCCGGAAGGGAGTGTCCGGCATGATTCGCTTCTGGCGACAAACTCGCTTTCATTTCCGCAAAATTTGGGGATATTAGAAAGCGCATGGCTTGCCGGGCCGCCGGCTGTGCCTGAAAAAGTATTCGTTGTGCAAATTTATATTTACCAGATCGACAGAGCCGTGGGCCCTTACACCGAGGAGCAACTCCGCGTGCTGGTGGATGCCGGCGCAATCACCAAGACAGAGCATGCGTGGCATGAGGGGCTGGCTGAGTGGCAACCTCTGGATACCATCATATCATTTGCGGCAGGTGGTGGTCCGGCGCCGGCGCCAAATGGGCCTGCAGTTCCCGCTGCCCCAAAAAAGAAGGAACAGGCTGCGTCCAAAAAGGAACAGACTGGAACCGCCCTGAATGTGCTGGTGGCGGATGATGAAAAATCCACGGCCATGGCGGTCTGCTATATCCTCGGACAGGCGGGGCACGATGTGGATGTGGTCCACGACGGGGTGGAAGCGCTGGAGATCCTCATGGCAGTACCAACTCAATACCAGATTCTTATTACCGACCACAGGATGATTAATATGACCGGCTTGGAATTGGTGGAAAAGCTGAAGAAGACGAAGTTCCGAGGGAAGATCATTGTGTTCACGGGGTATATCACGGAGGAATTGGAGGATTCTTATCGGGAACTGGGGATCACCCATTTTTTCAACAAGC
>JBAVPB010000044.1:0-12804 GCA_049692655.1 Chthoniobacteraceae bacterium | reverse complement strand
GAGTGACGTATTGCGCCTGCGGTCACAAAATGTATGTGCCGACAGAAAGCACAAAATACACGTGCCTCAAGTGTCGCACCAAAGTGCCGATTGACGATCTCGAAGCCGTCTTCTTTGAGCAACTTCGAAACTTCTTGGTTTCGCCGGATGAGATCGCCGGACACCTAAAACAGATTGATGAGGGAATAGGGCAAAAGGAAGAACTCGTTGCGGGGCTTCGCAAGGAACTCGAAAAGGTTTCCGCTGAAATGGAAATTGTCTATCGGCTTTATGTAGAGAAGCAGATTTCGTCGGAAGGCTTCGGTAAACGAAACCGTCCCTTGGAAGAACGATCCAAGCAAATTGAGGACGAACTGCCGCGCCTCCAGGCAGAAATTGACGTGCTTAAAATCAACCTGATTTCAAGCGATGAAAACCTCAATGCTGCTCGTGACCTCTACGGTCAATGGCCTACCCTTTCGTTTGAGGACAAACGAAAGATTGTCGAGAACATCGTTGAACGCATCACGGTCGGCAAAGATGAAATCGGCATCGACCTCTACTACCTTCCCTCTGTGAAAGAAGCAACAAAAGAGCAACACAACCTCACGGGTTCATCGCCGCCACCAGGATGAACTCCGCCGGAAACGTCATCGACCCCGCTGCGCGTGAAATCGTGACCTTGCCATCCTCCAGCGGCTGGCGCATCACCTCGAGGGTCGAGCGCCGGAATTCCGGAAGCTCATCGAGGAAAAGCACGCCATTATGCGCGAGGCTCACCTCTCCGGGCGTGGGATTCGCCGAGCCACCCAGCAACCCGACATCCGAGATCGTGTGGTGAGGCGAACGGAAGGGACGTATCGCAACGAACGAATGCTTCGGATCCAGCAATCCACAGATGCTGTGAATTTTCGTCGTGTCGATCGCTTCCGCAAGATTCATCTGCGGAATGATCGTCGGAATGCGTTTTGCCACCATCGATTTGCCGGACCCTGGCGGCCCAATCATCAGCAAATTGTGTCCGCCCGCGACTGCCACCTCGATCGCACGCTTGAGATGATGCTGGCCTTTCACATCGGAAAAATCCGCGTCGTAGTATTGGTGCGAGGCAAAGAAAGCACCCAGATCCTCTTTCGCCGGAGCAAGCAGCTTCTCGCCTTTCAAAAATTGAAATGTATCCCGCAGGCTCCGCACGCCATACACCTCGATTCCTTCGACCACTGCCGCTTCCTTCGCATTTGCCTCTGGTACGAAAATCGCCTTTTTTCCGCTGCGCCGTGCCTCCAGCGCAATCGGTAGAACCCCTTTCACCGACCGCACCGCGCCCGTGAGCGCAAGCTCACCCACGAAGCAATATTCATTGGCGCCCGCGAGATCGAGATCCTCTCCCGCTGCGATCATCCCGAGTGCGATGGGCAGATCAAAACTCGGCCCTTCCTTTTTCACATCGGCAGGAGCCAGGTTGATCGTCGTGCGCCCATGCGGCCAGTGGTAGCCGCTGTTCTGGATCGCTGTGGTCACGCGGTCGCGGCTTTCTTTTACCGCGGCGTCAGGGAGCCCCACGATGATGATATTCGGCAGCCCGCCTCCGGCGTTGACCTCGATCTCCACTTCAAATGCATCCACCCCATAGACAGCGGCGGAATAAACTTTCGCAAGCATCGGAGCAACTTGGCAAAGAAACCGTCAAAGGGGAAGATCGAACGCACCGCTAGTCGTGTATTAAAATCAGCTTGGTATAAAAACGGGGCTTGATAAGAAGCGGTGTGCATGCGCGATTCAAAGTATAAAATATTAGCTCTGCCTTCCGCGAAGTAGGAAACATATGGAAAACCTTCCGCCTACCTCCGGTCTCCGCCGCGTCGATCTTCGCATCTGCCTGCTCCTCGCCCTCCTCTGCATCGGGATTTACAACGCAAACTGGCGGGTGATCACTGCCAGTGACACCTATTCGACACGCTTCCTACCCTTTGCGATATTGGGCTATCACACCTTGTACATGGATGAAATTGCCAGTGCAGCTTCCGAGGGGCGCACCCATCCTTACTGGATCATCACGAACCCGCGTGGACATCTGGTGTCCCGCTATTCGATTGTCACGCCACTCCTCGTCACTCCACTTTATATCCCTGCTGCTATCTATCTCCATGCACGGGGCTGGACGGAACATCGTATGGATCGTCTCGCGCGGCTCATGGAAAAAATCTCCGCCTCGCTCATCGCCAGTCTCTCTGTGACGATACTGTACCTGGCGTTGCGAAGACGCGCCGAGGTCCGCACCGCGCTCCTCCTTTCCATTGCCTTTGCATTTGGCACGAATATATGGGCGCTTAGCAGTCAGGGCTTGTGGCAGCATGGTCTGGCGGGGTTACTGCTCGCATCGATGCTCCTTCTCATTACGGGCCCCTGTACTAAGGCGCGCGCTTTTGCTGCGGGATTTCTTTGTGCTCTCATTCCATTCAATCGCTCCGCTGATGGACTTTTCGCGATTGCCCTCGGCGTTTACAGTATTATGTGGGCTCGCCGCAGCATGTGGCTGGTAATGGCGGGTGGCATTGTCTCCTCCGCTCCGCTCCTGGCATACAATATAGGTGTGATGGGAAGCATCCTCGGCGGCGATGGTTCGACTATAAATGCGGACTTCTACCGGTTCAGCATGCCCGCCGGCGCAGCCGGGCTGCTTTTCAGTCCCGCACGGGGTCTTTTTTTCTTCACGCCGTTTCTCATCGCACTGCCGTTCGGCCTGTGGCGTATATTTCGCCGGCCTGCGCCTGATCCATCTGGCGTCACGGAGGCAGGGCCTGGTGACCGCCCGCTCTTCATACTCATCTGTATTTCGTTTGTATTACAGGTGCTTGTGTATTCCAAGGCTGACTGGCGCGACGGAGCCGCTTGGGGCCCGCGTTATCTTACCGATGTCCTGCCGTTTTTTATATGGATGATGGTTCCCGTGGTTGATGCCATGGGCCGCTTGGGCCTTGCCGTGTTCAAGCTCGCTGTCGGAATCTCGATTGCCATCCAGGCGGTCGGTGCATTCTGGTATACCGGTAAAAGCGACGAATTGCTCAACATACTCGCCACCACTCCCGCCGCCATGCATGCCGTGTGGAACCTTCGCAAGACGCCGTTTATCGTGGAGTTTCGCCATCCCCGTGCCATGCGTGACCTCACCCTGAATGTTCAGGGATGCATCGATAGCGTGACCGCGGGCGGTCACGAAATCACCGAAGCTCCTGCGGATTCCGTGATTAATGTCTCAGGTTGGACCCTCGCCGGCCACCGTACTCCTTGGCGGATTATAGCGCAGTTGGTGCCGCTCGGCGATTTTGGGGAACATTATGTTTTACAGGATACCCTCGCATTCAACTCTCGTCCCGATGTGGCCAATACCGTCCACTCGTTATCACCCGTGGGCTGGAGCATCTCTTTGAAACTCAACGGCCTCCCGCCCGGCGACTATGTCATAGAGGTCACGGAACAGGCTGGCGACGGCGCCGAGTTCCGCCCCGTGAGCCGGCGCGCTTTCAAGGTCATACCCAAGCAGCCTTGATGCAGAAAGAAGCCGCTTCTTGTCTGCGCAAGCAAGACCGGTCACGCCATGTGGATCACAAATACGCAACCATGAACAATCTCCGGAACGGAAAAATAACATGCCCATTGGTCTGGCGCGGATAGGCGGGTGTGATGAGTTCCAGGTAATCAGCGAGAAATTGTTCCCTGCGCTCCGCGTTTTTCAACGTGTCGAGAAAAGGCCTGAGACCGGTCCCCTTGTACCATTCCACGATCGCCTCCGGACCGGTCAGGATGTGCTGGTATTCCGTAATCCACAAATCCATGCGGCGCGCCATCGGTGAGAGAAGATCGTAATAAAATGGCAGATCATGCACGAACCATTCGCGCACCGGCACAGGAAAATCATTTCGCCAACCTGTCGATGCCGCCAGTTCGCGCATCAGATGGTGCGCCGGCGCATCGAGATTGCCCGGCACCTGGACCGCAAGCGCGCCTCCGGGAGCCAGTTGCCGGAAAAGATGCGGATAAACAGCCGCATGATCAGGCACCCATTGCAGCGCGGCATTCGAAAAGATCAGGTCGCAAGGATGTGCCGGTTGCCATGAGGCAATATCACCCGTCATCCAGTGGAGATCGGGACGCGATTTTTGCGCCGCCGAGATCATTTCCGCCGAGCTATCCAGCCCTGTGATTTCTGCCTTCGGCCACCGTTCTGCCAGCACAGCGGTGCTGTTACCTGGGCCGCATCCGAGATCGACTATCCGCGCCGGCTCATTCAGTGCGATGCGCCCGGCAAGATCGCGGCAAGGCTGCGTCCGCTCATCGGCGAATTGAAGATACTGTCCCGCATTCCAAGTTGGCATCCTCCCGGTTTAGCAGGGGATGCATGGTTTTAGAACTTCCTTTTCCCCTGCCAAAAGAATACTTCAGAGATCCCATGACCTCCAAAATCCCCTCCCTTTGCGGCATCTTTCTTCTTGGTATCGGCGCGTCCCTCTTCGCGCAAAATGCTGCGCCCGTTTCCACTTCGGCAACCGCAACCCCTGCGGAAAACTGGGCCGTTGTCCCCATTCAAAATACGGCGAAGGACAATTACAATTTTGACCAGCGGCACGCCGCCATTCTCGCGCAAAAAGACGTGCTCAAGCCGCAGATCGTGCTCATCGGCGATTCCATCACCATGCGCTGGGGTGGCCCGCCGGACAAAGGGGCATTGCGTCCCTCATGGAAGGAAGCCTTTGGCGACATCCCCACGCTCAATCTCGGTTTCGGCTATGACCTCACCCAGAATGTCCTCTGGCGGCTCGACAATGGCGAGTTCGATGGCCTCACTCCAAAGACAGTCGTGATCCTGATGGGGACAAACAACATCACCGGTGCCCCCGGCTCGCATGCCACCAACCCGGAGCAAACCATCCAGGGCATCATGGCAATCATCGACCGTGTCGTCGCGAAATCGCCGAAGAGCAAAATCATCGTCACCGCCGTTTTGCCCCGTGGCGAACTGCTCACAAATGGCTACCGTCCGAAGATCGCGCAGATCAACGCCGGCCTCGCCCAGGCGCTGGCAAAGCGACCGGAAATCAAGCTCATCGATATCGGCGCCAGCTTCCTCCAGCCCGACGGAACCCTCCCCAAGTCCATGATGCCAGACGGCACGCATCCGAGCGAGGCAGGTTACAGCATCTGGGCCAAAGCCCTCGTCGCCGCAGGCGTGCGGGATTGACACGATTACACTCGCCGAATTTTACGTATCCAAAGCCAATGCCAGCTTCCTTGCGGGCTCGGGAAGCGGCGTAGTTGCTTTGGCCGCCGCTTGAATACGTTCGGTTCGAAGAAGATTCATGCAGCTCTGTTTCAAATGCATGAATTCGGGGCTTGTGAGGAGTTCTGGCGTGCGGGGGCGTGAGAGGTTCACCGTGATCTCTGCCTTGACCCGCCCGGGTCGCTGGCTGATCACAAAAATACGGTCGCTGAGAAAAATCGACTCATCGATGTCGTGCGTGACGAAGACGACTGTCATGCGAAATTCCTGCCAGAGATCGAGCAGCATTTCCTGCATTTGCAGGCGCGTCTGGGCATCCAGCGCGCTGAACGGTTCATCCATGAGCAGCACACGGGGACGATTCACCAGTACCCGCGCAAGACTTACGCGTTGTTGCATCCCGCCGGAGAGCTGCGACGGATAATGCCTGAGAAAATCTCCAAGGCCGACGTGTGAAAGAATCTCGCGCGCCCGCTCGCGTCGCTCGGTTTTTCCGACTCCGCGCATTTTCAGGCCAAACTCCACATTGCCGAGTGCCGTCTTCCACGGAAAAAGTGTGTGTTGTTGGAAGACAACGCCGCGATCCGCACCCGGTTTGCGGATTGGGGCGCCGTCCACAAGCAACTCACCGGCTGTCAGCTTGGTGAACCCTGCGATGGCTCCGATGATGGTTGATTTGCCGCAACCGGATGGCCCAAGAACGCTGACAAATGCCCCGGGCGCAATGTCAGCATCAATACCGCGCACGGCATCCACGGCATTTTTTCCAGCACCAAAGCAAATGCCGAGACCGCGCATGCGGATTGCGCCTGTGGTCGGGCTCTCAAGAGGATTCTCGCTCATGCGGCATTTGCTCCGGGTTGGAACCACGGCATGAGCCGGTGCCCGATGAGTTTAATCAGCAGGCTGCTGCCCATCCCCAGCACACCGATGCTGATCATGCCGAGCACGATGTCTGGATAGTCCTGAAGCGTGTAAGCCTCCCATGTGTAGTAGCCGATGCCAAACTGGCCCGATACCATCTCTGCTGTGACCAGCGAAAACCACGAGGTGCCCATGCCGATGCTCAGGCCGGTGACGATAGATGGCAGCGCGCCGGGAAAAATCACCTCGCGAAAAAGCGCAAGCGGCCCTGTACCCAATGTGAGCGAAGCAAACACCAGACGCTGATCGATGTTTTCCACCCCATGGATGGTGCTGAGCAGGATCGGAAAGAAAGCCCCGATAAAAGTGATGTAGATCATGCTTTGCTCTGCTGTCGAAAACATCAGGATCGCAAGAGGGATCCACGCCACCGCAGGGATCGGGCGCAAGATTTCCAGCGGTGGCAGGAGAAAATCAGCCACGATGCGGAAGCGGCCGATGATCAACCCCAGCAACACTGCCAGTACTGTGGCGATGGAAAATCCCACGAAGACGCGAAACACGCTGTTACGCACATGCGAGACAAACTTCGGCGACTGGAAAAGCTGGACTGCGGATTCCGCGACTGCGGTCGGGGGAGGCACATTTTCAAAATGAACGAACACATCCCATTTCTTTACCGATGCGGTCTGCCACAATACGAGGCTGAGGATCAGCGAAAGCCCGCGCACTAGCACGGATCGCAGCAACTTCCCCCACCGGCGCGCCGGCACGCCAGGAGACGTGCCGGAAAGCCCGGCAGTTTCATCAGAAAAGGTGACTGTCGCGGAATGCTGCATTTAATTAAATGCCGTGAGGCAGTGAGGTATCTGCACGCGCCGTCTTCGCGGTTTGATCGGCGGGGATTTTTCGCGCATCGTCATAAGCAAGCACGGAGCCGCTATTCTTTGCAGCCCACCCGGTAGCGGCATCCTTGAGCAAAAAGGCGGAGAGCTTTCCATTCTGGTTCACATACCAGACCTTGTCCGCGAAAAGTTTGTTTCCACTGGTGCGGTCATGGACGAATGTCACCCGCACGGTCTTTCCTTCCGCCTTGATCTGCTTCAGCGCGGCAAATGTCGCCTCCACCGTGCTGTAGAGTCGTACCTTCGGCTCACCTTTCACCCAGATTTGTCCAGCCAGTTTCGGCTCGGTGACCGGCGCGCCGGTGTCCACTGCGTTGCCGGTGAACGGGAGCGGACTATAGTCCTTGAGCCGTGCATCGTAATCATAGCCAAACTCCTTCGCGGCCTGGCGGATGAACCGGTCATCCATATACGTGTTGATATCTACCTCCTTGTTCACCTTCTTCAGCACCTTCAGCGATTCCTGCGCCCTGCGGATGGCATTCACGAAATCCGGTTTCAGCGTATAGTCACGCGTCTGGATACCCTGCGGCCCGTGGAATGCGTAATAAACTTCCGCCTCGATGCCGGTCCAAGCCGCCAGCTTCTCGGAAATATCCTCAGGGTTCTCGCGGAACAGCCGGTCGGCCTCCAGCGTGGCTTTGAGATACGCGACGACCACCTCGGGATACTTCTCCGCATAGTCAGAGCGAACTTGCACCCCGTGCGTGGTGGTCACCCCGGTCGAGCTGCCATCGTAAATCTTGCGCGCAAAACCACGGAACGGAAACAGCTCTCCGAATGGAACAAAATCCGCATGCGCATCGATCTGGTGCGACTTCAGCGCGCTGCCGGCGATCTCCGGTGTCTGGGTGACGATCGTGACGTCCTTGTTGGGATCCCAGCCCAGGTCCTGGATCGCCCGGATCAACATCGCGTGGGCGGTTGATCCGAATGGCACGGAAATCTGTTTGCCCTTCAAATCGGCGAGCGACTGCACGGGTGAATCCTTCGGCACCAGGATCGCATTGCCCGCTCCGTTGACTCCGCCGGAGAGCGTGGCGATGTAGAGCGATTGCACCTTGTCCCCCGCAGCCTTGAACGCCGTCGCGCCAACGATCGAGGGGAAATCCGCCATCTGCACGATGTCGAGCTGGTTCGCCAGGAATTTGCTGTTGAGCTGCACGCCCGTCGGCTGGCTTTCCCACTGGATGTCATATTGAACATCTTTATATTTCCCGTCGTGCGGCAGGTATTTTTCCAGCAGGTGCAACTCACGCACCAGCGGCCCGCCCGTGGCGCAATTAATGGTCGTATCCTGCGTGCCGATTGCCACGCGGATGGTTTCTCCTGCATGGAGTGTGGAGATTGATAGGGCCGCGAGCGCAGTGCTCACCAGTGTTTTAAGTGTGATTATTTTCATCAATGTTTTTTTGGTTTGCTTAATGGATCGGTGCGGAAATTTCCAAGCGGGTGATGGCGCGGCGCGCAGCCTTTTTGACCCCGGTGTCTGGATCACTTAGCAGCTTTTCCAGCTCAACAGTCATGCGTTCATCCCCGGCTTCCCCCAATGCGATAGCAGCGGTAATCCGGATGTCGGCAAGCTCGTGCGAAAGGAACGGCAGGATCCGCGCGGCCGTGGGAGCCCGGAGGATTCCGAGACTTGCGAGCGCCTCCTTGATCACCTGCCAGTGAGAATCCTCCAGCGCCTCCAGCAGTGCCGCGATCACGGCGTTCGATTGGAAGCGCCCGAGCGCTATCGCAGCTTCACGACGCACCTGCCAGTCTTCATCGCGGAGGGCTTTTACAAGGTCAATGATGCCTTCCGGTTGATTAAAGAACCCAACCGCACCGACGGTGATTTTGCGCACTTCCGCATCGGGATCGTGCAACGCCTCCCGCAACACCGGGAGAATTTCGGATTGCCGCAGATGCGCCAGTGCGATGATCGCTTCACGCCGGACTGCGGGAGAGTCGTCCTTTGCAGCTCGTATGAGTGCGGGGATAGCGCTCAGATTTTGCAATTCGCGCAGTCCCAGGATCGCGGCCGCCCGCGCACTGGCATCCCTGTGCGATATGCCTTCCAGCAGGGGATCGAGCGCGTCCGGCGTGCGGAATTCCCGCAGGGCGGTGCGTGCGGCATTGGCAACATTGGGGTTGCTGTCCGTTACGGCATCGATCAGCGCCGGGATTGCGCGCACGTCCCCGAGTTCTTCCAACGCATTGATCACCAGCCTGCGCACTGCTGCGTCGCTGTCGTGGAGCAGCGGCAGGAGATCGTCGGCGCTTACGAGGTCGAGGTTCTCATCCAGTTCGGTAAGCGTCACGCGGCGGATATCCACGTCATCGCTGCGCAGGCGCTCGATGACTGTTTCGGAATCAATATGGCTCATAGTTTTTAGCGGATAAGGAATGGAATTTTTACGGTGATCGCATTCGTCGGGCAGTCCACCTCACATGCGAGGCAGTACCAGCAATCGTCGAACTTCATGTGAGACTTGCGCTTTACGACATCAATCGCGAGGCAATCGACAGGGCATGACTCCACGCAGACATGACAGCCGCTGATGCACTTCTCCTCGTCCACGACCACTGGTACGTCGAAAAGTTTTGCCGTCTGGCGGTTCGGCGCAAGCCGGGCCTCGAGCGCGGCCGCATCCTCGGATTCAAATTTCAATTTCCCGGCGACGACTTTAGTGTTGGCGTTTTCCATTATACGGTCCCCACGAGTTCGGGTTCGATGCGCAGGTTGTGGTACGTGCGCAGTTCGTCGTCATCTAGCGGCACCACATAAGGCTCCACGGGACGTTTGAATAATTCCATCCCGCCATCCGCGCCGCGCTTGAGATTCACATGCACGAACCAGTTTTCATCCATCTCGGGAAAATCCTGGCGGTAATGGTAAAGACCCCAGCGGCTTTCGGTGCGATACAGCGAGGCCCGCGCCGCCATCTCCGCGCAATCGCGGATGAAATGGCACTCGAGAGCCCTCATCAGTTCATGCGGCTCACGCGCCCCGAGTTGTTCCAGTTCTTCATTGGCACGCAGGAAATAATCGAGCCCGCGCTCCAGCCGGTGACCGCTTTTCGGCGGCTGCAGATAGTCGTTCACATGTCGGCGCAGCTTGTATTCAAGTAGATGCGGCTGGATGCCGTCGGGCCTGCCGAGAGGTGCCAGCACACGCTTCCGCTCGGTCTCCACGGATCCATCATCAATCCCCGCCACGCCTGTCGTGCGGCTGTATTCCACCGCATTCAGCGCCGATATTTTCCCGTAGGTAAACGCGCCGAGCATGTAGCCATGCGGCACCGATGCCATGTCGCCCGCCGCATACAATCCCGGTACGGTCGTCTCCCCGCGTTCGTTCACCCACACGCCGGAAGCACTGTGGCCGCTGCACAGCCCGATCTCCGACACGGCCATTTCGACAAGATGCTCGCCGTAATTGTTGCCGCGCCCCGAGTGGAACCGTCCCCGGCTGGGCCGCTCCGTGGTGTGGAGGATGCGCTCGATCTCTGTCACCGTCTCGGGAGCGAGATGGTTCATTTTTAAATACACCGGCCCGTTCGGCCCGGTCAGCTCCTTGTAAAATTCCATCATCATCTGCCCGCTCCAGTAATCGGACAGCATGAAACGGTTCCCCTTCGCATTCACCGTATAGCCGCCAAACGGCCCGCTCACATAGGCGCACGCCGGCCCGTTGTAATCCTTGATCAACGGATTCACCTGGAAGCATTCGATATTCGTCAGCTCCGCCCCCGCATGGTACGCCATCGAGTAGCCATCCCCCGCGTTCGACGGATTCTCGTACGTTCCCATCAGGTAACCTGACGCGGGTAACCCAAGCCGGCCCGCCGCGCCGCAGCAAAGGATCACCGCCTTCGCGCGGATCACGACAAATTCCCCTGTGCGCACATTCACACCCATCGCGCCCACAGCGCGTCCCCCTTCCAGCAGCACCCGTGTGGCCATGATACGGTTCTCCGTCTTCACGCCGGCACGCCGGATCACACGCGTCAGTATTTTTTTAATGTCGTACCCCTCCGGCATCGGCAGCACGTAACTCCCCTTGTGATGCACCTTCTTGATGTCGTAATCACCGGTCGTCGTCTTTTGAAATTTCACCCCCCACGATTCCAGCTCCTGTATCATTCCGAAACTTTCGCGCGCATACGCCAGGATCGCCTTTTGGTTCACGATCCCGTCATTGGCCATGGTGATTTCCTTCACATACTGCTCCGGCGTCGCATGACCCGGCACCACCGCATTGTTCACGCCATCCATGCCCAGGGCGATCGCGCCGCTGCGCTTCACATTTGCCTTTTCCAGCAGGAGCACCCTGCCGTCGGGCAGGTTCTCTTTCGCCTTGATCGCGGCCACGCACCCAGCCGTGCCGCCACCGATCACCAGGATGTCTGTTTCGTAGTTTGAGGAATTATTCATTAATCTATATCGAACTGATAGTGTATTATTAGTATATCAGTCAAGTAGAGATTGAATTATCGGGTTTGGTATCCCGGGAAATTTTATTCCACGCACAGGGCAGGAGATGCAATGACGGTTCCTTTCGAACTTGAAACAATTCCTGCTGCGGAGTACAACTGGCGTCCAGTTAAACAAAAACAATTCTCGCGCTATGCCACTACCCAATGACGATCGTGTTGTCGCTCTTGCCAATGAACTGTTGCAGATTTTTGACAAACTCTTCGGGCTTCACCCGGGGTTCCGCGCCGCGCATGCCAAGGGGCAGATGCTCACCGGAACATTCACGCCATCACGCGAGGCGGCCACACTAAGCAACGCGCCGCACTTCTCGCGCGCCAGCACACCCGTGAGCGCGCGTTTCTCGAACTCGACGGGCATTCCCTCGCTGCCGGACAATGTGGGTGATGCGAATCCACGCGGGTTCGCCATTCGCTTCCATCTCGCGGAGCATGTGCATACCGACATCGTCGCGCATTCCACAGACAACTTCCCCGCAAAAAACGGGGAGGGTTTTCTTGCTTTCCTGAACGCGGTCGCCGCGAGCGGGCCGGACGTCCCGTCGCCCAAGCCGGTCGAGCAATTCCTGGGCTCTCATCCCGAGACCTTGGCTTTCATCCAGACACCAAAACCGATGGCCAGCAGCTTTGCGAAATTCCCCTTCTTCGCCGTCTCCGCGTTTCGGTTCACCAACGCCGGGGGAAAGGCCGCTTACGGCCGTTATCGCATTCTGCCGGAAGGCGGGACGGAATTTCTCAGCGAAGCCGCGGCGGCCTCGATTTCGCCATCTTATCATTTCGACGAACTCGCGCAGCGAATCAAAGAGGGGCCGGTCCGTTTCAAAATCCTGGTGCAACTCGCCGCGGAAGGCGATCAAACCAACGACCCCACCGTTCGCTGGCCGGAAGACCGCCCGTTGCTCGACATCGGCACGCTGGAATTGACAGCAGCAGTCGCCGACAACGCCCAGGAACAGCAACACATCATTTTTGATCCCATCCCGCGCGTGGAAGGTATCGAGCCTTCGGACGACCCGCTCTTCGAGTTGCGCGCCGCCATTTACCTGCTCAGCGGCCGCAGGCGCAGGGCAGCTCCCCCCACGCAGGGATAAGAGGCGCCATTACAGCGCAGGATCTGCCCAGCCAGACACACTAGTGTAAACCCTTACACGTTTCCTGTTGTCAGACCATCGGCATCCGGGTACAATCCCCAGCAACTAACCACGCATCCAAGGTCGTGGAAACTCCCCTGATAAGAAATTCGTCCGGATCCCCTTTCTATGAAACCCACTCGTTATTTCTCACTCACGTCACCGCT
>JBAVPB010000043.1:0-5002 GCA_049692655.1 Chthoniobacteraceae bacterium | reverse complement strand
GCGTGCTGGAGGAGCATCATCTCCTGCGGGTGACGCGGTGGGAGCCGGGGATGATGGCGCACTGGAGTTACGCCGGGAAAGCTACGGATGCCGCGAACGGGGTGTTCACGGAATGCACTGTCACCCCCGATAACTGGCTGGAGGTATCCGGGTGGTCGAGCCAGCCGGATGGGAGCGGCGCGGCTGATGATGTGCTGCTCACGGTCTGCAAAGACGGCGGCGTGCCGCTCCCCTGGGCGATGCTGCCCACTGATCTCGACAGCCCGGATGTCTCCACCGCGCTCAAGAATGTGCGGATGAAGCACAGCGGTTTCCACATGGGGGTGCCGCTGGCTGGTTTGCCGAAAGGGCGGCTTGCCATCGAGGCGTGGGCTGTCGATGTAAAACAAGCCGCGATCCGGCCGCTGGCGCGCACGTTTTTCGTGGTGGTGCGCTGATGCGCGCGCGGGCGCAGGTTAAGCCACGCTGTGCTCGAGGGCGGTTTCCACGGGAATGATGAGGAGATTGCCTTCGTCGAGTTTTCCGGCGCCGGTGGCTTTCAAGAGGATGGCGGTGGCTTCGTCCAACTGGAAATCCTGCACGGTGATTTCCATTTTCACCTCGGGGATGAAATTGACCGCGTGCTTCGAGCCGCGAAAGACTTCGGTGTGCGCGTACTCGCGGCCAAAGCCACGGACGTCGGCGGTGGTGATCCCACGGATGCCGAGATCCATGAGCGCTTCTTTTACTTGCTCTACGTTTGACGGTTTGA
This sequence comes from Chthoniobacteraceae bacterium, assembly GCA_049692655.1. Taxonomy (GTDB): domain Bacteria; phylum Verrucomicrobiota; class Verrucomicrobiia; order Chthoniobacterales; family Chthoniobacteraceae; genus DASZPK01. Next base: position 4,251 of record JBAVPB010000043.1, on the reverse strand, counting down.
TGATTGCTTCAATTTTTTTCATAGTGAGCAATCCTGCAAGCTTGCGTTGTGCCAATATTTGGCGCCGTGGCGCAAGCGGCTTGCGGCAAATGGGTTGTGTTTCGAATGCATTTTTCAGGAGTGCAGGAATGCACTGCGGTTTGCATGATTTGTGCAGGTTGTGGATTGCAAAATGCAGTGTGATTTCGCAGGGATGTGCGCCATTCCGCAGTGAGGAATGCTTTTTTCGCGAATCGTGTCTGGAGACTATAATGCAGGCGGGTGATTTGCGAAGCCCGGCTTCGTGTTTCTTCTCCTCGCCATTCGTTCCCGTTCATTGCAGGATGGCTGGGAACAGTTGCCTGCAAAGAGTTATGAAATCCAGCCTGCTCCCTGTCGTATTCGCTTTGATTTTTGGCGCCGTAATCGCCCGGTGCCAGGAGACTGCGGCTGGCCGCGATACGGTGAATGTCACGATCACCAAGCAGAGGAAGATGCTGGTGCGGGCGTATGTAAACGGCGTGGAGGGAAATTTTCTGGTGGATACCGGGGCCGGCAATACCTACATCGGTGAGCGATTTGCCGACAGCCTGCGTGTGCCCAGGAGCGAGGGGGGTTCCTCTTATAATGTGATGGGGCAGATGCAGTTTGATGTGGTGAATGTGCAGAGCTTTGAACTCGGGCGAAACAGGATTCCTCTCCGTCATGAATTGATCCATGTCTCGAATCTTGGTTGGATCAATAAAAGTGGCGCACATGCGGGAGGCGGGGATGCGGCAAACGGAATCCTCGGGGCGGATATTCTCATCGGCAACCAGGCGGTGATCGATTGCGCGCAAAGCCAGATCCGCCTGGACCATGCCGGTGCGAGAGGCGACGGGGCTGCGAAACTCACGGTGAACTTCCTCTCCAGGAGAGGGGATGAGCTTGCGGTCGTCGCCCGCATCAACGGCATGGCGGGCACATTCATCGTGGATACGGGTTACAACGTGTCGCTGTTATCCCCGGAATTTGCCTACAGGATGAATGCCATGGCGCGCGGAGGAGGCGTAGCGAAGTCGCATGTCATCAGCCTTGCCACGCTGGAGATCGGGAGTAATAGAATCCCGGTCCGGCATGATCAAATGATCATTACCAGCCGCGTGAGCATAGCAAACCAGGGATACACGGAACTCGGCGAGGCGCCCTATGATGGAGTGATCGGGATGGATTTCCTGGTGGGGCACCATGCTGTGATCGATTGCGGGCAGATGCAGATGCACGTGGACTAGCTTTTTTATTTTGTGTCGAAGATGTGGACGCCATCCCAGCCGGGGGGCGGGGGATTCTGGATGAATCGGCGGCAGCGATCGGCAAGCGCGAGGCTTGGGGGGTCTTGTGTTTCCGATTGCAAGAGGGCGAGGGAGGCATGGAAATCGGAACGCTGGAATGCTGCGAATGCCTGCTCGTAGCGGACGAAGACGGGCGACTCCTGGCTCTCCGCAGTGCGGCCGGAGATGAGTTCGTAGATCGTGACGCCCTCTGTTTTGCCTTTCACGGCAACGCGGTCGAGCAGGCGGAACACGAATTTTTCCTTTGCCAGTGAATGGATGGTTTCGCTGGCGATGATTGCGGTCCCGTAGTGTTTATTGAGTCCCTCGAGGCGCGAGGCGAAGTTGATCCCGTCGCCGATGGCTGTGTAGTTGAAACGATCCGGCGCCCCGAAATGCCCCACGGATGCCACGCAGCGGTGCAGGCCGAAGCGTGTTTCAAATGGCGGCGAGTCCTTCCACTCCGGCGAGTCGTACAGGTTCCGCAAGGCGATGCGGCACTCCAGCGCGGCGCGGCACGCGTGGACCGCATGACCGGCGACGGTCTCCGGGGCGTTCCAGAAAGCCATCACGGCATCGCCGATGTATTTGTCGATGGTGCCGCTTTCACCCTGGATGACCGTAGCCATGATCTGGAGATAGCGGCCGAGGACTCCGGCGAGCCGGTCGGGAGTGGTGCGCTCGGCAAAGGGGGTGAATTCCTTGATGTCCGTGAAGAGCACGGAGAGCTCCACCGATTCGCCGCCGAGCATCGGCTCCGCGCCCTCGTGGTAAAGTTTTCTCACGAGGTTTACGGGCACGTATTTGCTCATCGCGCGCATGGCGGTCTTTGCCTTTTCCAGGCCGGCCAGCACCACCTGGACATCGCCGAGGCGCGAGGAATTTGACGATGGGGAAAATTCAAAGGCATTCATCCGCGAGGTCTCGCGCACGATGAGGAAATGCGCGCGCCCCACGCTGTGAAGGATGAAGCCGCCGACCAGTATGATCCCGCTGATGAGCGCGAGGGAGGCCCACAAGATACGGCGCCGGATTTGCTGGAGCGGGCCGAGGTAATAATCGCGCGGCACTACAATACCGACATTCCACCCCTGGGTCTCCGGCAGTCTTCGGAAAGTGCAGAGATAGACGTCGGAACCGGAGCGGAATGATGCGGCTGCAACCGGGTGAAGCTTATCGATGTTTTTCAAAGGGGGCTGCCGGAGCGCCTCGGTCACCTGCGGAGGAAGATCGGGGCTCAGCATCCGGAGGTCGTCGTTGAATTCGGCAATGTGGGAATTCTCCCCGAAGCCGGTGATCAGGCGGCCATCGTCATCGCATATGAAAATCAAATACGGGTCTTTTTCCTTGAGGTCGGCGATGTCGAGTTTTACCGCTGCGTCGATCTGTTCTTTCATCAGCCCGACACGGAGGACGCCTGCGAATTGTGCGCGGGAATTTTTGATGGTTTTCTGTACGCTCAGTTCCACGCGGCGTTTGTTTTCGGGCAGGGCATCGTCCAGTTGCGACCAGTGCAAATCGGTCCAGAGCAGGTCATCCTGTGCGAACTTCTTTGAAGGATAGATGAATGTGTTGTGGGTGGTGGGATCCATCGCCGGGGATTCCCGTTTCGTTGGCGGCGGGCTTCCGCTGCCGGGGATATGCAGCACGGTGGATTCGGAAACGAACTGCGCTCCATCGTGCCATGTGCGCCTGCCGAGGAATTGCCCGTCCGGGGAGCGCGAAACCGTGACCTCGCCTATGGAGGACTTTCTGACCTGAATTTCGTTTTCGGAATTGAAGCCGGTACTCTCTGCGTAGGTGAAACTCGCTTCCGAGATGCTTGTATTTCCGAGCAGGAGTGACAGCAATTCCGCCTGGATCGAGCCGGCATTCCCTGGATCGACGAGGCCGTAGGAAACCTGCTTCTCGAAATGCGCGACGGCGAGCGGCGCTTCATTCAGGTAATCGTTTACGCGGCTGGCAACCTGGAGGCTTGCAAGATTCCGCAGGCGCTCCGAGCTTTTGAGGATCGTCTGTTCCGAGCCGTTGAAGACGAGATAAAACAGCAGTCCCAGGCTCAGCAACAGCCCAAGCAGGCTGAAGGCGAAGACTTGCCTTAATGTTGGACGCAGGTTTGAAAGCATCGGGCTTCGCCATCCATAGCACCCGGATCCCGTTTATGGAAGCTATCGTGCTTCATTCAGTGGGCTTGAAGCGCCGAGACAAAGGGCTGGCGCCATCCATTTATTTGCACAGGCGAAACTACTTCGCTTTGTATGTCGCCAGCAACTCGGTGACGGAAATGCCCTCGATCGTCATCCCGGAAAGATTGCAGTCAGCGATCTCGACGTTGGTCAGGTTCACGTTATTGATTTTTGTGTCGGTGAAGTTCACATCTTCAAACCTGGCATTTGAGAGGTTGATGTCCGTGAACTTCGCGCCTGAGAGATTTACGTTATGCAATGTGGAGGCGGAGAGATCCGCATCGTCCACATCCAGTTTCATCACTGCTCGTTTGATTTCCATGGGGGGTAAATAGTTACTGCCGGGGCGGTAATGGAGCGGCTGGCGGCGGGCCGACTTTTTTACCGGTCGGATCGTAGTTGAAATCCCATTTTGTCTCGATGCCCGCTCCGGCGGCGGTGGCGGAGATGATTACCGTATAGGCTGGATCCGTGAGCTTTTGCGCGGGTGTGACCTGGTAGCTCACGGTCTTGGTGGCGGGATCGTATTTTGCGGGGACGACGCCCATGCCGCTGATGCGCATCTTCACGCTGCCGGGATCGATCGCGCCGAGGGTGGCGAGGTTGGCCTTGATGAGCGGGGTCGCCTTGCCGATGGTTTCATTTTCCATGGGCTCTGTGATCATCGATGCTGCCGCGACCTGCTCGAATTGCGGCTCTGTCACGGGGCCGCCGACATCGCCGCCGCCGATCATTTTCATCGCGTCCTCAAAAATCTTCGGGTCCTTGGCATCGAC
>JBAVPB010000042.1:0-5153 GCA_049692655.1 Chthoniobacteraceae bacterium | reverse complement strand
GAGTTGCATCATGTGTTTGGGGAATCGGCGTGGGTGAGTTTCTGGGTGCGCGGGATGGAGGGGGTGCCGCCGGCGGTGGAGCTGCTGGAGAAGGCATTTTCACCACCAAGGCACCAAGACTCCAAGGAAGAGGAGATGAGAGAATGACGAATGAGGAGTCCGCAGTGCGAAGAACTTGCCTGCGCTGATGCGTATCATACAATCATGATGTTTTATGAAGAGCCGTGGATTATCTTATGTGTGCCTGGCTTCGATCGTCATAATGTCAGTGGCCAGTCTCGCGGAGCCGGATACAATTGCGGGAGATTCTGATACAGGGCTGGTCATAAAGACAGTAACCACTTCCACGCCGTCGATGAAGGTTGTCCTTGAGATATTGCACGACAATGGAGTTGTGGCGAATTACGAGGGAGGATTTCAGGGAGGTGAGAAAGAGAGCCGTGTTGTATTGCCGACTGGTAATGTTCCATTCGACCGGTTCATCAACGCAGTCACTGCTGGATTCGGATGTAAAATGGAGAGGAAAGCTGGAGTGCTAACGTTTTATGATCCTGCTGCGCGGGAGAACGCCGGAAAACAGACGTTAAACGCCATGATTGATGATTTGAAAATAGATAATGCCAGAGCGGACGACGCAATAAACGTGATATCGAAAAAATTTGATGTAGGGATGGTTTGTTTTGGCTCAAGCAACTCATCTGCAATTCCCGGCAAAACGGTTTCATTAAATCTACACAATGTCACGGTGAGAGAGGGCTTAAATCAAATTGTGAAAGCGGCGGGTTTATTTGGATGGCGATCTACACCCCAGAAAATAACCGGTCCGCCTTCAATTGACGGTGTGACGATTACGGTTATTGAGTTGGATAAGGGAATCGCGCCAAAATAGGTTGCAGCTTATCCCGGAGGGCTCTGTTTGGGGGATCAGCTTTTTGGAGTTGCGACATGGGATATCCGTCACCCCGCTTCGGGGGGTGATGTGGTTGGGTTGGAATTCCCGGAGTTTCGCTGCGCTCCTGGCTTTAATTCCGTCGCGCCCTCCGGGCGCTGAGGGGTGGATTTGATTGAGGCGGTTTGCGGTTGATGGGACGCCCGTATTGCAAGCCGCGTGCATCTCCGCTGGGGACAGCGGACGCTACACCGGCGCTATGCGCCGCTCATGACAAGTGCGGCTTCGCCGAATTGTGTTCCGTTGTGTTCGGCTGGCCTGTCCGCCAAACTGCCAAACGACTGCCTTTTCCCTTCATCACCTCGAAGAGCGCGATCCACCGCTTGCGCTGTGACGGCGCGTTATTGATTAATCGGGGGCGCAATTTGTACCGGACGCTGGCGAAGCTGGAGCTTCGGGGACAATTACATATCAAGGCTGGAGCCTTGATACGAGGAGCTGAGAGAGAAGTTCAACGTCCGTCTGTTGCGACGGTGGTTGCGATCCCTTCAGGATCGGTGTTGCTTTTTTGTGTGAGGTCCGTGGGTGTCGCTCGTGCCTCGCTCAACCCATGGCTGCTGTAGCTGCGATGGCTCTGCCATCGGGGGACATAAAGAGATGATAGGAGCTTTGAATTGAAGGGGATGAGAATTTTAGACAGGATGAACAGGATTCACAGGATGAAGATGTTGACCATTCGTTAAACTGGTTTTCTCTCATCGTTAACGTCCGGTTCACCGCATTTGGAAGCAAATGCTCCATGGTGAACGCGCTATTACTCAGGACGTGTGATCAGTCCGCCGAAGGTCAGGGGGACGAATAGATGATGGTCAGCAAGGGGCTTTGATTTACCCCGAGTGAAGTGATGTTGTATATACTGGCGTTCCAACCGCCCACGCCCATGTAGGTGCTGTCGCTGTAAAACGCGAAACCGTTATTGGTGAGGGACCCGTTCACCCACGACTGCACGATATTCGTTACGTTCAGCGTGAGTGTGCCGATTTGGGCGCCTCCATTATACGTCCAGTTCGGGATGGTGATCTTTACAGCGCTTGTCCGATCAAAGGTGGGGGCCGACGTGCTGCTGAGGGTCGCCGGATTCCATGTGGAGGTGATCGGGGCGGCATAAAGGGCGTCGGTGCCGCTGGACCATGTGGAGTCCACACAAAACGTCAAGGTCGCGCTGGTGATCGTGGAGCCCGCGGGGATGGCGCTGCCGAGATTAAACTCAAGAAAATCGGTGGCGACTGAACTTGAAACAGTCCCGGTGCCGATGGCCCTGAAATCCCAAGTTTCATCATTGGTGCCGCTGGTGCCCACGTAGGAGCCGGCTGCGCCTGTATAGGTGGGGCCGGTATAGCCGTTATAACCATTGAGTCCCTGCTGGAAAGTGGCCGTGCTAGAAGCGATCACGTAGAGCGGCGTAAATACCCATTTCTGATTTGCGCCGTTGGTCGATGTGCTGATGACGATATTGGACCCGCTGGCCGCGATGCACTCCGTGGGATAGTGGCTGTTAAATATCGTGTATGTGCCATCGCTGTTGGCGGTAATATTCCATGTCTTGTACTCCCATGAGGCCTCTCCGTACTGCTCTATGGGCGTGGTGCCGCTGGTGCCGGGGGACGGGCATATAAGGACTTGTGCGGACCATTCATTGGTGACGGTATAACCCGTCCCGCTCTCATCGGGCGCCAGACCCCATTGCTGGTACAGGTTGTCACCGTAAGCCGACCCGGTAAGGACCGCGCCCTGGGTGAAGCTGTTGCATGTAAGGGCCGCGCCTGTGCCTTGATTTGTCAGCTCATAGTAACCGGTGAGGCCGCTGGTGGGAGAGCCATACCCTTTGCCTTGAAGGTCGGATGCCGTCAAAACCCAGGAATCATTCATCATGCTCCCGCCCACATTGCGCGCGATGGATTTGTAAACCCAGTTCGTGCCACTCGAGATCCAATCGCTCCATGCCAGGAAACCCGTTACTTTCGGATAGGTGCTCTTGATTGTCGAAACGAACTGGGTGTCAAAATTATAAGTGCCGTTGTAAGTCCCGGCCTGGGTGCTGGGTCCGTTGCCAAATTCCGTATAGAATACCGGCTTCCCGAGTCCTGTGAACCAGTTGTATTCGGTCATGAATGCCGTGTCGTTGTAAACATCAGCCCCGACGATATCGACGTACGCACTGCCCGGGTAGTAGGGCAGGCTGTAAGGGCTTCCGCTCGGCGAATTGCCGCCGGTGGTCTGTGTGCGCTGTGAAGTCAACGCGATATGCCCGCTGGGATCGGTCGCATCCGAAGTCCCGGAGGCAACAATATTAAACGTGACGCCATTCACGGCAAGGGCACTGCCGCCATTGGCGGTTGAATTCAACAAAGCGGCGTCAACGTAGGTTCCATTTGTCGCCACGTCGCTGTCGCAACAGATGGTCATTGCGGGGCCCCATTGGATCTGTGATCCGCTCCCCGTGCCCGAACCGGTATCGCGAATGGACACGGCGTTCAGGAATCCACCGGCAACCCAACCGGTGCCCGACAATGTATTGGCTGCGGCGGGGGTCGCGGTGAAGGAGAGAGTGGTGCCCGACGCAGTGAAGGTGCCGGTGGCATACTGGCCTGTGCCCGAGTTCAGCGTGACGGAGTCCAAACCGGCGGAAACGCTCAACTCCACTCCCCGGCGGCCTCCGTTGATATAAGCGGACCAGACCTGGGCCTGATAGGTATGACCTGCTGTCAAATTATTCAAAGTGACGGTCTGAGCATGGCTGTCGTCCACATATTCCGTGGGGCCTGCCAGTTGGTTGTAACCCGCACTTCCACCGGCGTTGTTGGGGGCGAAAACCCAGATCAAATTATTCAAGCCCGCGGTGGTCTTCATGTAGTTAAAAAGGTCGATCCAGAGGTTTTGAAAGGAGGCGGTGTCAGTGGTGTAGTACGGACACCAGGAGCCATTCATTTCATGGAAGGGTCTGTATAGAACCGTGATATTACAGCTCTGCAGATATTGAAGCTTGATGGCCAATGTTTGCATGGAAGTAATCCAAGCCGCCCTGTCGGCGCCTCCGGGCAGGAGATGATCCAAGCTTTCCCCGGATGTTTGATTGGGATAAGTAAGCCCGCCATCAATTTCGATAATGCATCCCGTGTTTTGTGCCAGTGTCACGAGTTCCGGCAGGATCATTTGATTTGTATTGGTATCATTCAAATCCGCGCCGACGATCGCGGGAAGTTTGCCGGTTTGAGCCTGAAGATTCCAGATGAGGTCATTCTCGTAGGTGAGACCATCCGAAGCGGGCGCGTAGTGCAGTATGTTTTGACCGGAAAGTAATCGCTGACTGGTCCCGGATGTCAGCCCGGTGATGAAGTTGTATATATTGGTGGTCCTGGCATTGGAGTTGCCATTGGCCAATCCCGCCCTGACCGCGGGGGCATACCAGCCGAGCGCGACAAACAGACTCGCGACAAGCAGTAACTTTGTTGGAATTTTGTTGTGATCTGAATTTCCAAATCCGGGACGCGTGCGCGCGTCCGTAAAACGAACGTTAAACAGAGGGGTGAATTTCATTTGTTTCTGTGGGGGTGTTTCTTGCGGTTACTCGCGAAAGAGCGCTAATCGGCCGGCCGACGAGCGGTTCACTCGCTCAAAGAAAAAAACGTAGGTTTCGAACGACTCATGGGGGGAAGAGGCGGAACTTGCTTTAGGTTTCTAATAATTGCTATAACTTGTCAAGTAATTGCTAAATATTTCTACTATAAATCAGGGGTTTATTGCGTATATTCCGCTATATATGTTTATAACAGGCTTCAGTAGTGCTAGATAAAATTAAGCAAAATATAGAAATAATTACATATAATTGTTTTTTGTTGCGATGGTATTTGATTTGCGATGGGGAAATTATTTTTGCCACCAAGGCGCTAAGGGGTGGAAATGACGGAGCGGGGCTTTGTGGATGGAGGCGTATCGTTCCACGCTTGGTTGCTTGCGACCGGGGAAGGTAACACCTTCCCCTACAGGGAAAAATCGCGGGGCGATTTTTGGTTGGGGGCTCGCAAATGCGAGAGGTGTATGGGTGGATAGTGGGGAAATGGCGAAACTCGCGGATTTTATAATTCGAAATTTGGGTTGTTTGTTTAAAATGGGACGGCCAAGAGAGGTTTTTGGGGCGATTTACAGAGGGAATGCAGGATTGAGAAAAAGTCGTTGACAAAATCATGCCAATGTATGAGAATTC
>JBAVPB010000041.1:0-14769 GCA_049692655.1 Chthoniobacteraceae bacterium | reverse complement strand
CGGTTGGGCACCATGCCCTTGGCAATCGATCTGCAGACGCTGCCGCTTTATATCTGGGAACGCTGTCATGGAACACAGATCAATATCGACCGCGACATCGGCTGGATTTTGCCATGGGCGAGGGCAGGGAACCTGGTCTTTTGGGCGATTCTCGTGATCTATGTTTTCCGCACGGCCAGATCCCTGGCTGGTTCTTGGGCGGGACGCATCGCAGCCGCCTTCGTGGTCTGCGAACCCGGTTTACTCGGCCACGCGGCCCTTGCAACCACGGATATCTCAGTGACTGCGATGCTGGTGGTATTTGCGTTTGAATTTCATGCGGGACGTGGCAAAGGCTGGCTGCGTCGTCTTGCAATCCCATCCGTGCTTTACGGCATTGCCATACTGGCAAAAGCTTCCGCCCTGGTCTTTGCGCCGGTTTGTATGATTGTGATCGAATTTGACCGCCTGTGGCGCTCGGAAACTCTTTCCGCAACGCCCGTCGCCGACTGGCGGGCCCGGTTTATATTCCTGCGTAACGGGCTCTGGGAATTCCGGCGCGATTTTTTCAAGGTGATCGGCTTGGGATTGCTCGTGACATTCATTTATTGCGGCAGCGACTGGACGACAGAGCCCACGTTCATCACATGGGCGCAATCCCTCAAACCCGGCGCGCTTCACGACAATATGCTCTGGATTTCCGAGCATCTGCGGATTTTCACGAATGCCGGCGAGGGCCTCGCGCAGCAGATCAAGCACAACATGCGCGGGCATTATTCCTACATCCTGGGTCAGGAGCATAAGCGGGCTGTATGGTATTACTTTCCCGTCGCTTACACCATTAAATGCAGCATCGTATTTTTGCTCCTTCCGCTGGGAATCGCGATGGTTCGCCGCCGCGCATTGTGGAACTGGCCGGTTCTGATCGCCTTTGTCCTGCTTGTTTACAGCGTCACATGCCGCGTGCAGCTCGGCATCCGTTTCATGTTCCCGCTCATAGCGCTTGCAGCCGCTGGCTACGGTGCCGCGATCGTAATTGCCCTGCGGGAAAACAATAGTGCTGTCAAACGTGCAGCCCTGACCGCCTTTGTCGTCCTCGGTCTGCTCTACAACGGAATCGCTTCCGCACGCGTATGGCCCGAGGGGATCTGTTATACCAACGAGTTGTGGGGTGGCACGCGCAACGGTTACCTGTATCTCAGCGATTCCAATTATGATTGGGGGCAGGGACTCCCGGAATTGCTTCAGTGGCGCGAAACTCATAGCATCGATGTGATCGACATCTGGTATTTTGGTCTCGATCCGCGGGCTGGAGTGCTGCCGTTACGAAAAATGTCCACGAAGAAAGGTGAGTTTCCCTCGATCGAGGATCAGGTCCGCGGAAAATGCGTGGCAGTCAGCACAACGCTGCTTTACGGCGCTTATGCCAGCAGTCCGACAGTGGGCGAGGACACCATGGCATTTTTCCGGGCGCAAAAAACCATGGACCGCACAACAACCTACTTCATCTACGATTTCAGGAACATGAAATAGGCGGCATCTTTTTCTGGATACGGAACCGGTAAGTCAGCCACGAAATCAAAGCTGCGGCCTCGATAAACCAATAACCGGGAACCATATGCTGCATCCACGGGCCCTTGACCCACATCAAAATTCCCATGAGCAGACCCCAGACAAAAAGAATCAGCAGATCGATGGAATACCCGGGCCGTTGTTTCAAAAAGACAGCAAGTAAATAGTAGAATGGCGCAAGCAGCGGCACAAACCAGCGGATGGAACAGCAAACTCCGGAGTAATTGTTCGAAGTGGCCGAATAGATCAGCCACGTGCCTGCGATCATTCCCAATGCGGAGTAAATGAGTGCGGCATCCTTCATCTTGTTCCTCGCAAAAAACACGATGGCGGGTATCGAAATATAAAGCGCGAGATTGTGCCCGATGAACCCTTTCTTTCCAAAAAGCATCGCCAGAGCATAAACAAAAAAGTGAGCCACATGCTTGTGAGCCCAGCCGCCTGTAAGATTTTCCGCATTGAAAGGCGAGCCCGGCCAGAGGAAATAATCAGCCACGGCATTCGCGGGTTTGAAAGTGCCGCCGATCATGTAATTGAGCGCATGGTGTAGAAGAAACCACGGAAATGCAGCGAGCAGGGCAAGGATCACCACCTTTACCGACCGCGTTTGGAAAGCAAGAAATCCCACAACGCCAAGAACCAGTACCGGACCAACTCCGAGATCAATCGTATAACCAATTCCCGCAAGCGAACCGAGCGCCGCAAGATGCCACGAGATCAATCTGCCGCTGCATGCCTCCGCATACTTCAAAGCCACCAGCATCACCATGCTGAACACTGCAAGCAGCAGAATGTGGTTGTTTACTTCTCGGGTATAGGGAAGTGCGATCGTGGCCAGCGCGAAACTGTAGGGCAAAAGTAAACGCGGAATGCAGGGAAGAGCCAGGTTCACGACCATCGCGTCAATGCACCAAACACTTACGACATAAGCCCCACCACTGAAAACAAGGGTGAGCAGATAACAAAATAATTCAGGGTTGTTTGCCGCGGTCAACCCTGTGAAGACCTGGAAAATCTTGTAAATTCCCGCCATGAACAATGATGGAACCGGCGATTTGTCGGAGTAGTAATGTCCGTGAATGAAAAGCTTATCCCGCGTCCCGTTCTGAACGAGATTGGCGTCGTTCAGAGGGTAGGGGGAATTGGCTCGGGAAATATCGACACCAGGTGTTCTGACAAAAATGGAGCGGTCGATGCTCCACGAATGGTAATCCACCAGGGATTCTACCGAAGCAAGGCGACTTCCGTCATTCCAGCTTCCGGCATAAGGAAGAGGACTCAGAATCGCAACAAAAATGGCGAGCAGAAGCAGACGGCGCCTAGGATGATACCTTTGCGGTTTTGGCATCATTTTCGAGTCAACTTATTAAAGTCCCCTCAACCGCCCGGACACCATCTAGTTTTTGGCCGGTTGCCGTGTATCAACAGCGGTGCGTTGCCCCGTCATGTGTTGCCAGCGCAATTTGACGACATAGAAGAGCGCCTCTTTTACAATGGCGCCAGACATCTTGGATTTTCCAAATCGGCGGTCTGGAAAAATGATGGGAATCTCCTTGATCCTCATGCCATTGAGATAATTCTGATAGGCTGTTTCGATCATAAACCCGTAACCCGTCAGTTTGATCTTGTCGAACCCGAGTTTCTCCAAGGCTTCGCGCCTGTAACCGCGATAACCAGTGGTACAATCCTTGATTGGCACATTCAAAAGCATGCGCGCAGTAATATTTCCAATCCGGCTGATGAGCCGGCGATGCAACGTCCAATCCGGTGTGCCTCCTTCTGGAATATATCGCGATCCCAGAACAAAATCATTGTCGGCCAGGGCATCCACGATTTTCGGCAACACCGCAGGATCGTGGGAAAAATCGGAGTCCATGCAAATGATGGCTTCGTACCCCTTGGCCAGCGCATTTTTAAATCCATCGATGTAGGCGAGACCCAACCCGAGTTTTTCTTTGCGCCTTAGAACAGAAATATGCGAATCGGTGCGGCCCATTTCATCCGCAAGATCAGCAGTGCCATCTGGAGATCCATCATCAATGACTAGAATATCTGCCTCGGGCAAATTATGGCGCACAGCCTGCAGGATCGGCTTGATGTTGTCGCACTCGTTATACGTTGGAATTAGGACGATGGTTTTTATAAAAAGAAATCAGGTGAAAGACTTTAGTAGTCCAGACTGTACGCTTTACGCAATAAATCCTGCAAGGGATATTGATAATTTTCGCGCGTTACCGAGCCACCCGTTTCCTTATCTACAGTGCTTTTTTCTTTAATCAAACGAGTGACATACCATGCATGGAAAACACCTGCGGATACTGTGGGAACCCGAGGATGACCCACTGCGAATGGGACGCACAATTCAAGGGGATATCTGATGATTTTAAGCCCGGCATCAAGCACACGGATTGTAGCCTCTTCACCAGTGTCGGTATCGTGGCCGCGGATTTTGCGGAGAATGACGAGTTTCTCGAGGTCGGATTTGCAAAACGTCATAAAATGGGGATGGATGTACCATCCATAGGGATTGCCCTTATGCTTGCCATTAAACTCGGCGCCCGCGATCCGGGTTTCGTCATCAAGTTTGTCGATCGTCAGGCTCAACCAGTCCGGCTGGATGGGGAATGCATCCGAATCCAGCAGGGCGATATGTTCGTATTTCGCAGCCCGCACAGCTTCCTCCGCATTTTCTCCATGGCGGTGCTGATTTGTGAACCACTGGCGCTTGCGGATTACCCGCACATCCGGTTGTTTTTTGAGCCACGCGCTTGTCCCGTCCTTGCTGCCAAGATCAACGGCGATGATTTCATATTTTCGGTCACTGGTAAATTCCCGGACTTTTTCGACGAGAAGACGCACGAAAAAATAACCGCCGTTGGTGACTGTGATTACACTGACTGGACGTAACATAATGAACTCTTCATGTTTCGCAGTTTTGGCGGGCTCTGAAAAGCAAAAATACGAGTGTATTCAAACCCGACTGCCTTGTTTCGCGTTTTTGATTTCCTGATAAAGGGCGACAAACTCAGATGCCTGTCTCGCAAATGAATGTTCCAGAGCGAGCTTTCTGGCTGATTCGCTCATTGTTGCGCGCAAATTGTCGTCTATCAGGGCCTCCATTTTGGAAGCCAGTTGGATGTGATTCGCAGGGTCGTCCAAAGCGTAGCCGTGGACGCCTTCTACCATTAGCTCGGAAGCTCCATTGCATCGCGTAGTGATAACCGGACACCCTGCCGACCAAGCCTCCAGTGTAAAAAGACTGCAAGGATCATACCATGTTGGGAGTACGCAGACATCTGCCGCCGCGTAGTATTTGATTGGATCGACCAAACCGAGAAATGTCACCCGGCTTGCTGCGCCCGTTTTCACAGCGAGTTGCACATAAGAATCGGTGCGATCATTGCCGGCAATGACGAGATGGACGGGTTTGTCTTTAGCGGCAAGCAATCCCATCGAACGGATGAGCGTAGAAGCGTTCTTCAAACGGAGATTGTGCGCCAGGAGAAAGAAAAGCACTTCATTCCGCAGACCAAGTTCCGCACGAACCGTATCGCGATATTGGGCGCGATGTTCGGGTGAGAATTTCTCCAAATCAACCCCGTTATAGATGACTCGCAATTTTTCTTCCGGAAGACGATGCAGTTCCTGAAAATGGTGTTTCACCATATTGGAGACGGCTACCACGACGGCATCTGGCCGGGCGTGCTGGCGCTGCTCGATTTCCTGTATTTCGCGGTGGCGTTTTGCACGCCAGAATGTAAAGCGTCTCCAGCGCGGGATGCGCATGAGATTATGCCGCCACGTTGCGAGTGTGGAACCGCCATGTGGATGGAAAATATCCGCATACCATCCCACACCCATGTCGTGAATGACATCGGGGTTTAGATCGCGCAAATATTTTTCCAAGGCCTCCGCCCGTGCCAGGCGCGAGCGCGGCATCTCCAGTTGATGAATAATCACGCCTTCATCCCGGGCGGCAGGATGGAATTCAAAAGCAACGATGTGGACCTCGAATCCTTTGCTCCGCAGTTGTTGAGCGAACTGCCATGTCCAAGATTCAAGGCCACCCTTGCGCCAATCGAAGCGTTCAAGTACAAGGGCAACCTTCATGGCTGTAAATGTCTCTTATCGTTTATCATCTGTTTCTGTTTTTGTCGGACAGGTGGAGTAGTATTGAACCAAGCAAATGCCGAACGCATCAAAAATCATTCATCTTGTTGGCTATGGAGTGTATCTCGCCTGCACCAGGGTTGCAAAGTTGCTGCCTTTGAAGCTGGTGTTTTCAGCCGGGGAGCAACTGGGCTTTTTTGGATATCGCGTACTGCGCGGCAGGCGTCGTGTAGCGATCGAGAACATCATGCTGGCGCTGAAGAAGAGTGAAAGTGATGCGAGCGAGCTTGCCCGGAAGCACTTCGGCAATCTCGGAGCCAATATGCTCTCTGCTCTTAAGATCGCCACGATGAGCGATGAGGAGATTCTCGAGTGCGTAACCCTTGATATTCCGCCTGAACTTGAAAAAAGAGCCAAAGAGGGAAAGGACAAATCGGGTTGGGTGGCGATGATCAGCCATATGGGGAACTGGGAGATTCTCAGTCACCTTTCGCCGATTTTTCCCCATTACAAATATGGGGCGATTTATCACAAGCTTGCAAACGACTATGTGGACCGCCATTTCAAAGTGACGAGGGCGCGCTCAGGGGTCACTCTTTTTGACAGGCGCGAGGGATATTTGAAATGCGCAGCGTTCCTTCGTTCGGGCGGAGCTGTGGGGGTGCTGGTGGATCAATATGCAGGCTTGCCTGGTACGTGGATGCCATTTTTCAAGCGGCTCACATCGACATCCACACTTGCCGCCCTGTTGGCGCAACGGGCCAATGTCGATATCATCCCTATTTCCATCAACACGATTGGCACGGCAAAATGGCATGTCACGATCTCCATGCCGATTCCCCGTGATAATGACGTGGAAATTCTCACGGCCAGGATCAACGAGGAACTGGAAAAGGAAATTGAGGCATCTCCAGCGGACTGGCTCTGGTCACACAACCGCTGGAAGACCCCCCGCTGGATGTTCCTGTTTACCAAGAACGGGCGGCGCGTTTTTTATCCGCCAGATTTCGATCCAGCCAGCCTGATTCCTTACCGCATCATGATCCGTTCGCCGGAAGATCTTGAGGAAGCCAAAGCCAGTGCGGTGGCTGCGCTGGCCATCAAGCGCGGCAGGCCGGACGCGTATCTCACCATAGTCGCGCCAGAAGCCCTGGAGACATTTTGGAAAGACGCGGAAGGGATCGATGAAGTGCTTGCGTTCGGACCAGAGGAATCCGTGAGGGATGTTGCACAAAAAATCAAGGGACTTGGCAGATTTGATGTGGGGATTCTCTTTTCCAAGACGTTTCGTGCGGCCTTGGAAACATGGAGGGGAGGAGTGCCTTACCGTATCGGCCCACCGCACCGCTTCTTGCTGAATGACTGGGCAAATTCACAGGGACTGGAAGATCCCCCTGAGAACGGGCCGGGCCGCTACAAGCGAATCGCCGAGGCGATTGGAGCCGTGATGCCGGACTAGCAGGCCAAAGCGGGCAGGCTTGGAACGAAAACTACTCAAATCTTGTGGTGAGTTTGCACGTTGAATAAACGAACGGAAACACCATGAAAAACCACAGCGAAATCCAGTCGCCCATCCGGCGCAGGAAATCGCGGCTCTCAGTGATGAAGAATCAGAAGTTGCTCAGAGCTGCTCTGCGTTTGTGGGAACTGAAACACAAACAGCCCATCTAAACGCTTTTGGAAACAAAGGCAGCGCGCAGGAGTGATTTAAAGCACTCCCGCAGCACCTTTGCCTCAAATTCTCAAGCGGGGACCTAGAAGCTTGCCTTGTCGTCGGCTTCCAGCCAGCCGAAGAGGGTTGTCTTATACGGATCGAGGCCGAGCTTTGTGCATTCGGCGATGAAGTAGTCTTTTTTCTCCGGGTCATTCACGAGGCTGTGTCCTTCCACTGCGTCGCCCCACGCCTTGATTTCTTCGGCGGTTTTTGGGGTGCCGTGGTCGTTCAGCCATTGAGCCAGAGCTTCATTGTTAGCGCCTTTTTCCACTTCCGCCTTGAAGTCGTCGCCTTTTACTCCCTTGAAACCAAAGAGGATATTGTCGAGTGGGCAATCGAAATGATAATCGCCGATGTTTCCTCCCAGCAGAGCGCGGCACTTGTCTGCAGTGCGTCCTAAAATTACGTATCCGCCGATGCGAATACGGGGGCTGGCGGGAGCTTCCTTCGTGAGATCTTTTGCGGTGATGGTGGACATGATATTTTTTGGGTTTGTATTGAAATGCGGCGCCATTTTGCTGGCACCAATTGTTTAGTGAACTCTATCGCGATCCAGATCGACTTCAACGCCTATTGTGAGCAGCGCGGCGACGCAGATCGCGGCGGGGGCGCTGAGTGAGATGCATTCGCGATGGGTGCCGAATGTGACATACCATTCGCCTTTGTCGCGATGCATGTGCAATGGGTTTTCAGACGTGCTGACCTTGTCGATCACCGTCCATAATGCGGTGACGTCCGAAGAGTAGGGGCGGTAGGATTTGATCTGGGTGACCGACATCGACTCCCAGTCGATCTTGGGAAGATTAAGCTGGGCTTTCATTCTTTTCACAGCCTCCAATGCTTCCTGCTCGGTTTCAAAACGGAAGACGGCATGGGCATCTTCCCAATAAACTTCCGGCACCTCCTCCATGAGATGTTCGCCCACCAGCGCATCCAACTGGCGCAAGGTGGTGATCTTCACTTTTGCCCGGACGCGGCCCATAACTTACATTTCTTCCAGCGGCTCCCCGATGGGTGGTTGAAATTGAACGATGCGAAATGGAATGCCGGCTACGGTGCGCCCATTGACCACCACGTCCACGGAATAAAATCCCGGACGGTCAAATTTCAAGTGCTGCAAATTGAAAACCCCGTTTCGCGTGAGAAAAGAGGAATCATCGGGGATCTTGACGTCCAAGCCACCCTCGATCGGTGGGACGACCGGCTGGCCATCCTCGTCCACGATATTGATTTTCAATGCAAAATGTCCCTCGTCGTCATCCCGGAAAGTCATGCGGAGGGCCACACTGCACTGGGGATGGGAAAAGGGAAAAGTATGTGACATGATCGTGTCGAACGTGCCGATGATGCAGAGCTTGCCGTTGTAGTCGGCGGCGGAGTCACACAATGATGCAATCTGGATTTCCATGTTTAAATTTGTTTTACAGCGACTCCCATGCCCCGACCAGCTCCGCCAGCGCCCGGACGCCGAAACCGGTCGCCCCGCGTGCCATGTCGCCGTGATCATTGCCGGTGTTTGCGGTATAGGCGATGTCCAGGTGCGCCCATGGCGTTTCGTGGGTGAAAGTCTTTAGAAATGCCGCCGCAGTGCAGGCGCCCGCGAGCCGGCCACCGCTGTTTTTGATCAGGGCCACATCGCTTTTGATCTGCTGGTCGTATTCCGGATAGAGGGGCATGGGCCAGAGCCGTTCGCCGGATTTTCCGGAGGCATCGAGCAATTGATCGCTCAACTTTTCCGAGGTGCTCCAGAGACCCGCGACGCATTCGCCCAGGGCGACGCCGCATGCGCCGGTCAATGTCGCAAGATCGATGATCGCAGCCGCTTTTTTCACATTGCGAGCGTAGCCGATCGCATCGGCCAGCACCATGCGGCCTTCCGCGTCGGTATTGACGATTTCGACGTGGGTGCCGTCGTAAGTGGTGACGATGTCGCCGGGACGATAGGCCGTTGCGCTGGGCATGTTTTCCGCGCTGGCGATGATGCCGACGACATTGCGTTTGAGTTTCAAATCCGCGATTGCGGCCATGGCGCCGAGAACGGCTGTGCCTCCGCATTTATCGAAGATCAGTTCCTCCATGTTTGCCGCGGGCTTGATGGAGATGCCACCGGTATCGAAGGTGATTGCCTTGCCGACAAGTGCTATGGGGGCTGCGCCCGCACTGCCGCCGCGATGCTCCAGGATGATGAGCCGCGGGGGACGCGCGCTGCCGCTGCCTACTGCCATAAGACCGCCAAATTTTCCAGCGCGCAACGCTTTTTCATCGAGCACGGTAATGTGCAGACCCTTTTGCTTTGCCAGCTTGCGCGCCGCGTCCGCGAGGGTGGCTGGGTAGATGAGGTTGCCCGGCTGATTGCCGAGATGGCGCGCGTAATTTGTGGCGTCCGCGAGAATCTTTCCACGCATGCCGCGCTTTTTTGCTGCTGCCAGATCTGTCTTGAGGACAACGAGGCGCAAGGTTTGCAGTAGCGCGGTTTTCGTGGTCTTGAATTGCTCGAAGCGATAATCGGCCAGCAATGCTCCCTCCACAATCTCCTGCACAAAAGTGGAGTAACCAGAAGCATCGATGACGATTTTCACGCGCCCGATTTTCTTCAGGAACGTGACTGCCGTCCCGGCTGCGGAGCGAAGGGTCTGCGCGTCGATTTTTGCCTTGTCGCCAATTCCGACAGCGAGGAGGTTTTTATCGCGCGAGAAAAACGTCGAGTTTTTCTTTGCGGAAAATTCAGATTCCGGAACCGACCCTGCCACGGTGCCACGCGCTTCCCGTGTGACAAATACAACCTGCGTTTCGCTTTTCGCGAGCCGCAGATCCGTGGCGAAATCGAGTTTCACAGTTTGATGACGCGCGCGGAGTGGATATTCGGGACGGCGAGGAGCTCGTCGAGGATTTTCTGGTCCGGCGCGGTGTCGAGGTTGAGCATGGTGAGGGCGCGTCCGCCCGCTTCATTGCGGCTGAGCGACATGCCTGCGATATTCACCTTGTGGCTGCCGAGCAGGGTGCCGAGGCGCCCCACGATGCCGGGGACGTCGTCGTTCTCGAGGACCAGAATGATGCCGTTTGGTGTGGCCTCGACGGGCTGGCTGTTGACGCGGACGATGCGCGGCGTGTGGCCGAAAAATGTGCCCGCGGCGGATGTCTTTGACTCGCCGCTGAAGACCGCGACGTGCAGCCATTCGTTGAAATCGGTCTGTTCGCTGGATTTCACTTCGCTCACTTCGAGGCCGAGTCCGGCCGCCATGGAGCGGACATTCACGCTGTTGATTTCCTCGCCGCCCGCCGACCTGAGAAATCCGGTGAGGATCGAGCGGGTGATGGAATCGGTGGGAAGATCATTTGCGCCACCGCCGTAGGTGATGACAATTTTGTCGTTCCGCTTTGGAGCGATCTGCGCCACGAAGCGTCCCAGCTTGTCACCTAATGTGAGGTACGGCTTGATGAGGACGTAGGTCTTCGCATCGATATTCGGCATATTGACGGCATTGCGAATTTCGCCGTCGAGGATTGCAGCGCGGATCTGCTGGGCCACTTCGATACCGACGTTTTCCTGGGCTTCCGCGGTGGATGCGCCGAGGTGCGGAGTGAAAACGATGTTCGGCAGGTCGCGCAACGGGAAGTCGGCGGGCGGCGGCTCGACTTCGTAAACGTCGAGCGCGGCTGCGGCGACATGCTTTGATTTCAGGGCTTCGTAGAGAGCGGCTTCCTCGACCAGACCGCCACGGGCGCAGTTCACGATGCGGACGCCTTTTTTGCAAAGAGCGAGACGGCGCGCGTCGAGCATGTGGTTCGTCTCCGGGGTCGAAGGCATGTGAAGCGTGATGAAATCGGCGAGCGGGAGGATGTCGTCGAGGTTTTCGATGAGTTCCACCTGCAGCGAACGGGCGCGGCTGACGGAGAGATAGGGATCGTAGGCAAGCACGCGCATTCCAAAAGCCATGGCGCGGCGGGCGACCTCGGTGCCTATGCGGCCCATGCCGAGGATTGCGAGTGATTTTGCGTAAAGCTCAACACCCTCGAAGCTTTTGCGATCCCATTTGCCGGCTTTCACCGTGGCGTGGGCCTGCGGGATGTTGCGGGCGATGGAGACGAGCAGGGAAAAGGCATGCTCGGCGGTCGAGATTGTATTGCCGCCGGGGGTGTTCATCACGATCACGCCACGTTTTGTGGCGGCCTCGACATCGACGTTATCCACGCCGACGCCTGCGCGACCGATGACCTTAAGGTTGGTGGCTGCGTTGATAAGCTTGGATGTCGCCTTGGTCTGGCTGCGCACGACCAGCGCGGCGTATTGCGGGATGATTTCGAGAAGCTGGTCTTCTTTCAGCCCGGTTTTTACGGTGACATCGAGAGCGCCGCCGGCAGCGAGTTCGCTGATGCCGCGCTCTGAAATTGGATCTGCTACGAGTACTTTTGGAACTTCCATGAGAGGGATGACCTTATGTGGCGGTGAAGAAGGGTGTCAAAGAATTATTCGTTTTTAGGCGTGTGGGGAATTGAACCGCAAAGGACGCTAAGAGCGCAAAGGAGTGAAGGGTTTTGCGTTTTTTACTCATTTTTACTCTGGTGCGCCTTGACTGGGCTTGACCGGGCTGGACGGCTTTTTGGGGGGCTTTGACGTGACAAGACGTCTCTGTCCATCGGGTATTTGTTCGGAAAGGTATAATAGGAATCCTGTGGGACGTAGAGGTCTGAATGAGATCAGTGATTCAGGCGGATGGGGCAATTTCATTTTTCATCTTGGATTACCTTGGATTTGGTTGGATTACTCTGGGAAATCCGTTGGATTGAAGTCGGATAAGGTGGAAGGTCGTCCAGAGATTGCCGCCCACGCCCCCCCGGCTTCTCCTTGAGTCGAGTTCCAATGCTGAATGGAGGTTCGCGGCCACCTCTTAAATCACTATATTAGTGCTCATTGTTATGAGTATTGCAGAAATTGTATGTAAAGTATATAAAAATCCGTTATTAGAGTTTATAATGTGTGTAAGGTGTTCAAAGGGTGGGAGTTTTGGCTTCCTAATACGGAGGGCTTCGGTTTTAACCGTCTGCCATGACGACACGATCCGGCGGTGAGATTGAGATGAGAATTGATTCGTTGATTGGGCAGATGACCTTGGAGGAGAAGATTTTGCTCTGTCACGCGGGGTCAAAGTTTGAGGTGCCGGGGATTCCGCGGCTGGGGATTCCGGAGTTCCGGATGTCCGACGGGCCGCATGGAGTCCGGCGTGAGATCAGCGCGGATAGCTGGGATCCGGTGGAGACGGATGATGATCACTCGACCTACCTGCCGACCGGCACGGCGATGGCTGCGACGTGGAATCCCGAGGTGGCGCGTATTTTTGGCGAAACGCTGGGGGCGGAGGCGCGGGCGAGGGGGAAGGATGTGATCCTTGGGCCGGGGATCAATATCATCCGCTCGCCGCTGTGCGGACGGAATTTTGAATACTACAGCGAAGACCCGTATCTGATCGCGGCGCTGGTCGTTCCCGTGATCCAGGGAATTCAGAGCCAGGATGTGGCTGCCTGTGTGAAGCACTATGCGGCGAACTCGCAGGAACTGAACCGGCATGGTGTGGATGCGCAGATGGATGAGCGGACGCTGCGCGAGATTTATCTGCCGGGATTCCATGCGGCGATCGTTGAGGGCAGCTGCCTTACTGCGATGGGGGCGTATAACAAATTCCGGGGGCAATTTTGCTGTCACAATCAATATCTGGTGAATGACATCCTCAAAGGGGAATGGAAATTTGAAGGGTCGTATATTTCCGATTGGGCGGGCGTTGAAGACACGATGGAAGCGGCCTGTAACGGGCTTGATATCGAGATGGGGACGAACCTTCCCTACGACGAATATTTTCTCGCACGTCCGTTCCGGGAGGCGATCCAGCGCGGGGAGCTTTCCGAGGATCTTGTGAACGACAAGGTGCGGCGCAATCTGCGGGTGATGTTCCGCATCGGCATGTTTGACGCGGCCCGGAAGCCGGGTGAGCGCAATACGGCAAAGCATCAGCGTGTCGCTCTGGATATCGCGCGCGAAGCGGTGGTGCTGCTGAAGAATGACGGCGGTTTGCTGCCGCTCAAGAAAAGCGAACTGCGCAGGATCGTGGTGATCGGTGACAACGCGATGGCCAAACATGCATTTGGCGGAAACAGTTCCGCCGTGAAGGCGCTCTACGAGGTGACCCCGCTGGAAGGGTTGGAGAAAAATGTGGGAGGGGAAGTAGAGGTCCAGTATTTCCGGGGCTACCCGCGGAAAATCAGCGCATTTGAACCGATCAAGGTGGAATACCTAGGGACAGCCGACGAAGGAAGCGGCACGAAGGGATGGAAGGGGGCGTACTATCCCAACCGGGATGGGCAGGGAGGACCTGTCGTGCGGGCGGATGGAGACGTGGATTTTGAGTGGAATGGTTCCGGGCCGTTTGAAGGCTGGTTGCCGGAGAAATTTGCGGTGACCTGGAAGACGACCGTGACGCCGCCGGAAAGCGGGATTTATGAGTTTGTGCTCGAAGGGGCGAACCACGCCAGCTTTGTCATCGATGGGCATGATTTCCTGCAACGCTGGGAAAATGGCGGTGAAAATGTCCTCAGCAAGCCGGTGGAGCTTGAAGGGGGACGGGTTTACCAACTCGGCATTATATTGAAGCCGGGCGGGCCGGATGTGCGGATCAGGATCGCGTGGATTCCGCCGTGGATGGAAAGAAAAACGGAGGAACCCGATGAACTACTCGCGGCCGTGAAAAATGCCGATGCCGTGCTTTTCTTTGGCGGGCTCAACCATCAATTTGACGTGGAGGGGTTTGACCGTCGAGACATGACTTTGCCCGACGGACAGAATGAGTTGATCGAGCAGGTCGTGGCGGCCAATCCAAGGACGGCTGTCATCCTCACCGGCGGATCTCCGATGGAGATGCCATGGAAAGACCGGGTGAGTGCGATCGTGCTGATGTGGTACGCCGGCATGGAGGGTGGCAATGCGATTGCGGATGTGTTGTTTGGCGATGTTAATCCGTCGGGAAAATTGCCGATGACATTTCCCAAGGCATTGCAGGATTCCCCGGCGGCTGCGCTGGATGATTACGCGGCGGATGTGTGCCATTACAAGGAAGGGATATTCACGGGATACCGGTGGTTCGATGCGAAGGGGATCGAGCCGTTGTTTCCATTTGGACACGGGCTGAGCTATACGACCTTCAAGCTATCGGGGATGAAGGTGACGAAAACTGGTGGGGGAGTTTCTGTCGCGCTCGATGTCACGAATACCGGCGGATGTGCCGGTGCGGAGGTCGTGCAGATTTATGTGAGCCCGCGGAAGTCTTCGGTGGAGCGGCCGGTGCGCGAGTTGAAGGGCTTTGCGAAAGTGATGCTGCAGGCGGGGGAGACGAAGAGTGTGGAGG
>JBAVPB010000040.1:0-7490 GCA_049692655.1 Chthoniobacteraceae bacterium | reverse complement strand
GCACAGGGTGACTCCCACCGCCAGCGGAGGCGGACTGCCCGGCGAACGGCGTTTCCACAGCATCCGGAGAACACGCAGCAATTCGATGGTGTCCTGGGTTTCCAGGAACGTGCATTCCTCTCCCCATTGCGAATCGCGCGTATGTTTGACAAAAAGCTGCATGCCTCCAGCGCAATAACGCATCTTGCGCAACCGCATGGCGGCCTTTTGAAGCAGCCGGCTCAATACCGCGAACGCGGAAGCCTCATTGCGCTCCGCGGGGGGCATCACATGGGAATGCCCCACGCTGCTTTTGTTCGTGGGCGCACGGTAAACAAATTCGCCGCGCAGCGCCTGGTACATGCGCTCTCCCCCCACGCCACCCCATACCCGCCGTAGGTCCTCCTTGGACGCCGCGCAGAACGCCTCCACCGTCCGGATGCCATGCTGGTGCAACCGCTTCTCCATATTGCGTCCCACACCGCCAAAATCACGCAACTCCAGATGATACAGGCATTGCGGCAGATCCTGCTGTTCGATCACGACGAGGCCATCCGGCTTTTGCATATCGGAAGCGGTCTTTGCCAGAAAAGGGTTGGGAGCGATCCCAATGGAACAGCGCAGTTCCTCCCCGACAGTGGTCGCGATCTTCTTTTTGATCTTCAACGCCAGTTCGCAGGCTTTCTCGCGCTGCTGCCATTTTCCGGTCAATTCGCAGACCATTTCATCGATGGACCAGATTTCCTCCACATGCACGCACGAATCCACAGCCTTGATCAGGTCGTGGTGGCATTCCACATAAAGTGCCGGACGCGCCTCGACGACTTTCAGGCCGGGGCACATGTGCCGCGCATCGGAAACCCGCGTGCCCGTTCTCACTCCGAATTTTTTCGCCTCGTAGCTCGCCGCAATACAGCAGGTGGACTCCGCCATCACCGGGACGACGGCCACGGGTAGCCCCCTCAGCTTCGGTTGGAGCTGTTGCTCCACCGAGGCGAAATAGGAATTAAAATCCACGACTAGCGAACACAAAGCCATGTACTCAATTTATACGAAATCCAGCCAAAGCAGGAATTTTTATTCCTGAAACGGCGTTTTTCCGGCCCACCAGGCAAAAACTCCCGTACATTCCTCTGCGGGGTATTTGGCAGGGCTAATCAACCCTTGCCAACCCTTTCCAACCGTCAGCTATCCCGCATCCCTGCCGTTTATGACAGCCAGTCGTAATGAAAAAACTCACCCGCCGGCTTATCGATCCGTTCAAAAGTATGCGCCCCAAAATAATCGCGCTGCGCCTGGAGCAGGTTCGCCGGCAGCACAGCACTGCTGTAGCTATCGTAGTACGCCAGCGACGCACTGAAGGCAGGCACCGGCACCCCGAAAGTCACCGCAGTCGCTATGGCATGACGCCAGTTGCCCTGCGTCTTCGTAATCACGTCGCAGAAAAACGGATCGAGCAACAAATTCTTAAGCCCCGCATTCCGCTCGTAGGCCTCCTTGATACGATTCAGAAACCGCGCACGAATGATACAACCACCGCGCCAGATCGTGGCAATATCGCCGAAGCTGAGATTCCATTTATAAAGCTGGCTCGCAGCGCCCAACTGCACAAAACCCTGCGCGTAGCTGATGATTTTGCTCGCGTAAAGGGCATCCCTCACGCAATCGATAAAGTGCTGCCTGTCGCCAACGAAATTCCGGGATTCTGGCCGTGGCAAAGCCTTGCTGGCAGCCACGCGTTCGTCCTTCATCGACGAAAGTATGCGCGCTTCCACAGCGGCCCCGATCGTCGAAAGCGGCACTCCCATTTCAACAGCATGTCCTACAGTCCACTTCCCAGTTCCTTTTTGCCCCGCTTTGTCCAGAATCAGGTCAACCATGGGCTTGCCGGTTTCCGAATCGGTCTTCGCAAAGATATTCTTGGTGATCTCAATGAGAAAACTATCGAGTTCGCCAGTGTTCCAATCATTGAAAATCTCATGGAACTCCCGTGCAGTGGGATTCAGAGTCGCTTTCAAAAGCGCGTAGGCCTCGCAAATAAGCTGCATGTCCCCATATTCGATTCCGTTATGCACCATTTTCACATAGTGCCCCGCTCCGTCGGTGCCCATGTGGCGGCAGCACGCCTCTCCATCCACTTGCGCCGCTATTTTTGTGTAAATTGGTGCCAGTGATTGCCAGCCTTCCTTCGAACCCCCAGGCATGATCGAGGGCCCCTTGAGAGCGCCTTCCTCACCGCCGCTTACACCGATGCCAAAAAAGTGAATTCCTTTTTCTTTCAGGTATTTTTCACGGCGCTGGGTATCAGTCCAAAGTGAGTTGCCTCCATCGATGATGATATCACCAGGCTCAAGAAGCGGGATAAGTTGCTCAATGACAGCATCGACAGGCGCACCAGCCTTGACCATGATCTGCGCCTTTCGAGGGCGTTTGAGCGCAGCGACGAAGTCTGGAAGTGTTTTGGCGAATACGAAATGCTTCCCCTTGCCGCGACCCGCCTCAAAATCCTCCACGACCTTTGTGGTGCGATTAAAAACCGCTACGTGGAAACCTTTGCTTTCCATATTAAGTACGAGATTCTCGCCCATAACGGCGAGTCCGATCAGACCAATGTCACATGTGCTCATGAATTTTTTAGAATTAAGGTTTACGATTGTATGTTTTTAAGGAAAGAGTGTGCAGGGTAACTTCTTAGGCATTATGATAGCAAATGCGTTTTGCAAAATTTTGACTCTACTGCGATGAATTGGGCAAACCGTCTCACCGTAGCCCGGCTCTTTTTCACGTTTGTCTTTGTCGTGGCGCTCAGCTCGACATGGCACTGTGGCAAAACAATCGGCCTCGCCCTTTTTCTGCTCGCCGGGGTCACCGATTATGCGGATGGAAAAATAGCGCGCCATTTCTCGATGATCACGGATTTTGGAAAGTTGATGGATCCACTGGTTGACAAGATCATGATCGCTTCTGCCTTCATCTGTCTGATCCCGCTCGGGGCAATCCCGGCATGGGCTGTCATCGTGATCATCAGCCGGGAATTCCTCATTACCGGCCTTCGCCTGCTGGCTCTTTCAAAAGGAACCATCCTGCCTGCGGAATCGATGGGCAAGCATAAGACAGCGTGGCAAATTATTACCGTGATCTTTTTCCTGGGAGTCCTGTCAATCCGCGAACTTCACCACATGGGCCCCCTGCCACCATCGTGGTACGAGTCTGGTATCCTGGGCTACGCGGGGATCCTGCTGATTACATGCACGCTTGGTTTTACGCTTTATTCCGGGTGCGGTTATCTGTGGAAGAACCGCGAACTCCTGCGCACGAACTGACCGCCGTTACCACCAGCTCTGCGGCACCACAATTTTGTCGCCAGGCAAGATTTTCGGATCCAGAGCGGGATTATCACGAATTGCCTTCATATTATACATGGTGGTTTTGTTATCCCTCACCAGCCTGATATGCTTTTGATCCGCAAAGTCAGTAAACCAGCCCGCTGCATTCAACGCCGATTGCAATGTCATATCTGCCGTAAAACTAACGCGTTGAGGAGCCCTCACCTCTCCCGCGACATCCACAAACCGACTCTGGCTTTGCTGGATTGTAATCGTCGGATGTGTGAAAATTTTTTCCTCTATCAACCGATTCTGAATGGTCTCTTGAACCTGATTTGGTAGAAAACCGCCTACCTTGACCTGATTTATATACTGCACATTGATCATACCCTGATCGTCGATGGTGTAAGATCCATTAAATGTGGCCGTATCTTCAGCAGGGACACCGCTGATACGTATTTCGATCGTATCTCCCGGACGCAATGGAGCTTGCGCCCATGCTCCAAGTGCTGTGAAAAGCAGCAATAAAACGGAAAGAGAGAAAATTTTCATTTTAAAAGACGGGCTCCCGGACCGGGACTCCCTAGTAACATCAAATTTCTGTTTCTGCCTTTTCTTGAGTCTTTTTATTCCGTTCGGTTGGGGAGTAATAGTCGTAATAGCTGGTGTAGTAATAGTAGTTTTGGTCGTCGCGGGTATCAACTTTGTTCAATACCACCCCGGTAAGATTGCCACCCACATTAAGAACAGCCTGTTTCACCCTCAGCAATGATGCCCTCGGAAACCTGCGATGCTGCACCACCATGACTGTCATTTCCACCACGCTGGAAAGCACGGCACCATCACTCAATCCCAGGATCGGAGGCGAATCAAATAATACGAAATCGAACTGGGCTTTTGCCCGCCCTATGAGTTCAACCATTCTGTGGGAATTCAAAATCGCCACAGGATCCTTTGGAAGTGGTCCACTCGGGATTATCCAGATGTTTTCCACCGGTGTCGGGCGGATCGCATCTTCAAATTCAATTTCTCCGTTTACGTAGTTCACAAGTCCCACAGTGCCATCCATGTCGAAAAACTTGGCTTGGGATGGACGGCGGAGATCCGCATCCACAATCAAGACATTGCTGCCTGCATTTGCAAAGGTGGCTGCCAGATTGCAAAGCGTCGTCGATTTTCCCTCTCCGGGACCGCCGCTGATGATCGTTATCGTATTAGCATCGGGCGTCGGCTTGTGAAATTCAATATTCGTGCGGAGTGTCCGGTAGGTTTCAGCATCGGGAGACCGTCCTTCCATCTGATGCAGCAAGCCTTCGATTTTTGGCACAACAGCGAGAACGGAGACACCAATGAATTTTTCGACGTCCGCCAATGTTTTGACACTGGTATCCAAGTACTCAAGAAAAAAGGCCAGACCAATACCCCAAACCACTCCAAATATAGCAGCGCCTCCCATAAGCCAGGAGACTTTTGGCTTGGAGAAAACGTCAGCCCTTTCGGCTTTTTCCCAAATCTTGGCTGGCTGGAAAGAGATTTGCATTTCCATCTTTTGCGTCGCGTAGCGGGTTTCGGCCGAATCCAAAAGTCTTTTTTGCTGGGCGTAATCGTCTTTTTTCTCGATGTATTCCTGACTGCCGGCCTTGGAGTCCCTGAACTTGGCTTCGAGGTCTTTTACATTCTTTTTATGATCATCCAGATCAATCTGGGCCATGTTCAACCGTGAAGCCAAATTTTTCCTGAGAGTCTCGATCTGGGCATCAAGTTGCTTTCTATAAACATCCTTCTGCGCCCGGAGGATTTTCAGCTTGGGATGATTCTCTCCCAAACCGGAATTTACCAAGGTGACTTCCTCTGCCTTCGTATCTTGATAGAGAGGCAGAATTTTTGAAACCGTAGGATCCACAATATTGAGGAGTGAGAGAGAACTAATCAACTCATCCGGCGTCATTTTTGAGATTTGATCCAGTTGTGTGCTTAATTCCCCAACTCGCGTCTGGGCATCATTTTCCTGTGCACGCGCTGTCGAAAGCGCCTGCGTCTCCTTGAGTGTTGCGGTAGGGCTCAAATCGGGATCAGAATCCGTGAGGTCCGTATTTGATTGTTGCAATTTGATGACTTCGGCATGCGCCAGTTCTACTTTTTGCCTTTGCTTTTCCACTTCCTCCTTCAATTCCGACAAATTGAGGTTGAACATTTTCTCATTATCCTCGATGCGCCTTTTCCGATATTGCACCGCAATTGTATTCGCAATATTTGCAGCCTCTTGGGGATCGGTACTAAAAACGCCGATCTCCAGAAGATTCGTATTCCGCACCTCTTTTACGTCCAACATGGGCAGCAGCCTGAAATAAATCTGTTCTTTTGGAAGCAGGGTCGTTCCCACGGCCCATTTTTCTCCGAGCCTCAATTCATCGATCACAGGATAGAGCATCTCCTTGCTCTGGAGGATCGTAAACTGGGTCGGAACAAATTTCCCATCCGTCCCCGGGTTGAATTTATCATTATCGAAAATGCCGATCTTATAGTTGTCAGCCTCCACCTCCATCATCACCTTGGAATAATATTCCCGCGGCAGAAAATAAATGGTGATTGAAGCCGTGACCACCACAAGAAGAAACGTGAGGGTGATGATGCCCCAGCGATTTTTAACGACGCGCCAGTAGTCTAAAAAATGTAATTGGACTTCTCCTGTATCAGGCATAAATTTATGAGGGTTTGGTGGGGCGGATTTTCTTTGTTAAGAAATAATAGCCGCTCTGATAAAAATCGCAAGTGGTCGGCCTGCAGAACTTTAAAAAGCTAAAACGTATATGTTCCTCCAAAGGAGACAACATTCCGGTCGTACTCGAGTCCTGGCTGGTCTGACAATAATGAAGTGTAGGTATAGCTCAGCAGGAGGGTGAATTTTGGCGTAACGGCGTAGTGCAAACCTGTATTGACACTGACGGTGTCTTCCGAAGACGCCGCAGAGCCAGGCACGGACGAAAAATCATCGTGTTCGTAATAAATCCCAAAATTAGCAGACAATTTCGGGGTGAACGAGTGGTTGAAAGTGATACCCGTCCTTAACGCCTTGTCTGTCTGGCCGAAGCTCAAATTTGAGTATTCAAATCCATAGTGCAAAAATGCCTGCACATTGGAAGAGCGCTGGTATAGGTAAGTCAGAGTCGCTTCTCCATAAGGAGATGCCTCCGAACCTGATGCATCCTGCTGGGTTTGCATCTGACCACCTGCCCGGAGCGATACTGTAAACTTGGGAGAAAAAGAATGATCAAAGCCGGCAAAAAGCGAATTCGTGACAGTATTCCGACCGGTTTCATAAAGATAGTTTGTGAGCGCCAGGCGATATGATGCGACCAGAGTAGTCGTCGGCAGAAGTTGGAAACGAAAATCATTTCCAAATGTATGCGAATAATAATCGTTCGTTATTTTTTCCGTCGAATCCTGGTAAAAAATACCTGTAAACGAATAGCTTGTCACCGTTTGAAATTTCCTCGTCCACTCATAAGCTCCGCTCAAAGAGTCCGAAGTGTACAAGTACTGTCCATTAACGCGGTTTTGTTCCACTTGCAGAGTGAAATCAGGCTCCACCTGATACGTGAAATATGAACTCACCGTTAAAGTAAATTTCTCATTTACCTTTTCAGCAAAATTGAGGTTTAGACTCGCCAATTTGTCATACTTGTCGCCAGGGCGGTTGTAATACATATTCACTCCGGCGGTGAGGCCAACCGTGAACAGCGTCCTCGAATTGCCAAGATCAGCAAATGCGTTTGCCTGCAAATCGGTAAATGCGCTCTCATTTCTATTAGTTTTGGTGGTTAGCGTATTGTCATCGTAACCTTCAGTGAGAGTAGCCGAAAGTTTGAAGCGCGGTTGAACAAATTTCCCCTGGTCGATTGGGATCGTATTGTTCGTAGTGGAACTCGTCGAACTGGTGTTGGAACTCGAATTAGAGTTGGAGCTTGAATTGGAACTGGCGCCCGAACCAGTGTTTGCACTGGTGCTGGAACTTGAATCCTGTGCATGTACATTTAAAGCCAGAACACTGATCAAAAGAAAACCGGACAGATAGCCTGCTTTTTTATAAAAACTCTTTTTCATGGGTAGGACAATTGGGTGAAGACGATCAAAACACCGCGACCCATTTATTTCGGAGACGCGCAGCCAATTTTTAACCGTCAT
>JBAVPB010000039.1:0-11393 GCA_049692655.1 Chthoniobacteraceae bacterium | reverse complement strand
GAGTGTTACGATATTACCGAGGAACTCTTGGGGTTGATTTATTCTGTTTTCGTTGTGCCTTACGTGGGATAGGTGGGGCTTTTGGAGAATTCTTAGGGGTAATTTTATCTGCTCTGTTTCGTAGCTTTGAGGCCCGTTTCGCAGCCAGCACTCGTTTCTGTTGTTCCAGTTGAGAGGAACCGACGGCCCTAAGGGGTAAAGCTGGTAACAATCGGTCGATATATGCTTCGTTGCCCAAATTCCGCAGAAAACCTGAGACATGCAATTCCCACTCGTTCCCCCAACGATGCACCACAGCCAGCGCCTGGTGATGCCGTGCTTGTATGTCCAGCGCAAGGGCCGCAGCGTAGAGCACGGATAAAGTGTTTCCAACCGCAGTTAAACCGTTCGTAAAAGCCGCCTGCCCTGTACACGCATTCGTGGAAAGCCCGCGTAGAATTTTTGTTCCCTCGCGATGCTCTGTTTCGCAATTCAACTTGCACCAAGGTGAACTCCACTCCTCCAATATGGGAATATCCGCCACAGTTGCCGCGCCGCCGCTTTCGATGCGACGCATGATTGCTACAGCCGGAAATTTCCGGTCTAATTCGGATCGTAGCGGTTCGTCTGGTTCCCGACTATAGACGAACGAATATTGTGCAGCCAGATTCTCGTAATGAATCCACAGGCTCGTGTATGGGGATTGACCGCCGCTATATCTCTGAAAATACCGTTGCCAGAAGGCAGGAAGGTGGTTTACCACCCGCTCAATGCGTTCAATAACCTGCATCTTTTTCCAGCGATCCCATTTTTTGATAATGCTCCAAACGTATCCGGCAGGGAATTCCTTGCGCTCCATCCGGACGGGCTTTCCGGTTGACTTCGTACGTATTAAATATTCTGGAAAATCCTTGGGCGAAATGAGCGGCGAATAATCCGCTTCAACAAGATCAAAGAGCCGTCCACTATGTTCTGCACGAGGCGGGTGAAGCAGCACCGGAAGCTTTTTGGATCGGGTGAGATCGAAATCCCGCTGCGGTTCTGCTCTGAAACATGCATCGAGGCATTGAAGCCATGTTTCCACATGCGGCTTCAATTGGAGTTTTCCTGTCGTTGCCATGACTTTACGATTTGCAGGATTCCTGTGGGATCGCCTTGAGGTTCCTGTTTGCTCGGGTGGTCAACGGCGTGAAATTCTCCGGTCGCGGGAGCAGGCCGCCCATGCCGATTGTGACGCGCTCCTTCTGATCGAGGTAATGCTGGGCGGTGATGGCAATGTCAGCGTGGCGCAGCATCCGGCTTGCAGTGTAGATGCCGTGTTTAGAGCAGATTTGACTTCCAAACTCCTTCCTTAACTCATGAAGGGGTTTAATTGCGGTCACTCCTTTTGAACGTAGCCATCCGAGAAGGCCATCAAAATGTCGCTGCGCTCTGTACCGTGTGTATTTTGGATTGCTCCGTGGTGGTGTCTTTGACTCGATCACAAACGGCCCGGATGCCTTCGCCTTCCAGCCTCGAAACAAGGCTGCAAGTTCCTCGTCAATGGGAATATCACCAGCGCTGTCCGAAGTTTTCGGGGCGAAATGTTCGGTGGCCGCTTCAATTCGGACGACGCCCCCATCCCATCGGAACCCAGTCCACAGCAGATTGTCAATTTCGCCGCGCCTCAATCCCACCATGACCGCCAAGAGGAAGATTTTTAATTGTTCCACCGGCAATTCCGTCAAAGCGTCCTTGATCAATGCCTCAACATCGACCGTCGAGTGATAGCGCATGGAATCCCGTTCATAAAAGGCCACACCATCGAACGGCAGCTTGTCGGGTTTGTGGATCGCAACATGGGTAAGGAGCTTCGGCGCAAAAAGACTTTTTGCCTGCCGCATCAGCGAATTGCACGTAATCCGTGCCCGACGCGCCTTCAAGGGATTTCCCCCAGCTTTTTTGACAAATGCGATGCGCCACTTGTTCACCTTGTCGGGAGTAATCTTGATAAGTTTGATGCGATTAATCTTCGCCACCCATTTGTCGCGACCGCCATTCACATAATCAAACTTCCCACGCCCTCCCTCGACCCCAAAAATCTGCGAAAGGAGGGTGCGTAAGGCTCGGCAATAGTCCTCGAATGTCTTGGGCTTTCCAGACCAATGCCCGCTCAATTCCGTCAAAAAGTCGCCAACGGTCGAAACCGCTTTGCGCTGCATCTCCGGTTTGTGCTTTGCTAGGGTGGTTTGCCAGCCCGCACCAACGAGTGAGATATAAATTTCCTTCGCAAGTGCCGCTGCTGCTGCCTTGTTTGGAGTGTGGAGGTTGAATACTTCGCGCCGCCCGCAATGCTGTATCTTCGCAACCCATTCTTGAAGTGAGCATGTTGTCCCATCTTTCTTGTAGGTCGGGCGAAAGATCGCTTCTTGCCAGTACCGAAGGTCTGTCCTTGCGAATTTTTGTTTGGACACTTGTTGGACACTTTTTCTGTTCATTAAAGCCTTGATTTGATCCGAATTTGTCATATCTAATTATCCATAAGTTGCTTGTTTACAGCGACATAATATACTCGCTTTGGAACATAACGGAAAACGATGGAACACGTCAACGTCAAGATTCGTAATCAGCAGGTCACGGGTTCGAATCCCGTCGTTGGCTCCACTTTTCAAGTTGA
Source organism: Chthoniobacteraceae bacterium (assembly GCA_049692655.1). Lineage (GTDB taxonomy): Bacteria > Verrucomicrobiota > Verrucomicrobiia > Chthoniobacterales > Chthoniobacteraceae > DASZPK01. The sequence goes on along the minus strand of JBAVPB010000039.1, from coordinate 8,758 downwards.
ATTGCGAATGCAGCTTATAATGGAACCAATTCACTTTTGGTCCGATTGATTTCCTCCTTGGAGGCGAGCGTGAGCTTGATGGAACCGTCCTCTCCAGCCATTGCGGCTACATGACGCGTGCTGTTCATCGACTTGTAAACGGATTCGGAAGAAACCACTATTTCCCCGCCGTTTTCAATGATAGCAGCCATGAGCACCCGGTAATCCTTCTCCATGATCGCAGCGAGTAATTGTGAAGGTAATTCCTCCACGATTTGAGCTGAGACACTTTCGGCACAGACGTCAATCATCTCCAGGGTATTGAGACTTTCGTTCATAATTGCGCGGGTTGACCTTCCTGAATGGAAAACGTCACCCATGAATCCCTTGAATTCAAGTGCAACTTTAAAATCTGCCCAAGCGATCCGTCGCTTGTTCCTGGTGCGCCGGTTTCAACAGAGGTCCAAGCTCTCAAATGGAAAACCATCGTTTCAGAAAAGCCAGTTAAGCCCGACACTGCCACCGAACGAGTTTAATCCCTGATTACGGGAAGCAAGGCCGGCATTCGAGATATGGCGGTATTCGCCTTCACCGGAAAGCGCCCATCTGTCGTTGATCATCCAGCGGGCTCCAAAACCGCCATGCAGGACAAATTCGAATCCTTCCCCGATCAGGTGCTGCACCTGCTGGTGCCAGATATCATTATAAAGCCCGCCTCCGCCCAACTGGAAATAAGGAATGATCCTGGCGCCCGGCTGCACGAAGTTATAGCGGTAAATTAGCTGGCCACCCACGGCGAAGTTGCCGGGTCCCTTAAAAACACTGCCTTCGAAAGTCTCGAACAAAACCTCGCTGTTTCCACGAAACAGGCCGCTGTAGCGCACATCATTCCACATCCAGCCGAAGCGCACTGCTGCCAGCGAATAATTCAATACAGGTTTGTTCACTCCACTGTTGAGGAATGAAAACAAGGCTCCCCCGCGCAATTCCACTTCATGTCCGCCGGCACGGAAGGGAGTTACACTTTCGTCTGACGCTGCTTCCTGCAGTGCAGGTTCAGGCGCGCCGGCTTGGACATGGGTCACGCCTATAAACAACGACATCGACAAAAGAAACAAAGGTATAATTTTCATGATAAGTTCTCGAAAATCCCTCGGTGAATATTTTTGGGACACTTGGATTTGACGGTTCTTTTGTTCCAAGCAGTGCAGGGAGGATACACATAGGCATTCAGTATTATAATTGGCACAAACCTGAAGAGTCCCTCAGGGAGCCTCCTATACAGTCCGGTTCGGTGAGCAAAAGCTGCATACAGCTTAATTCTCTCTTCATCCTGTTAATCCTGTCAAAAAACTCTTCGGATTTTGATTCCAACTGCATGGACACAGCTAAGGCCACGACCCTCACCTTGCTAAAAAACCCGCAACAGCCTTCCTTACCCCCGTCGCGCTTCCCATCAGCAGCAGTTTTTCACCCAGCGATTTCAACTCCCCATAATCCACCTCCCGGATTGCCGCCTTGATTTTCGGGATCATCGGCGGGCTCATGCTCAATTCGTCCACGCCCAACGCGATGAACACCAGCGCGCTTTGAAGTTCGCCCGCCGCCTCCCCACACACGGCGACCCTTCTTCCATGCGCATGCGCCCCCTCCACGATCCGCCGCACCAGCAGCAGCACTGCGGGATGCAGGGCATCCTGGAACTGCGACACCCCGGGATTCCCGCGATCAGCCGCCAGCGTGTATTGCGTGAGGTCATTCGTGCCGATGCTGAAAAAGGAGCACTCCGCAGCAAGTGGCTCCGCCAGCAGCGCGGCGGAAGGCACCTCCATCATGATCCCCGTTTGCACCGGCCACGCATGGGGCACATTCTCGCGCTCCAGAGCATCATGGGCGGACTGCAATGCTGCGAGCGCGCTCCGTAGTTCATCCGGCTCGGAAACCATCGGGAACATGATTCGCAAATCGCGACCCACCCCCACCCGCAGAAGAGCGCGCAATTGCGGGCGGAACAAATCCGGCTGGCACAATGAGACGCGCAACGCCCGCACCCCGAGAAAGGGATTTGCCTCGCGCGGAAGCCCCAGGTAGCCGAGTTCCTTGTCGCCGCCGGCATCCAGCGTGCGTATCACTACCGGCCGCCCTTCCATCACCTTGAGCACAGGCTCGAGTGCCGCCACCTGCTCATCCTCCCCGGGCGCGGAGTCGCGGTGGAGAAACAAAAATTCCGTGCGCAGCAACCCCACTCCCTCGGCCCCGGCCGCAAGCGCCGCCGTCGCATCCCCCTCAGTGGTGGCATTCGCAAGAATTTCCACGCGATGCCCATCGCGCGTCACGGCCTGTAGTTGTGCGGCTTCCAGCTCGCGCTCTCGCGTCTGCTGGAATACATCCCTCGCCTTTTGCAGGTCCGCGATTTTCCCGGCATCCGGCTCCACCCATACCTCACCGGTCGCGCCGTCGAAGGCCAGCGTGATCGGCGAGGAAATCTTTTCCGCGGGCAAAACGCGGCGCGCCTGGGCAATGGCGGGAATCCCGAGCATGCGCAGCAGGATCGCGCTATGCGAGGTGCGCCCTCCATCCAGCAGGATCACACCCGCCACCTTTGCGGCATTGAGCTGGGAAACTTCAGCGGGCGCCAGGTCGTCTGCGACCAGGATGCCCCCTTCATCCACCGCAAGCGCATGCCCGGTGTTGATTCCCAGTTCCGTCATCACGCGCCATCCGGCATCCATCACATCGCTGGCGCGCTGCCGCAAATATTCGTCCTTCATCTTTTCGTATTGCGCGGCAACCGCCTGGAACTCCAGCAGCCATACGCGCGGCGCGTTGAGTTTTTCCGCCATGATCCGGCCCTTCACTTTCTCCAGCAATTCCGGGTCTTCGAGAAGCAGCGCCTGCGCATCAAAAATTCCGGCAGCCGCCGCATTGACGCGGCCCTTGATGCTTTCCGCCTCCTTGAGCAGGCCCGCCCGCGCCGCCGACAGCGCCCCTTGCATTTTCTTCCATTCCTCCGTGGGATTTTCCACACGGTTTTCTGGAATGGACGGACGGACTTTTTGCACAAATTCCGCCCGGCCAATGGCGATCCCCATCGCGACGGGTTGCGCCCGGGGCGACTCCCCTGCCCCGTTTTGCCCCTGGCCTTGGGTCTCCTCCTGTTTCGCCGGCGCCGACGCAGGTTCCGCATCGCCGAACCGCTCGGCTGCAAGCTTCCGCACGGCCTCTAGCGCCTGTTCCGCCTGCGGGCCGCGGGCATTCACCCGCATTTCCTGGCCCTGCAGGATTTCGAGCGCCGTCAGGGCGCCGAAGCTCCGCCCGGAAGCCGGGCCCTTCCCGGTCGTGAGGTTTTCCACCGTGATTTCCGCATCGAGCCGCGCGCATTCCTTGATGAATCGCGCCACGGGACGCGCATGGAACCCATGTTCATTTGTTAAAACAAGCGTGATGCTCGGAACCGGTCCTTGGCCGGCTGGTTGCGGCGCGTCCACGATCGGCGGCACGGCTTCATCATCCGCAGGCAGGTGCTCCATTTTTTGCCGCAATCCCCCGGCGGCTTCGCGAGCCGTCTCTTTTAGCGAGGCGCCGAGATGCGCGGCCACGCCGGCGGCCACCCCTCCCTCGATGAGAGGTGCGGATGAAAGCAACACCCTGGCACGCACTTCTTCATCCAGGAAATCCAGCGCGGTCTCCGCGCTCAACACCGCGCTCCCCATGTCCATCAGCACCAGCACGCCCTCGTCGCTCATCACACTGTTCACGGCTTCGAGGATCTCCATGGCATCAGTCCCGAAATCGCAGTGATCTTCCCCCGCCCCTGCGGCCACAGCCACCGGCAGGTCCTTCCCCGCGGTTGCAAGGATGATGTCCCTCGCCGCAATGGCAAGGGGACGGCTGTGCGATACGATGACGATGCCTACCATGGCTTTTCTTTTACGCCGTCAGACCTGCGCCCCGGCTGTGACCGCCAGCGCTTCCAGCAAAAGCACGGAAGAAGCGGCGCCAGGATCAAGATGCCCCGCGCTCCGCTCGCCCAGGTAACTCGCGCGACCTTTTCGCGCCACCAAGGGGATTGTCGATTCCGCGCCTTTGCGCGCCGCCGCGACCGCACGGGTGAGTGCCGTCTCCAGCGAATCGTTTTCAAGCGGATGCAGCGCCTCCATCGCGGGAACAAGGGCATCCACCATCGTCTTCTCCCCGGGGACAGCCTTGCCGCGCGCCTGCAACCCTTTCAATCCCGAGTCAAAACTTGCGCTCAATTCCGCAAGCGTCAGCTCAGTTTTTCCAGCGGCAGGACCGGCGCATTGCAGGAAAAAAGTGCCATAGAGCGGTCCGCTTGCGCCGCCCACCGTCGAGATCAATGTCATCGCCACAGCCTTCAGGATTGCGCCCACATCCTTGTCCGCAAATTCTGGCAGTTTCGCATGCACGGCATTGAAGCCGCGCGCCATGTTTGCGCCGTGGTCACCATCGCCGATATCGGAATCGAGCTGAGTGAGGCGGTCTTTGTTTTCGTTCATCACTTTGGTGGTGCGCTCCAACCATTGGACGATTTGCCGGGAGGTGATTTTATCCATGTTATACCCCCCACCGCAGTGCCGCCGTATGCACGGGTGCGTCCCAGAGTTTGACAAGTTCGGCGTCGAGTTTCAGCAGCGTGACCGACATGCCTGCCATCTCCAGGCTGGTGATGTAATTGCCGACAAGCCTGCGTGTCACTTTCAATCCCACCGCCTTTGCCACCTCCGCCGCCTTGCGATAGGCAATGTAAAGTTCGATCAGCGGAGTGCCGCCCATGCCGTTCACAAACAGCAGGATTTCGTCGCCGGAACGATACGGGAGGTCGGAAATGACCGGCTCCATCAGCATCTCGACAATTTCATCCGCCGGCTTGAGTTTCATGCGTTCCCGCCCCGGCTCGCCATGGATGCCGATGCCCATTTCCATCTCGTCCTCGCCGATCTGGAAAGTCGGCTTGCCCGCGTGCGGCACGATGCATGAAGTCAGCGCCATGCCCATGCTGCGCCCCTGTGCGTTCACCTTCTTGCACAAATCGCGCACCTCTGCCAGCGAGGCACCGGCTTCGGCGGCGGCTCCGCAGATTTTCTCCGCCAGCACGGTCGCCCCCACGCCACGCCGTCCTGCCGTCCATGTGCTGTCCTTTACCGCAACGTCATCGTCGATGATCACACTCTCCACCTCGATCCCATCCGCCCGGCAAAGTTCCGCGGCAAGGTCGAAGTTCATGACATCGCCCGTATAATTTTTAACGATGTGTAACACCCCCTTCCCTCCATCCACCGCCTTGGTCGCCTCCTGCATCTGGTCGGGGGTTGGGCTGGTGAACACCGCGCCGGGACAGGCTGCATCGAGCATGCCCATTCCCACAAACCCTCCGTGCATCGGCTCATGACCGCTGCCGCCGCCCGAAACCACCGCAACTTTGTTCTTAACGGGGGAATTCACACGCGTGATGTAATTCGGTTCATAATGCACCTTCAACAGGTCGCCGTGGGCGGCTTCCATGCCGCGCAAAGCGTCGAGCACGACATTTTCCGGGGAGTTGATCAATTTTTTCATGGTAATGAGCCTTGTGTTGATTGTTCAGCTTAATGGGTGACGATTTTCAGCAGCAGCCCCGCAATCACGCCACCCGGGAATGGAGACATAGGTTTGATGAGGTTTGACTATTGTATCGATTGAAAGACCAAAAACGGACTGATATCCGGATGGCAAATGATCATTCGTCCCCCGTCTTCCGCCAACTGATCCGGCAGAGAAATCCATGGAGAGACGTGCGGTTTGCATATACCCCTGAGAAATAATCCCACGTTTTTGCCGGAAACGCAACCCCAGCAGCTATTTTACCCAGGGTTCACGCATCTAAATTCAGATTAGATTTTCTTCTGGTACTTACGTAAAACGTGTATAAATGGGTTGGGGATGCGAAACCAACCACCCTATAGCCTGATAAGTATATTTAGAGAAATTGACGATCCAAGAGTGGATCGCACGAAGCTTCACAAACTTGAAGACATATTGGCCGGGATTTCCCATTTGGGTTCATGTTCATGCTGTGAGCCGGGGAGGTTTTTGCGATTTTCTTCCCAAGCAGCGGCATTGCAAGATTTTTCATTTGTTTTTCAGCTTTCGTTGTCTGTTTTTTATGTTCCTTGGGTCTGAGGATGCCGTTTGGGCCTGAAACACACTTTTCCGTCGAATTGTGAAGACACCTCTTCCGTGGATTCTGTTGTTCTCATGCAATTCATTTCATCCTTTCCCTTATCCCCATGCCACCGCTGGCAATCTCAGGTTCTCAATTGCCCTGAGGATGGCCCGGAACAACTCTCGCGGAACCGCCACCTCCGCCATCTGGAAGATCACTTGCCGGGAGTGGCGCACGACCTTCGCCCCGATCTTGATCAATTTCTCTCGCAGCGTGGTCAATGACCAGTGACGCACCGAGCGAGGCAGCACCGTCTGACGAAGGAAGTTCCCCATGTTGTATGCAAGTACGAACAACAGCAACCGCACCTGGTTGTCCACAAAGTCATGGCACGACAGGCGCGTCCATCTCACCGCATTCTTGCCTTCCTTGATCCACTGCTCCGCCGTTCCCCGCTGATTGTAAAACCGCACCACAGCCTTGGCCCTCCGGCTCAGGTTGGTGACGAGGAATCCGATACGAGGGAACAACTCGCCCCTGTGCCATTCCACCTTGGCAACAATCCGGCGGGCACAATTCCAACTCTGCGCCTGATACTGAAAGTCCATATACCGGACATGAGGCGCGTTTGAAGGTCGTCCCACCGGACGGATGAGCAGCGGCGCAATCTCCCGCAGCAACACATCATTGGCCGGGAGACGGATGGCATACTCGTAACCCTCTTCTTCCAGGAACTCATACACCTCCGGGTTGGCAAAGCCTGCGTCGGCACGAAAATTGAATGGAATCTCAAGGCCGTGATAGCGGGCCACCACCGGTTCCAGCAAGCTCCGCCAATCCTCGGCGGTATGGACATTACCTTGCCGCAACATAACTTCCTCTACATCACCAAACTGGTTGAAACAGAACAACGGATGATAACAGGTGCAACCAAAATGCCCGTTATAGGCACTGCCTTCCTGCTCCCCGTAGGTTTCACTGACCGAACTGTCCATGTCCAGAATGAGTTCCCGCATCGGCCTGCGTTCCCGCAGCCGGTCAATCCACTTTCCCGGCAGCTTGGTCAACGCCACCAGATTATCTTCTTGCGTCAGAACCTCCGTCTCGAACCGGCCCATCTGACTGGTGGAGGCAGCATTGCGTTCACACGCCCTGCCACCCACAACATACCGCATCGTTGGATCAACCGAGAGCCGCTCGGCGTCATTGGTGTCCTCATATCCAGCCAGTCGGCTGAAAACCGACTGCCGCATTAACGCCACCATCGAGTGCTGCGTGTTCTTCCCAGTGCGCTTATCCTTCAGAACATCATTTGCTATTGCGGTCAGTTCTAACGCCCCATCGAGTTCACGATAGGCAAGCAATCCTGCATCGGAGGTGATCTTGGAACCGTGAAATTCCAACTTCAAACGACCATCAAAACTAACTCGCAGACCCTGTTTGTAACCTTCACCCGTTGGATTCGCTGATTTTTGTTGTTTCAACATCGCTCAAAGCCTTTGTTTATGCGGGTTCAGCGTATCTGCATAACATTGATTTGTGAAGTTTATTTGGGAAATCCGGGATTGGTGATCTCGATTTGCGGGCCGTTGTGCGGGGCGGAGAGTTTCGAGGAGATGGAACTCTTTGGGCGGGCCAAGGAGGAGTGGCTGAGGGGCTTTTTGGAACTGCCCAACGGCATCCCCAGCCATGACACCTTTGGTCGATTATTCGCGGCGCTTGATCCCGGGAAGTTTCTGGAGGCGTTCATGCGATGGACCCAAAGTCTGCGCGAAGCGGTGGCGGGGGAAGTGGTGGCGATAGATGGCAAGGCGCTGCGGCGGGCGATCAACGCCGGACAGAGCCCCAAGGTGATCGTCAGCGCCTGGGCCGCCAGCAACGGCCTGGTGCTCGGGCAGCGCAAGGTGGAAGACAAAAGCAATGAAATCACCGCCGTGCCCGAACTCTTGCGGGTGCTGGAGTTAAGCGGATGCATCGTGACACTGGACGCCATGGGCTGCCAGAAGCGGATCGCCAAAGAGATCACCGAGGCGGATGCCGATTACGTGCTGGCGCTTAAAGGCAATCAGGAGAGGGCCCATGAGGAGATCAAGAGCTATCTGGATGAAGCCATAGCTGCGGGACGCGCAGAACTGGCCTTTTGCGAACAGGTCGACAAGGGCCATGGGCGGCTGGAAACCCGCAGATACTGGCAGAGCGCCACGATCGGCTGGTTTGAGGACAGGAAACTGTGGGAGGGCTTGCGCAGCGTGGGAGTCGTGGAGTCGGTGCGCGTGATCAAGGGACAATCGAGCATCGAGCGACGCTATTACCTCAGCAGTCTTCCCTGGGACGTCGAACGCTTTGCCAGAAGCGTGCGCGCCCACTGGACAATCGAGAACCAACTCCATTGGGTGCTCGACGTCGTTTTCAACGAGGATCAGAGCCGGGCTCGAAGCCGCCACGCCAGCGAAAATCTTGCCACTTTGCGCCGCTGGTGCCTCAATCTTATCAAGGCCGACAAACTCAAAGCTAATCGTCCCATTAAAGCCAGACGCAAGGCCGCAGGTTGGGATCTCTCCTACCTCCTTCACCTCCTCGGCCTTCAGCCAAAAAATTTAGATGCGTGAGCCCTGG
>JBAVPB010000038.1:0-22967 GCA_049692655.1 Chthoniobacteraceae bacterium | reverse complement strand
GCGTAGTATGGCAAATGCCCGCTGGTGAGGTACATGTTCTCACGCGCGAGGTGCGGGGTGCGGACGCGGTCGTAGCCGGCGGCGAATTCGGTTTCCTTGGCGAGTTTTTCGATTTCCTCGATGAGGGCGGTGCCGCGGGGGAGCCAGAGGGGGAGGCCGGGGCCGACGTCGTCGTCGAATATGAAGAGCTCGAGTTCCTTGCCGAGCTTGCGGTGGTCGCGCTTCTTGGCCTCCTCGAGCATGGTGAAGTAGGCTTCCATCTCGGTCTTGTTCTTGAAGGCGGTGCCGTAGATGCGCTGGAGCTGCGGGTTTTTCTCGTCGCCCTTGTAGTAGGCACTGGCGACGCTGGTGAGCTTGAATGCGCCGATGTTGCCGGTGCGCATGACGTGGGGGCCGGCGCAGAGGTCGGTGAAGTCGCCGTTCTTGTAAATGGTGATCTGCTCGCCCTCGGGGATGCCCTGGATGATATCGAGCTTGAACTTGCTGGCGGCGGGGCGCGCACCGAGTGCGCCGAGCGCGCCGCTTTCGGCCATTTTCAGGGCCTCGTCGCGGGTGAGGGCGATGCGCTCGAAGGTGTGGTTTGCCTTGACCTCCTTTTTCATCTCGGCCTCGATTTTTTCGAAGTCCTCGGGCGAGATGCGGTGGGCGAGATCGAGGTCGTAGTAAAAGCCGTTCTCAACCGGGGGGCCGGCGGCGAACTGGGCCTCGGGCCAGATGCGGAGGATCGCCGTGGCGAGGACATGCGCGGCGGAATGGCGCAGGCGTTCGAGATCGGTCATCTGCGCGCGTTGGTCGAGGGTTTTGCGTTCGTTTTGTTCGTCAGGCATAAAAGGGATAGAATGTTACGCGTGGATGGCGCGGGAACCAAATAAAATCAGTGTGCTGATTGCAGGGCTCCTGTTGCTGCCACGCGGCGAAGCTGGAGCTTCGGGGACAATTGCGTTACCAGGCTGGAGCCTGGTAACGAGGAGGGATTGAAAAATATGGGGATTTGCCGGGATGTCCACGTCTTATTGCGCGGGGGTGGAGAGTTTCTGGAGCATCGATGGGATGTCCTGCAAGGTGGCCAGACCTTTCGAGGTATCCGGTTTGAATTGAATAGCCTCCATGTGCTGCCTTGCCACATCCAGCTGATCGTTCTTATAAGCAAAAATTGCGGCCAGCGTATGGTAGAAACGGGGACTGGCCGGAGATTTTGGCGCGCCAAGGTACGAGGACAAGACAGCCTGCAGATTTTTATAAACTTCCGGCTGACGAAATATCGTCTCCTTATCATCGGAATCCTTGGAAATCTCTAGCACAGCCACCACATATTGATAGGGTACCGAGGTGTCGTATCGTCCGTTCTGCATGCATTCGAGGCCGAACCGGAGCATTTCCTCGTGGCTTCCAAGCCAGCGTGGATAAAGGCCGTAGAGCAGTTTTTTGTAAGCGGGATTGTAATCCATCTGCGCTACGACGGCCCGATCGAACCATTTGCGCATCGTCTCCTTTTCCTCGCTCTCGGCCATGGTCACGGTGATCATGGCGGTGGCGGCGCCTGGATCTTTCGGATTCAATTCCCACGACTTCACAAGGCGGGCGCGGGCGAATGCGATGTCATCGGCGAAGGTTTTCCAGCCCTGAGCCGTCACTGTATTGGCCCAGCCCGAGCCGCGGGCATCCCATGCCTCCTTGATGAAACGCAGACCCTGGAAATAATTGGCGACCCAGGGCTCGACGTGGGGCGAGCTGTCGAGGATGTCGCACACTTCCTTTGCGTGACGCGAAAACAAATCGGTCGCGGAACCAGAGATCAACCTGCCGCGCAAGACCGGCATTTCATCGGGAGTGAAGGGCGCGTCCTGCAACGCGGAGCTGAGAAGCCTGAGAGAATCCTGGTCGGCCGCTTCCTGGGCGCTGGCGTCAGTGTGCAAAGCGTGCAGGCTTTTGCCGAGATTTGCAGCAGCCGTGAACTGGAGAAATTTTGAGTACGCACTCCCCGGAAAACCAGCAATAGCCCTGTCAAACAACATTTTCTGGTCCCCGGGGTCGGATTGCACGATGCCTGCAAGCAGATCAAAAAGAGGATCATTGGCCCCGGCCAGTTCGAGGTTGGCCGCCTTCGAAGCCAGTTCATTCACGGAAAGCGTGCCAGGCACAAGGCTTAACTGGTCGATCGACTCCTGAATAAACGAAGCCACCTTTGGATCGGGCCTGGCGGTTTTATTGTAGGGATCGAGCATCGTGCGCACGCACCATGATTTCATGATTTTGCTGAAATCCGCCTCAGTGGCCGCACCCGGGTCAGCGGGAATCGGCGCACCGGAAGAGTGCGAGGGGGCCTGCTGCGGCGTGGTGTTGTTGTCCCCCACGATATGGTGAATGAGATCGTCGAGCAGGCCGGCACGCGAGGTTGCACCCATGGCGGGGAGCAGGAGTGCAGAGAGGAGTAATCCGAGGATTTTTTTCATTTTTCGTCGAGGACCAGTTGGAGGTATTCGCGGTAGTCGTTTTTGGGGAGGGTGGCGATGAGCTGGGCGAATTGGGTTTTGTCGATGAATTTCATGTAGTGGGCGATCTCCTCGAGGCAGGCGATCTTGAGGCCGGTGCGGTTCTCGATGGCGGCGATGTAGTTGCTGGCCTCGAGGAGGCTCTCCTGCGTGCCGGTGTCGAGCCATGCCATGCCGCGGCTGAGGAGGCGGACATTCAGGGTGCCGCGGCGGAGGTATTCGAGATTGACGTCGGTGATTTCGAGCTCGCCGCGCGGGGAGGGCTTGAGGTTGCGGCAGATATCGACGACTTCGTTGTCGTACACGTAGAGGCCGGGGACGGCGAAGTGGCTTTTCGGGGCCTTGGGTTTCTCCTCGAGGCTGATGGCGCGGCCATCGGGGCCGAACTCGACGACGCCATAACGCTCGGGGTCGCGCACTTTGTAACCGAAGACGCAGGCGCCGGTCTGGATGGCGAGGGCTTCGCGGAAGAAGTCGAGGTTGCCGGAGAAAATGTTGTCACCGAGGATGAGGGAGACGCCGGAATCGCCGATGAAATCCGCGCCGATGACGAAGGCCTGGGCGATGCCTGCGGGCTTGGGCTGCTCGGCGTATTCAATGCGCATGCCGAGGCGGGCGCCGTCGCCGAGGAGGTCGCGGAATTTCGGCAGATCCTTCGGGGTGGAGATGATGAGGACTTCCTGCAATCCGCCCAGCATGAGGGTGGAGAGCGGGTAATAGATCATCGGCTTGTCGTAGATGGGGAGGAGCTGCTTGCAGACGATCTGGGTGAGCGGATAGAGCCGGGTGCCCGCGCCGCCGGCGAGGATGATGGCTTTCTTTTTGAGGGGATTGTGGGTGGTGGACATAAAGGGAAAGTATGAAGTATAAAGGCTAAAGGATAAAATGAAGAAGGCTTCGAAAAGGAAGCGTATTCGTGAAAAGGGCTTCGTTCATGGTTTTTCGTGGGTTTTTTAGGCCGGATTAACCCGGATTAGGCCGGATAAGGTGGGATTGAAGGTCCAACATTCAACGTCCAACATTGAATGGAGAAGTTTCGGAGCTGCTTTCATTTTTTTAGGTCGATGGGGCTTGATTTACCTTGAATTACCTTGATTTTTTGGGGTGCAGGCGAGGTTCAACCGAAGATTTTCGGAAAAATGGATGTTTTTTGAGGAATTGATTTACCGCTAAGGATGCTAACTCGACTCTGGGAGAGGCCGAGGGGCGTGGGCGGCAATGCGCGAAGCGGATGAATAAAACTGCTATTTATCATGCTCTCATAATTAACAAAAATGGTCTGAAGATACAAGCTAAATTTTAGGTCTTTGTAATTTATTTTTAAATTACTCTGAAAAGAATGCCCCTTGTCGCTTGAATTTCTTGTGGGATGACGGGATAAAAGGCCATGCATCATCCCGAAATTCCCACGATTCATGTCGAAGTGCAGATCATGTTTTTCGATACGGACTGCGCGGCGGTCGTGAACAATATCGCCTATCTGCGTTTTATTGAGACGGCAAGGACTCTGCTGGCGGAGCAGATCGGGATGAGCCTGACGGAGATGGCGGAGACCCAGCGGTACCCGGTGGTGGTGCGCACGGAGATTGACTACAAGCGGGGTGCGACGCTGGGGAACAAGCTGGTGGTGAAGGGGTGGCTGGAGAAGGTGGAGCGCTCGACATTCTGGGTCTCATTTGAGATCACGCGGCCTGCGGATGGGGCGCTGATCGTGACGTCGCGGCAGCGGCTGGCGCTGGTGCAGATGCCGGAGGGGAGGCCGATCCGGCTGCCGAAGGAGTGGGAGGTGCGGTACAAGCATTTGAAGGCGCATTAATTTCAGGCGCTGTTTTTTTAGTAAGCGGATTTTTACCACCAAGGCACCAAGGAGGAAGGGATTTTAACCGCTAAGGACGCGAAGAGCGCAAAGGGGGAGAAGGAACTTTCAACTTCCAACGTTCAACATCAAATTGCCGCCCACGCCCTTCGGCCTCTCCAAGAATCGAGTTTGAATCTGCACAGTTTTGAGGAACCCGCCCATAATCTTGGTCACAAGTATTTCTGGAACCAGTTCAGGGTGGCGGAGAGGACGCGCTTGCGGTGGGGCCAGGTGGTGAAGGTGTGGTCGGCCTTGGGGATGACGAGGTGTTTTTTGATGCCTTTTGCGCGGGGGAAGAAGAAGGCGAATTCCTCGCGGAAACCGGGGAGGTCGTTGTCGCCCTGGATTTGCAGCTTGGGAATTTGGAGCGAGCAATAGGCCTGGGGGACGTCGATTTTTGGGCGGTCGGTGTAGAAGATTTTGCCGGGCTTCATGGGGTTCGGCGATGTTTTTGAAAAATGCTCGTCGGGGGCGGGGCGCCAGTCGGCGAAACCGGGGACTGCGGACCATGTGACGAGTGTTTTTACATCGGGCGATTGGGCGCTGGCGCAGATCGAGACAGCGCCGCCGAAGCTGAGACCGATGAGGCCGATGTCGCGGTATTTCTTTTTGCGAGCCCATGCGATCACGTCGAGGAGGTCGCGGATCTCGGTGTTGGGCGACATTTCGTAAAATTCGCCGGAGCTGTCGCCGGAGCCCATGAAGTCGAAGCGGAGGGCGTTGATGCCCTGCGCGGCGAGGGTGCGGGCCATGGTGACGAAGAGGCGGGCGGATTCCTGTTTGTTGCCGGTGTAGCCGTGGGAGATGATCACGATTTTATCGCCGGGGGCCTCGTGCAGGACGGCGGCGAGGCGGGCGTGCTTTGTCTCGATGAAGAAGATTTTCTCGGGGGATTTCGATTTCATTGGGGTGATGATTTCAGTTTTGTGAGTCCGCGGGTTGCGGCTTCCAGAAGCTGGCCGTAGCGGCTGGGGGTAAGCTTGAGGACATCGGGCGCCTCGTCGGCGGAGGGCTGCCATGTTTCATCGGGGAGCGATGGGGCGTATTCCAGTTTTTTGATCGAGACGATGGCGTGCCATTCCTTGCGGACGAGTTCCACTTTTGCGAGGTGATAGTTTGGCCCGACCCAGAGGCGCGCTGTCCAATCCTGCGCCTTGAGCGCCCGGGCGAGTTCCGGCATGAGGACGAGATCGAGCACGCGGCAGGGCTCGCCGGCGACATCGGCGGAACCGGCATCCTGCACCTGGAAAAGAATAGGGAGGAAGACGAGCTGCTTTTCCGTGAGAGGCAGGCGGAAGAGGGGGAGTTTGAAATTGGGATTCTCGGGGGGCAGCGTCTGCGTGGAGATGAGGGCATCGATCTTCGAGCCGGGGAAGGCCCAGACGTCGTCGCCATTGCGGCAGATCGTGATGGGCTGGCCGACGAGGATGGTGTGGAGGCGGAGTTTGTCGGGGCTTTGCACCTCGACCTCGAGCGTCTGGCCTGCGGCATCGGCAGGGAGGCCGGTGGCCTCATCGAGCGTGAGCACGGCGGTGAGGGCGTGGTTTTGCGTGCGAGCGGCGGGGATGAAGATTTTCGCGAAAGGGAGGAGGACTTTGCCGACGATGTCGTAGGGATTTTGGTCGTCGGCGGAGGCGTGGGCGGTGAGGAGCGCCAAGGAGAGAAGGAGGGGGAGGAGTTTTTTGGGGATGGCGGGCATGGGGATTAGTAATCAGTAATCAGTGATCAGTAGGCAGTAATCAGTGAAATGTTAAAAAAGTTAAAGTGTTAAATGGGGATGTTTTTCGACGTCGGGTTGACTTCATTTCAGAGGAAAATAAGGCGGTGGAAATCATCCACAGATTACACAGATTAACACAGATTTATTTTTTTGTGCATGGTCAGGCCGTTAAAATTTTTGCCGGTTTACTGTGTCATTTAAATGTCGCAACCGCTGTAAATGGACTTCCGGCGGTTCGTGGTCGCAATGGTTTGGGATGACCCCTGTGAGGTCAAGCCGCAAGGCGGTTGTGAGGCTGGCGGGCATTTGGTCCGGTTCGGAATTAAAGATGGCGGGAGGAAAATGGGCGGCGCCCCGGTAGCTGGCAAACAGGTCGGCACTGAACAAGAGTTTGAGGCGCTCGCAATAATAACCCATGTGTCCCAATGTGTGGCCCGGCAGATGGACTGCGCGCAAGCCATGCCAGATGTCCAAAAAATCGCCGTCGTCGAGAAGCCGGTTTGGGGCGAATGGCTTGAAAGGCAGAATGTTTCTGCCAAGCACTTCAAGGAAACCCGTGACACGGGCCAAACCGTGATAGCTGGGGTTTCCGGAATAATGATCGGCGTCGAGGCGCGGGGCGGCGATCCAAGCGCCCGATTCTTGCGCGATTGCTTCGGCATTCAATATGTGGTCGAGGTGTCCGTGCGTCAGGATGATGCCGCGAATAGGTTCCTGATCCCAACCGCGTTTGCGAAGCGCATGGGACAAGAGTTGGCGTCCGCCAATGAACCCTGAATCAAGCAGATACAAACCAGAGGTGTCCTTGAAGACGTAAAAGTTCAGGACAGGGGCGCGGATTTGAAGCAGGCTGTTTTGCAATTCGTCCTGCATAAGTTTTGAATCGAGAGGTAAAGTATAATTGGCGCATTTTCAATCCGCGTTTTCTTTCGTCCCTGCGGGACTCGGGATTTTTTGTGACGGTAACAGGCGATGAATCGCCTGCCTATTTTCGGGCCGTCCCCGATGGGACTCTGGGCAAGATCATGTGCGGTTGAAATCAAATAGGAGGAGAAATTTGGACAGGATGAACAGGATTACAGGATGAAAGAAGGTTGCCGTAAATTCGATGGAGAGAACTGTTTTTCAACAAACTTGCCGGGGAGGAAGAGTTGCGCCCTTACAGGGCTGAGGGATGTTGCATGCGGGGACCTGGGGCTTGCACCCCAGGCTGTCACATGACGCCCTTGCAGGGCTTGGAGTGTTTTATCGAAAAGGACTTGGGCGCTGAGGCCATTTTACTCTTTGCCTCTGGGGCGGGGTGGTTTATGGGTAGGGAACTTATTTTCGAATGGGATTACTGATATTTCCGATGGATATGCTTGCCGATGGGGGTGGGCTGGTTTTTGCGCTTCAGCATTCGACGCTGCCGGGGAAGGTCGTGCTGGGGTCGCTGTTCATCGCCTCGACGTGCAGTTGGGCGGTGATGTGGACGAAGATGACGATGGTGCGGGTGGCGAAGCGGCAGACGCAGGCGTTCCTGGAGCGGTTCCGGGCGGACCGGCAACCGTTGCGGCTCTATGAGGCGAAGGCGCGGTTTGATGGGACGCCGATTTACAATGTGTACAAGGCGGGGTGCCTGGACCTGACATTCCATCTGCTCGGATCGCAGGAGGTGGATGAGACTTTCCGGGCGCGGCTGGACGATGCGCCGAAAATCTCGCCGGCGCAGATGCGGGCGGTGAGCTCGGCGATGGAGCGGGCGGTGGGGGAGAATGCGCTGCGGATCGAGTCGCAGATGATCCTGCTGGCGACGGCGGTGAGCGGCGCGCCGTTCCTCGGGTTGCTCGGGACTGTGTGGGGGGTGATGGATACTTTCAGCGGAGTGGCGGCGGCGGGGTCGGCGAACCTGGCGGCGATGGCGCCGGGTGTGTCTGCGGCATTGATCACGACGGTGACGGGGCTGCTGGTGGCGATCCCGGCGATGTTTGGCTACAATTTTCTGGTGACGAGCATCCGGGCGATGATCGTGGAGATGGATAATTTCGCAGGGGAGCTTTCGTCCGCATTTGAACACAAGTATGTCGATCACGGCACGAGGTCGCCGGCATCCTCGACATTCCGGAGATAAACGATGCGCCGCTTTTCAGACCGCCACAGTCTCAGCACGCTCTCGGAGTTGAATGTCACGCCGCTGCTCGATCTTGCGTTTGTGCTGCTGATCATCTTCATGATCACCACGCCGCTGATGGAAAAGAGCGCGCCTGTGGTGCTGCCCACGGAGAAGGCGACGCCGAATGCCCTCGATCCCTCGCAAGTGCAATCGATCTCGATTACCAAGGATGCTGAAATATTATTGAATAGTGAGCCGGTGACACTCGACCAACTGGAAGCGCGTCTTATCGAACTGAGGCAAACACATACAGAAATCGGCGTGAAAATCCGCTCCCATAAAGAATTGCAGGTGCAAAAGCTCGTCGATGTGATGGCAGCCGTTCAACGCGCCGGGATCACGAAGGTCGGCGTGGTCACCAACCCGGAAAGCGAGTGATGCGCAACGATTCGCTCTTCCGGCGAAACCTGCTGATCATCGCCGTGGCACATGTATTACTGATCGGGGGGCTTTTTTTGAGCGGTATTTTTTCCAGCAAGAAAGAGGAGAACGTCGCCTGGCTGGACAACGAGGGGGATCTGGCCGCAGCCACCCATAAAAAAGAGGCCACAGTGGTCGAGGAGACTCCCGAGAAGACTGATGACTCGACCCCGGAACCGACCCCGATGAAAGACAAGGAGCCGGATAATAATAACGTAGCGCCGAGTGATATCACTCTTTCCAGCCCGACCCCGGAGCCGACGGCCACGCCTACACCACGGCCCACGCCGAGGCCGACACCAACCCCACCTCCCACACCAAAACCTACGCCCAGCTCAACGCCAAGGCCGACCCCGAAACCGACTCCCAAGGAAACTCCCGAGCCGACCCCAAAGCATACACCGAAGCCGACTCCCAAACCGAGCCCGACGCCTAAAAAGAAAAAGCCGACGCCTTCTCCTTCGCCCAAGAAATCCGCTTCTCCCAAGCCGAGCGCAAAGCCTGAAAAAGACGACGAGTCCGAGGATACTGAGCCGAAGAAACCCGCGGCTTCCGCTACGCCCAAGACGCATCACAAGGATGAGGAGGGAACTGCGGACGATGGAGATGAAAATTCAAAGAATGGCGATACGGCATCCTCAACAAGTGGCAGCCATGGCAGCAAGGAGGGGAAAGGCAAGACTCCCGGGAATGGTAAAGGGGCGGGCAATGGGAAAGGTCCCGGTTCGGCCGGAGGGAGTCCCGATGGGACTGCGGAGATTGGCTGGTACTATGCCTCGATCCGCGACAAATTCTACAGCCAGTGGGAGCAGCCTTCGTCGCTCTTGCAGGCGGGCGAGAAGCTTTCGGCGGTCGTCAAGATCACCATCCAGAGGAATGGCCATGTGACCGACGCCACGCTTTCACGGTCCTCGGGCAACGCGATCATGGACGAATCCGTGATGGCCGCGGCGAAACATGTCACACAGCTCGCGCCGCTGCCTCCTGCGATTAAAGACGACACGCAGGTTGTGCCGATTGAGCTTGAACTGAACTCAAACTAATCTTGAATCTAAACCCTACTATGAAAAGACATCTTCTCTTTTTGTTTGCCGCTTTTTGCGCATCCTCCATCCTCGCCGCCGAGGCGCCTGTCATCACCATCAGCAAGAGCGACGTGATCGGCATCTCCGTCTCGCCGATCGGCGGAGCGGATGGCGCGATCGTCACGAAACTGTTGCAGGAGGATCTGGTGCGCTCGGGTTACTTCAGCATCGCGCCGGCATCCTCGGCGGGATTCATTGCCGGCGGGGTATCGAACGGTGGCAGCCTGACGGGCAAGGTCACGGATCATTCCGGGCAATCCGTGGTGGCCAGCACGTATAGCGGCACGGCAGCCAGCAAGGCCCATGCGTTTGCGGACGATATCGTGAAGACGATCACCGGAAACAGGGGGTTCGCCTCCGGCAGGATCGCGTTTGTTGCGACCAGGACGGGGCACAAGGAAATCTACACGGCTGATTATAATGGCGCGAACGTGCAGCAGTTGACGCATGATAACAGCATCAACGTCCACCCGAGCCTGAGTCCCGACGGGCGCAAGCTCGCCTACACGGGCTACAAGAGCGGCTACGCGGACATTTACGAAGTCGATCTTGCAAGCGGAAGCCGCGACCGGATCATGAAATATCCCGGCACGAACACCGGTGCGGCTTATGCCCCGGACAACCACCGAATCGCCGCCACGCTGAGCAAGGACGGCAACCCCGAGTTGTATGTGGGTGGCAACCGGTTGACACACACGCCGGGAGTGGAGTCGTCCCCAACCTGGTCCCCGAATGGCGACGAGATCATTTATTCCTACGATGGAAGCGGCGCGCCGCTGCTCTACCGCATCTCCGCCAGCGGCGGGGTGGGGCATGAGATTCCGACCGGCCATGGATATAACACCGAGCCGAACTGGTCGCCCGACGGGAAGAAAGTGGCTTTCAATGTGCGCGACGGCGGTTTCCAGATCGCGGTGCTCGATTTGCAAAGCGGCTCGACGCGGGTGGTGGGCTCGGGTGAAAATCCCGTGTGGGGACCGGATTCCCGCCACATCCTTTTCGCCGAGGGTGGCGCTCTTTATCTGCTTGACGCGCAGACCGGCAAGAAAGCAAAAATTCTTGACGGTTTGGGCAAAATCACCGAACCCACATGGTCGCGCTGATGCGCCGCCCTACCACTGACCCATTGAGAACACGTCCTATGAAAATCCAGATCTCCAAACTGCTCACACTCACCTGCGTCGCGGTGATGCTCGGCTCGCTCGCGGGCTGCAGCACCTTCGGTAAAAAGAAAAATGGCGACCAGCAATATACGGGCACTGATTCCGATTCCGTGAACGGCACGCCGCTGCCCGACCGGCAGGAGGGTGTTTCCTTTACGAGCGATAACGTGGACAAGAGCAAGTTCCGTCCCGTGCATTTCGCATTCGACAGCTTTGCGATCGGCAGCTCCGAGCAATCCATCCTGGATGAAGTGGCTGATTTTCTCAAAAACGGGTCCAACAGTGTCATCGTCGCCGGGTTCACCGACGAGCGCGGCACGGCGGAATACAATCGCGGCCTCGGTGAGAAGCGCGCGGAAGCCGTGCGCCAGTATCTGATCCAGCGCGGCGCGGATGGCGGCAAGATCCAGACAGTGAGCTTCGGCGCGGAAATGCCGGCCGATCCTTCCTCGAACGAAGGCGCATGGGCGAAGAACCGCCGCGCGGAATTCGGAGTGGTGAAGTAAATTATTTCAATGGCCGCTTCGTCCCCGCCGTGTGTATCGGTAATCATGCCCGTGTATAATGAGGAGGCGACTGTTGCCAGCGTCGTGGCAGTCGTCCTGCAGCAGCCGTGCGTGCAGGAGTTGGTCATCGTGGATGATTGCTCCAGCGACGGATCGTGGGCGGAATTGCAAAAAATCGCGCTGACTGAGTCACGCGTGAAGATATTCCACCAGGAGGTGAACCAGGGCAAGGGCGCTGCGTTGCGCGTGGGCATCTCAAAGGCTGGGTCGTCGCTGGTGTTGATCCAGGACGCGGACCTCGAATACGACCCGAACGAATACGAAACGCTCATCACGCCGATCCTTTCCGGGAAGGCTGACGTGGTCTTCGGCACGCGGTTTGCGGGCGGAGCACACCGGGTGCTTTATTACTGGCATTTTGTCGGCAACCGGCTGCTCACCATGCTCTCGAACATGGCGACGAACCTGAACCTGACCGACATGGAGACGTGTTACAAAGTTTTCAGGCGCGAGATCATCCAGAAGATCACCATCGAGGAAAACCGGTTCGGCTTTGAGCCGGAGATCACCGCCAAGGTTTCCAAGATGGAGGTGAGGATCTACGAGGTGCCGATCTCCTACTACGGCCGCACGTACGCCGAGGGAAAGAAGATCAACTGGCGCGATGGGTTCAGCGCGCTGCGGTGCATTTTCAGGTATAACTTCCTGAAATAAGCGCCCGCTAGAAGAAGAATGGGATGCCCAGTTTCTTGAAGGCGGCTTTTTGTTCGCTGAGATATTTGTCGCCGAGCACATCGAAGCCTTTTTTGTCGCGGAAATCGGCGAGGAATTTGTTCACCTGCGCCTTCAGATCATCGTTCCCTTTGCGGATGCCCATGGCCCACGATTCCTGCTGGAAAGGGGTCAGGATAGCGCGTGTAGTTGACTGGTTATTTTTCCAATTCTGGTAGGTGGACATCTGGTCGTAGATGAATGCGTCGGCCTTGCCCTGGACTAATTCGAGGACGCAGGCGGATTCTTTTTCAAGGACTACGACCTGTGCGTTCTTGATCTGCTGCGCGGCGTATAGGTTGCCGGTGGTGCCTTTTTTCACGACGATCGTCTGGCCGGCGTTGTTGGCCTCGAGGATGGATTGGATGCTCGAGTTCGTGCGGACGAGGAGGCAGAGGCCGGTTTTCAGGTAGGGATCGGAGAAATCGATGGCCTGCGCGCGCTCGGGAGTAGCCGTCATGGAGGAAATAATGATGTCGATCTTGCCGGACTTGAGCTCCGGGATGAGGCCGTCGAAGCGGATATTCTGGATCACGACCTTGCGATGGAGGTATTCGCCGAGCGCCTGGGCGAGATCGACGCTGACGCCGGACGGGTTGCCCTGGGTATCGGTCATTTCAAATGGTGGATAGGCGAGTTCCATGCCCACGATGAGGTCTGGCGCCTGAGAGGGCTGGGCTTCTTCGACTTGGGGTTTGCGGGAACAGCTTCCAAGGAGAAAAACGCCCAGGAGCAAGGTGACAAAGAGTCCCGTGGAAAAAAAGCGACGCATAGAGGGTGAATCATTCTCTTTTGGTAATTTTTTTATGGATTCCGGCTTCATGCGGCGGAAGTCTAGCGTAAACCGCCCATTTGCCAAGCGCCCAACTCTTTGTTCGAAAAGGCGGCAATTCCCTGAGTACAAGAAAATGGAACTTTTTTAAGAAAAAAGCGCTGGCGCGAGGGGCTGATGTGTGACAGTTTTGCCGCTCACATGAAATCTCTCCGCCTTCTCTCCCTCTCGTTTTTGCTCATTGCCATCGCATCCGCCCATGCCGCCGACCCGAAAGATACCTCGGGAAAATCGAGCAAAGCGACGCCTGCCAGCGACACACCGCTCCCTGATCCGGTGGCAGTCGTGGACGGAACGCCGATCACAAAGGCTGAGCTCCAAAAAGAATTTTCCAGCGCGCTCGCATCCGCCGGCAAGCCTGCCGCCGACCTGACCGACGCGCAGAAGCAGCAGGGTTACCATGCGATCCTCGACGACATGATCGTTGACCGTCTCCTGCGCAAACTGTCAGTCGATGTAAAGGTGGAAGACGCTGATGTGGACAAGACCGTCGCGCAGATCAAGGCACAGTTTCCCTCGGAAGACAAAATGAACGAGGAATTGAAAAAGAACGGCCAGACCCTCGACAAGGTGAAGGAAAACATCCGCACCTCGTTGAAGGAGCAGCAATGGATCGAGTCGCAGATCGGCGATAAAACGGCTGTAACCGAAGCGGAAGCGAAGGAATTTTACGACAAGAACGCCGACAAATTCCAGGTGC
This sequence comes from Chthoniobacteraceae bacterium, assembly GCA_049692655.1. Lineage (GTDB taxonomy): Bacteria > Verrucomicrobiota > Verrucomicrobiia > Chthoniobacterales > Chthoniobacteraceae > DASZPK01. Next base: position 9,268 of record JBAVPB010000038.1, on the reverse strand, counting down.
CCAACGAAGTGCGCGCCAGCCATATCCTCTTTGCTGTGCCCCAGAATGCCAAGCCCGACGTCGTGGCGGCAAAGGAAAAGCTCGCGAAGAAGACCGAAGACCGCATCAAGAAGGGCGAGGATTTTGCAAAACTGGCCACGGAACTCTCCGACGACCCCGGGTCGAAGGCCACTGGCGGCGACCTGAATTTTTTCACGCATGACCGCATGGTGCCGGAGTTTGCGGACGCGGCATTTAAGATGAAGGTCGGCGACGTCAGCGACCCGGTGAAGACCCAATACGGCTTCCATATCATCAAGGTGACCGACAAAAAAGAAGCGCGCACCGTTCCTTTCGACGAGGCCAAGGAAAAGATCGTGTCCTACCTCAAGGAATCGAAAAAGCGTGAAGCTGTGACCACATTGCTGGCTTCCGTGCGCTCCAAGGCTGACGTAAAAGTCAACCTGGCTCCGTTGCCAGCAGCGCCGTCCATGCCTTCGATGGCTCCGCAGCCTTAATCGCTGGCAGATCCATCAGCCGGGAGTTGTAACCGATGTCTCATTGGGAGGGTGCGCTTTGTTGTGCCCTGTTCCCAAGAAGCTGCATCACGTTGATTTTTTGCTTTAAAAACCGATGGTGATGCCATTGGATTGCGGGCAGGGGGAAACAATTATCATGGCACGTAAATCTAAACTTAACGTAGGGGTCATTGGTCTTGGAATCATAGGGTCACGCATCGCGACAAACTTGAGGGCGGCGGGTTTTCAAGTGTATGTGTGGAATCGCACGCCCAAGCCGGCGCCCAATTTTCTAGCATCGCCGGCGGAAGTCGCCGGCCTTTGCGAAGTGATCCAGCTTGTTGTCGCGGATTCCACGGCGCTGTTTGAAACCATCAACGCAATGGGAAGCGCCCTTACACCGAAGCACACGGTGATTTGCAATGCCACGGTCGGGGCGGATGCCACGATCGAAGCCGCGCGCATGGTGGAGGGCTACGGCGCGAAGTTCCTCGATGCGCCATTCACAGGCAGCAAGGAGGCGGCGGAAAAGGCGCAGTTGCTTTACTACATCGGCGGCAGCGATGATGTCTTCAAGCGCGTCGAGCCTGTGCTGAAGGCGACGAGCAAGTCGATCGTGAAGATCGGCGAGATCGGCCAGGCGGCGACGGTGAAGATCGCGACAAACATGATCGCCGCGGCTATCACGCAGACACTCGTGGAAGCCTGTGCCATCGTCCAGAGGTCGGGCGTGGACCTGAATGTCCTCCCAAAGGCGCTGGAGCAGCACGGTGTAAGGTCGGGCCTGCTCGATGCGAAACTGCCGAAGATCATTGCGAGCGATTACGACACGCATTTTTCTGTTAAACATATGTTTAAGGATGTGCAACTCGCCATCCAGGCCGCGAACAATTTTGACATCGATATTCCCGCCACTACCGCCACCGCAGGCGTGCTCTACGCCAGCATCAACCAGGGCTGGGCGGATCTCGACTATTCCTCCATCGCAAAATTTTACGAGATACCGGGAAAAGAGCCGGAGCCCGCCGCGGTGGAGCCCTACGAGGAACCGGCGGTTGAGGAAGCGCCCGTCGATGCGCAATCCCCGGAGGAATCCTCCACGGATGCAGAGCCCGTTTCCGGAGAAATACTGCCGCTGAAAGAGGAGGCAATCCCCGTGAAAACGGAAGAAGCGCCGCAGGCCAAAGCTGAGCCCGTCGAGATGAGCCGCAGACCGCTGCCACCCATTAAAAAAGAGAAATCGAGAAGCTGGTTCAGTTCGCGGCGGGAGGATTAGCCCGGTTCAGAACCGCGCCTTGGTAAAAATGAACCGCCCGGAACTTTACACACACATCGGGTCGCACGGGACCATGGCGGACCTGGATCGCGCCATATTCAAACTCACCGGCGCCGATCGCGTGCGCTATCTCAACGGCCAGGTGAGCAACGACGTGCGGAAGCTGACCCCCGCTGCGTCCATGCACGCCTGCGTGATGACCGCGAAGGGCAAAATGTGCGCGGATATTTTCATCGCAGCCGGGGAGGACTGCCTGCTCGTGGACGCGGACCCTTCCCTGCGGGAGAACCTCGCCGCGCGGCTGGAGCGGTATATCATTTCCGATGATGTGACGCTGGAGGATGTCACCGGGGAGTTTTTTCTCGCGCACCTCATCGCTCTCCCGGGCTCCACGCCCCGCATCGACGCACTCACTTTCTCCAAAAGAAAATCCCGCCGTTATGGCCGCGATGGATGGGATTTTTTCCTCACCGAAGAAGAACACACCAGCCCCGGCTGGCGCGAATTTGCCGCCGGCTTCCCCGCTCTCGACGCGGAAATGCTCGAAACCCTGCGCATCGAGGCAGGCATCCCCCGCTGGGGCGCCGAGCTGGGCGAGGAAATCCTCCCAAACGAAGCCGGCCTGGAGAAAACTGCCATCGATTACCACAAGGGCTGCTACATCGGCCAGGAAGTCGTCTCCCGCCTGAAAAGCGTCGGCCACGTGAACAAGCAACTGCACGGCTTCATTTCCACGGGCGGAAAGCCCCTCCAGGCCGGCATGGAACTCTTCACCCCCGACGCCCCGGACCGCAAAATCGGCTGGCTCACCAGCGCCACCCACAGTTTTGCCTTGGAAAAACCCATTGCACTTGGCTATCTGAAGCGAGGCACGGTTGCCGAAACTTTAAATGCCCGCCCCGCAAACGATGCCGGCACTGAAAACGCATGCCCTGTGCTCGTAAAAGAACTGCCATTTATCCCATGAAAAAAATCCTGCTTATCTCCCTGTCGCTCCTCTCCCTCTGCGGCGGGATGAACCTCTTCGCCGCCTCAAACGATGAAGGCAAAGTCGCGCTCATCACCGTTAAAATCGAAAACCAGGACAAGCTGCTCCCCGTCATCATCGAGTTCTACGATACCGACGCACCGCAGACCGTCGAGAATTTCAAGAAACTCGCGCGCAAGGGCTTCTACAACGGCATCGCATTCCACCGCGTATTTCCCCACATGCTCGTCCAGGCGGGCGATCCGCTCAGCCGGAAAAAAGACCGCCTCCGCATCGGCACAGGCGGCCCCGGCTACACCCTCCCTGCCGAGATCCATCGCAAGCACACCGTCGGCGCCGTCGCCATGTCCCGTCTGCCGGACAAGCTGAACCCCACCCGCGTCTCCAGCGGCAGCCAGTTTTACGTCTGCCTGAAGCCGATGCCCAACCTCGACGGCCAGTACACCGTGTTCGGCCACGTCGCGCGCGGCATGGATAATCTCGATAAAATCAGCACCCTTCCCGCCGACAGCAATGACGACCCCACCGACAGGCCCGTGATCAAGTCCGTGAAAATCCTCCCGCGCGACGCCGCGGAGAGCCTCGCGCTGAAGGAAGAGAAGGCAAAACCATCAATGTTCTCAAAACTCTTGCAATTGCCGGAATTGTAAGGATATAAACCCCTTCCCTTTTTTCGCGAAGCCTTGCGAACGAAGGTGAGAAGTAAACGGGTAGGTACCGAAGTGGCCAAACGGGGTGGACTGTAAATCCACTGGCTTACGCCTTCACAGGTTCGAATCCTGTCCTGCCCATTGCTTCCGCAGCCCGGATCGCCCCGCGATCAAGCGCATCCACCGGCAGGTCACGACAGCTATTGCCGCCTGGGAATGTTGATGTTAAAAAAACCACCCTGTCACATTGCCGGGTGTCCGGCAGTTTCACCCCCGCCAAAATATGATGCATCGCCAGGTCCTATCCACCACCCTCCTGCTTATCACGCTTTCGATCGCCGGTGCGCAAACGCCCGCCCCGGCGCAGCCATCCGCTTCGCCCGTGCAAGCCGCTTCGCCTGCGGATGCAAACGCGCTCGTGGCTAAAATACAGGCGGAACTCACCGGCACATCCGCCCCCGAGGGCATCGTCGATCCGACTGTGCCCCACGGCGAGTTTCTCCATGGCACCATCACGGATTCCGCGATCTATCCCGGCACGGAAAACGGCTTCCAGGTCTATGTGCCCGCCCAGTACGATCCCGCAAAGCCCGCGTGCCTTTTGATCAAGCTCGATGGCTTGGGCCCCCGCGAAGGCACGGTGCTCGACAACCTCATCGCGAAAAAGGAAGTGCCGGTCATCATCGGCGTCGGCATTTCGCCCGGCGTCGTCTCGAAGGAGCAGGGCGGAAAAAAGAAACCCATCCGTTTCAACCGGTCGTATGAATTCGACAGCGTGAACGATCATTTCCCCGATTACGTGTTGAACGAGCTCCTCCCCGCCGTGCAAAAATTGAAGACCGCGGATGGCCGTGCGATCAATATCTCGCCGGATGGAAACGACCACGCCGTCACCGGCGGCAGCACGGGCGGCATCGGCTCCTTCACCCTTGCATGGCACAGGCCCGACCAGTTCACGCGCGTCTATAGCGTCATCGGCACATTCGTATCCATGCGCGGCGGCCATGAATACCCGGCATTGATCCGCAAGACCGATCCCAGGACGATTCGCATTTTCCTGGAGGATGGCTCCGCCGATGCATGGAACGCGCTTTTCGGCTCGTGGTACGATGCGAATCTGAACATGGAGTCGGCCCTCCGCTTTTCCGGCTACGATGTCGCCCACGCCTGGGGCACCCATGGGCATAATGGGCAGGCAGGCGCGGTTATTTTCCCCGACGTCATGCGCTGGCTCTGGCGCGATTACCCGGCCCCCATCAAAGCGGGCATTTCGCACAACAGCACGCTCCAGGAGATCACGCTTCCGGGCGAAGGCTGGAAGCAGATCCCGCAAAAATTCCAATCCGCAGCCGGCCTCGCTGCCAATGCCAGAGGCGAGATCTATGCGAGCGACGCCCCTGCGGGCGCAGTCTATCGTCTCGGTGCGGATGACAAATCTGTCGAGTTCATCGCACACGGCCCCGCCATCACCGGCGAGGCGTTCGGGCCGGATGGCACGCTCTACGGCATCGTTCCCAAGGAGAAAAAAATCGTCGCGTTCGATCCCCAGGGCGCCAGCCGCACCGTTGCCGATGGCATCGCAGGCCACACCATCCTCGTCACCCACGATGGCACGCTCTACATCAGCGAACCCGGCGAGCACAGCGACATGCCGAGCCGCATCTGGCAGATCAAGCCGGGCGGCGAAAAAAAGGCCATCGACGAGGGCCTCCAGTCTGCTTCCGGCATCGCATTCGCGCCCGATGGCTCGCTTTTCTACGCCGCCGAGCACACCACCAAGTGGATCTACAGTTACGTCACCGGTGCGGATGGCTCCCTCACCGCCAGGCAGCCCTATTACTGGCTGCACATGACCGATATCCCCAATGACAGCGGCGCGGAGGATCTCGCCGTCGATCTGCACGGCAATCTCTACGCCGCCACGCGCATGGGCGTGCAGGTCTGTGATCAAAATGGCCGCGTGCGCGCCATCCTGCCGCTCCCCACTCCCTGCGGCCCGGCGCTCAGCCTCTGTTTCGGCGGGGACCATTTCGATGTGCTCTACGTCACCGACGGCACGCACATCTTCAAGCGCAGGCTCAAGGTCCCCGGCTTCCCACCATGGAGCGCGCCGGTCGCCGTGCCCGGCCAGGGAGGGTCCTGATCGCAATGCTTGAAACAAATGCGCCCCTTTTTAAACAGAGCAATCCGCTGCCTTGAAAAATTAAAGCACGACGCTTCCGCGCTCACGGGAGGAGTCGATGTTGTTTATACATGGGTCGATGGATGCGACCCCGCTTTCCGCAGCAGTCTCGAGCAGTACCGGCGTGCGGAACCTCATTCCAGGGATCCTTTGGTCGCCGGTGGCAGGCGTTTTCAAGATAGCGATGAGTTGCGCTATTCCCTGCGCTCGCTTGAGGCCTGTGCCCCTTGGATAAACAGGGTGTTTCTGGTTACAAACGGGCAGGTTCCAGCCTGGTTGCAGGTGGACCATCCCCGGGTGCGCATAGTCACCCATGAAGCGATCTTCCCCGATAAAGCGGATCTCCCCACCTTCAACTCCGCTGCCATCGAAGCGCATCTGCACCGCATCCCCGGCTTGTCCCGTCTGTTTCTTTACTTCAATGACGACATGTTTTTGGGGCAACCCGTCCGGAGGGAGGATTTTATTTCAGCCTCGGGGAAGCCGGGTATTTTGATTGAGCCCCAGCGGCTTCCTGTGCCGGAGGATGAGGGCAACGACCTGGTCCATAGTTTCCTGGCCTATAGTCATGGGCTGTTAAAGACTGCCTTTGGTGAACGCGATTATGCCTCACTCCCTCATGTGCCCATGGTTTACGACCGCAACGTAATAAAGGAAGTGCAGAAATTATGGCGCAAAGAGTTCAAGGCCACTTCCTCGCTGCGTTTTCGCGGGCCGGAAATGGCCATGCTGCATGTGCTCTACTCCCACTATCAGGCCTCCGTAAACCGGTGCGAAGCCCCCTTCATCAGCCCCGCGGAATATCAATTCGTCATGTTTCGGCCCCCGATTGAACGACCTTTGGAAAAACTGGAGAAAATCCGGCGCATCAAACATAAATTTTTCACGATTAATGATGATTGGGACGACCAGGTGGAAATCAAAAACACGGTCCTGCGCAATTTTCTGAATGATTGCTTTCCCCTCAGGTCCGGTTTTGAGAAACAGGGGAACATGCCGCAGGCAAATATTACTGCAAACCAGCCGGCTTTCCACAGCCTCGATCATTATTGGAAGTCGGCGGCGGACTTTGTCCGGTCACACCTCACCGCCACGGACCGGCTGATTGCTCCGCCCGAATTGACCGCCCATTTTTCCGGCATTGAATGCCATGCCTACGGCGATGAATTGTCGGGGAGATACGACTGGCTGCTTCTCCACAAGGGGATGCTCCGGGAGATGGAAGCCCGGGGATTGTTTGCAGTTTGCCTCGCGCAGGACCCTGTTTTCGCAAACGAGGTTTTCGTCGTGTTTGCCAGGCGGGGCCGCCTGGAGAGGCTTTCCTCCACGGACATTCATTACCAGAGTTTCCTGGCGGTGCTCGAAGATCAGTTTGTCCCTGCATACCTTGCCGGCAAGGGGACGCATGCCCGGGTGTTCGCGGAGGATCACACTCAACACCGGCCTGTTATCTATCTGGGGGATCATCGCGTGCTTACGCGTACTCTGCACGGTCAGGCCATCTACATCGATACGCGGGACAGGTCCGTGGCGCCCCGGCTTTTGCTTACGGGAGATTGGGAGCAGGAAACCACGGAAGTATTCATCAAGCACGTCAGGCCGGGAGCCACAATCGTCGAAGTCGGGGCAAACATGGGCTACTACACCCTGCTGGCTGCGGAGAGGGTGGGGCGCCTGGGGAAAGTCATCGCGTTCGAGGCAAACCGCGATTTATGCGGTCTCCTTCGGGAAAGCATCGAGATCAACAGCTTTGTCTGTCAGTGCGAAGTGATCAACAAGGCGGTGGCCGGTTCGGCGGGAACCGTGACTCTTCGAAAATCGAGGGAGCACACGGGACAAAGCAGCCTCGCCCCTGCGCGCCCGGCTTTTCTGGGGCAGGTTGCCGATTCGGTGGAGGAAGTTTCCGTGGAGTCAGTCAGCCTCGATGCTTTTCTTCGTGAACGCGGGTTGCCCTGCCCGGATGTCATCAAGATCGATGCAGAGGGCAGCGAGCCCCTCATTTTCCAGGGGCTGCAACACACCCTGGACAATGCCACGGATCTGGTTGTGATTTTTGAGCTCAACACGGAAATGATCCGCGCCATGGGGCACGATCCGCTGGAAATGCTGGAAAACCTCGTCAGCAAGGGATTCAATTTAAACAAGATAACCATGGACGGCCTGGTGCCTGTGACCTCCCTGCAGGAAGCGGTCTCATGGGGAATGTGCGACATCGTGATGCAGAAATCCAACGAGTAAATCTGATATGAATCCGGCTTCCTCTCCGCAGAAATTGGAAGTGCTTTATTTCACCCCTTATTTCGGGTTGACCTTGATGGACGCCATCGGATTTTCACCCGGCGTGGCGGAAGACTTGTGTACCGTCACCACGGACCACAGCCGCATGGCAATCGCGGACGCGGTTTTATTTCACATCCCCAACATGAAGGAACCGCCCCGCATCCCGAAAAGGCCGGGCCAGCTCTGGGTCGGCATGTCCATGGAGTCGGATGCAAACTACCCCCTCCAGGCGGAGCCCTCCTTCATGCGGCATTTTGATATCACGATGAATTTCCGGAGGGGTTCGGATATCCCCATGCTCTATTTTGATCCGCGGCATCTGGCGGATTTGAAGGCGCCTCCCAGGTGGAAGTTTCGCCGTGCCCCGGCGGTTTATATTGCCTCCAATGAGGGCGCGCATAATAACCGCCATGAATTTGTCGGGGAACTCATGCAGTGCATGAAAGTGGATTCGTATGGGAAATCCCGCAACAACCGCCGGATCAAGCACGATGTGGGACGCGATACAAAGCTCGCGATCATCTCAAGGTATCTCTTCAATTTCGCCTTTGAAAACAGCAACAGCATCGACTACGTGACGGAAAAACTGTTCGATCCATTGATCGCCGGCACCGTCCCCGTTTACATGGGTGCGTCCAACATCGACGCGTATCTCCCCGCCAGGAAATGCATCATCAAGGCCGGTGACTTCGCAGGCCCCCGCGAACTCGCGCAGTATCTCCTCATGTTGAAAAAAGATCGCGCGGAATACCGGAGCTATCTCGCCTGGAAAAACGAACCGCTTCAAAAATCCTTTCTCGACCTCGTCAGGCTGGACGAGACACCCCCTTTGCGCCGGCTCTGTTACAAAATCATGGAACGCCGCAAAGCGAAGCCGTAATTTTATCCCCGCGATTGAACCGCCACTGAAACCGCTCCGATAAGAGGACGTCTAAAAAGTAAGCGGAAAAAGCAGTCATCAAAGATTAATGCCAGATTTTCCCAAGGCGTCTCTTTCTTTAATCTGTGTAATCTGTGGACAAAATGACTTTTTAGACGTCCTCCAAGCTAAGGCCTGTCGCTACTCTCACTTTTTCCGGTGGATGATCTCCAGGGTCGGCAGCCCCCAGCATTGCACGCCCATGTCCCCAGCCATGATGCCGAGCCCCTCCGTTTCCAGCTCACCGGGATTTTCCGGGTCGAAACAATCGGCGGGCAGGCGGACGAGAGGGTTGTTCCGCCCGTAGGGTTTTGGCGGGAAAATCAATCCCTTGCGATGCAGGTCCGCGCGGATCAGGAGCATCGTCCCTCCCACCGCATCCAGGGGCGACAGGATTTCCCGTCCCCGCAGGGCATCCATATGGAGGCGGTTGCGGTCGCGCCACGCATTCTGGTCGAAGGTATGGCCGCCGTAGT
>JBAVPB010000037.1:0-15751 GCA_049692655.1 Chthoniobacteraceae bacterium | reverse complement strand
GGTGCCGCCTACAAAGATGCGATGGAACAGCGACGCCTTCCTCGGCTTGGGCGTTGCTGTGGGCGATACCGAAGGAGAAGCCGCTACCTGCGCCCTCCGTGTTCTCACCACCGGCGAAGTTCCGGGTGAAACCGCCGCGGAAGCCGCAACAGCCGGCGAAGGCGATGCCTTCACTCTCGGCCTCGGTCTGGGCGAAGCGGTTGGCGACGGAGTGGGACTCGATGAACTGGCCGGTGCGGCGGCAGCCACCCATTGTGAAAAAGCAACGAGCACCGCGATGAAAGCGAAAAATTTTCTCATAATGTTCAGCTTGTGGTTTACCTGTAAATCTGGCGATATCAAGCCTTCGATGGTCAACCCTTAAGTCATAATTTCTTCAAAAATGCGTTGCTGGGCTGAAATCGATCTCTCTGCGTTGCGGCATAATGCCGCCAGGCTCCGTGCAAATCTCGGCCCGCAGGGCAGCATCATGGCCATCGTCAAGGCAAACGCCTACGGCCACGGCGTCCTTCCCGTCTCCAGGGCGCTTCTCAAGGAAGTGGAAGCCTTCGGCGTCGCAAATCTCACCGAGGCCCTGCAACTTTCCGAAGTCGTCCAGCAGGAACGGATTTTCATACTCGGCACCGCTCTCGCCGAAGAGCGACGGGAAATCGCCCGCCACGGATTCGTCCCGGCAATCTCCTCCCTGGAAGAAGCGGTCGCCTTCAGCCAGCTCGCCCCAAAGCCGTTGCCTGTAAACGTAACCATCGATACCGGCATGGGCCGCCTCGGAGTGAACGAAGAGGTCGCCGTGGCAAAAATTTGCGCAATCGCGGCGCTTCCCAATATCGAAATCAAAACCATCTCGACCCACCTCCCCGTGTCGGATGAAGACGACGCCTACACGCACGACCAGATCGCCCGCTTTGAAACCATCGTCCAGCAGCTCCACGCCGCCGGCATCCAATCCCCCGGCATCCATGTGCTGAACAGCGCCGGCGCCATCCACTTCCCGGGCCACGCCCACGACCTCGCCCGCATCGGCCTCGCCCTGTACGGCAGCTCCCCCATCCCCGGTTTCCAGGGCGAATTACGCCCCGTCATGACCCTGAAATCCCGCGTCACCACCGTACGCGCACTCCCCGCCGGCCATGGCGTCAGCTACGGCCGCACCTACATCACCCCGGCCCCTGCCCGCATCGCCGTCCTCGGCCTTGGCTATGCGGATGGCTACCAGCGCCACCTCTCCAACCAGGGCGCCGAAGTCCTCATCCGCGGCCGGCGCTGCCCCCTCCTCGGTCGCGTGACCATGGACCAGATCATGGTGGACGTCACCGCACTCCCCGGCGTCGAAGCCGGGGAGGAAGCCGTGCTCATCGGTCGTCAGGGCGCAGAGGAAATCCTCGCATCCGAACTCGCCCAAAAAGCAGGCACCATCGCATGGGAAATTTTCACTGGCATCTCCTCCCGGGTTGAACGAATTTATTTGCATCCAGTGGAAAATTCCGCGCAAGCTCACAACCCCTGATCCATGTTCCAGATCATCTTCAACCAGATAAGCGCCGCCGAGCTTTCAAATCTCTCCAAGGATTTGCAGCTCGAGATCCTGGACCAGTTCCAGATCCTCCCCGAGGATCTCGAAAAGGACAAATCCGAGAAATTCGGCCTCATCGAGCGCGACGGCAAAAAACTCTACCGCTACTACGCCAAGAATAACTACCGCATCTACTTCGAAAAAACCCCCGAGGGCATCACCGTCCACCGCATCCTGCACAAAAGCACCTTCCGCGACTTCCTCTTCCGCTCAAAGCTCCCCATGGCCGAGGACGAGGAACTCGAGCAAAGCAAAGCCTTCTGGAAACTCATCAAGGAAGGCGAGGAAGCGCCGAAAAAATGAAACGCAGCACGATCATCAGCCTCGTGCTGGCTGTCGTCGCCGTTCATCTCTGCGTTTTCTGGCTCGTCTGCGACTTCCACATCCTGCCGAAGCGCGAGGTCATCCCCCCTCCAAACTTCTCCGCCCAGGCTGGTTCCACCATCATCCCTGCCACAGGCGAAAAAATCATCGTCCACGAATACACCGTCAGCACCAAGCTCCTCAAGCAATCCACCCCCGCGCAGTGACAGAGTATAACAGCTGAGTCCAACAACGCTCCGGTCTTGCTTCCCCCCCTCTCCGCGCCCTCCGTTGAGGTGGCGGAAACCGAGCGCAGCGAAATACTCGACTCTGGGAGAGGCCGATGGGTACAGAGCTGCAATCCGTGGGCGGAGGCGGGCCCGTGTATTGAAACGTTCGGAATGGTAAGGCGCATGCCCGGGATTCTCCGGCCCCTGCGTCCAGAAGCTTTATTCGGAAATTATTCTTCTTATAGGCGTGTTTCCATGGCCTTGGGTATGCGCTTGCCTTCTACCTCCCCTTCTCCATGCCAAGCGTACTATTGTACTATTATTTATACTATTTAAGAAAGGCGACTCCGCTATTATGAGTAAGTAATTCATCCAATCCAGAGGCAACCCATTGCGCATCATCCGCATCGAGATCTCCATACCCAACAATGTAAAGACCAGGTAATCATCCCCAGAAACAACCATCTTTGTCCTCATCCACCAAAGCGAGGAACTCCCCGACGGTCGCCACTGGGCTCGGTTCGTAGGGGAACCACTTCAGATTGGCGCGCATCCAGAATACTTTCCAATGGTTCGCGTTCCGGACATAGGTCGCCTTCGCGACTGGATACTCGGTTGTTTTGTTCCGCTCACGCCAAGTGGGACGGATCCGAATAAATAATCACGCTCTGGTCCACGATACGGAACGCAAGATCAAGCTTCGCCCTGAACTTCTCAGGCGGCCGCCGCTTCTTCATGAATGGAGACATCGCAACCTCGACAAGGGCAATTTCAAGCTCAGTGAATGCCATTTCAGACAGGGGATGAAAAGTGCTGACAGAGCTCAACAAAGACGTCGCCTACGTAGTCGCCATATCCCCAACCGATGCCATTGGTGCTGTTCGCAAGCTTCTCCATGCGCGTGGAAACAGCCCCCCAAGCCTCCTCTCCTTCACTAATGATAAGATCAGCCAATTCGTCCATCGCAGAGCAGAGACTGCCGTAAAAACGGTCATCTATGTCACCGAAATCATTCGTGAACTTCGCACCCGCCTCGGAAAACGTAAGCAGCAGCTCGATAGTGCCGGGAATATTCCCGGTGGCCTTGTGGTATTCGCGGATCGCCTTGCGCGCCTCACCAAGCTTGAGCTTCGCCTCCCCCCGCGCCGGATAAAATTGATCGACCACACGCTTTTTGTAATTCGCCAGGGACACATCACCTTCTTCCGCATTGCACCGGGCCTGGATAAAATCCCGGTTCGTTCCAGCGGCTTCGTAAATGTCTTTAACCAGGCCAATCAGGGCAGCCTTATCCCAAGTCGCGAGGTGTTTGCGCACAACACTCCAGCTACCGGGTTTCTTTTTGGTTTCCTTGGTTTCGTCGGGCATGAATTGAAAAAATTAGCGATGGACACGTAGCAACGGCGGCAAGTATTCCATCAGCGCAATCAGCGCGGCAAGAAAAACCCACTAGAAATAAGATGAGCCAGAGGGATGTTTTCATAGGGATGTTCTGTCCAGAACGTCACTAGGATAAGGTAAATCTGTCCCAAATCGAGTATGTAATAAAGAAGGCTCTCGTCACATCCAGCGCCCGAAGGGTGCGACGGAATTAAAGCCCGGTGTGCAGCGTAGCGAAACTCCGGGTAACCCCATTCTCACCAAACCATAACCCCCGGGAGCGGGGTGACGGATCCCCTCGCCTCAACTCCCGCGGCTCTCAAATCGCGCAGCACCTATTGGAGGGACCACGCTTCGCCGTGTCCCCCGCGACAGCTTCTTCGGACAAATCTTCTGCTTTTTCCCTTAAATGGGCATCGCTCTACCATCCCTTTCCTCTTCACTTCGCTCTTGCTCGTAAAGCTGCCTGCGCCTGCCTATGTAATTCCATGAGGATGTGCCGATGACCACGTTGTTGAACGGACTTCGTTTTTCTTAGCGCAATGGTTTCAGCCTTGTCTCAAGCAAACGAATTGTGGATGGTCATGAAACCCTCCAATGCCAAAGTTTTCCCAGTGATACGGATACACTGAAATCGAACGCGCATTTCAACGTGAGCAAATCGATAACCCCTTGCGGGTTTCTCTTTGGAACCTCTTGTCGCTCGTGATGTGGGATAATTGGAAGCTGCCTAACGATCGTACCCGGAACCCAGCGATCTGCAATCGTATCGAGGCTATTGTTAAGCGGTTGTGGTTCCACCACTTCAAATACGATTTGGATACGCTTTCGCAGTTCAAGCACGCCTATAGTAGAGAGGGCGATTACGAAATCTTGAAAAAAACTTTCTTTAGCTGCGAATGGTTCGCTGTTTACGATTTTATCGAGTTTCTCATTCAGGATAGCGACACCTTCCTCGATACTGAAGTTCTCAAGCAACTCAACGCAGTTCTTGAGAAGGAGAAAGCTGCATATCGAATAGTAGGAAAGGAAGTTGTCGAGATAACAGACAGGAATGAAATCAAAGCCATCGAAGATGCGTTGAGTCACCCCGACGCGCCTGTCCGTGAGCACATTCGTGCGGCTTTGGTGATGCTAAGCGATCGTGAAAATCCAGATTACCGAAATTCGATTAAAGAATCCATTTCGGCCGTGGAGGCTACCTGTCGTCTCGTGACGAACCTCAAAACCGCAACACTCGGCGACGCATTGAAAAAAATTCCTGATCTGCATCCAGCCCTACAGAAATCATTTCTTGCTCTGTACGGATTTACAAGTGACGCCTCTGGCGTGCGGCACTCCTTATTAGAAGAATCAAATCTAACTTATGCCGATGCAAAGTTTATGCTGGCTTCGTGTTCAGTCTTCGTTTCCTACCTGCGCTCGAATATGAGCTGACGCAATCAGGAAGGCATCAAAACTTCACTCTCTCAACCCTACCGCTCTCAGAGCTTTCCAACGCGGCCATCACCATTGAGAAGCACTTGATGTTGTCTGTGCAAATCGTTTGGGCGTTTTGGCGAGCCAAACGCAATCCACAAATTCATTGATGAGCGGCAGCAGGGTTCGCCAACTTTCCATCAACAGGCATGAGCACTCTGCTGGGAACCAGACAGCCGAATGTTTAAAGTCCAAATTCTTTCGCAGCTTGGCGAAGGGATGTCCCCGGCTTGCCTGCATTGCGCTTTTTTGCGGCGGCAAGTTCGCGACGATCTTCCAAATCCTCCAAAGTGGCCTTCAATTCACGCAAGACCGCTTTTCCCCGGCGTATTTGTTTGTCGAGATCTACAACAGTCGTCACAGGCGATATCTGAAATTGTTTCATTTACCGAAACGAGAGAGCCTCATGATCCTAAAAACGCCTTTCTCCGTTCTCTCTGTTTCCTCCTGTTAAATCTTTCTCTGGTACAGCCGCATTAAAACTTCACCTTCTCCACTTTCCCGCTCTCCGAACTTTCCAGCGCGGCCATCACCATCGCGAAGCTCTTGATGTTGTCCGTGCAGATGGTCTGCGGCGTTTTGCCGAGCCGGACGCAGTCCACAAACTCGTTGATGAGCGCCGCGTGTCCCACCGGTTTCCCATCGGCAGGGATGGGCACTTCGACCGGCTTGGTTTTGGAGAAAAATTCGCCGCGCTTGGTGACGACCTGTGCGCTGATCTTGTCCGCGCCGTCCCAGGTGACGCTGCCGTTTTCGCAGACCGCCCGCCAGTCGCCTTCCCAGGTGGTGTTCATCCCCTCGGAGCACCAGCTCCCGCGATAGGTGAAAACAAGGCCGTTGCTCATGGTGAAGATGGCGATGGCCGATGCGTCGTGCGCGTACCAGGAGCCGCTCGGGTTCCATTCCTTGCAATACACGGAGACCGGGTCGGCCCCCGCGATGTAGCGCGCCATGTCGAAGGTGTGGATCGCCATATCGACGAGCAGCACATGCCGCATCTCGTCGCGGAATCCCCCGAAGTGCGCGCCGATGTAAAAGTCGCTGTTCAGCGTGGTGATCTTGCCAAGGGTCCCCTTGGCGATCAATCCGCGGAGCGCGCGGATCGATGGCGTATAGCGCCGGTTCTGGATGATCGCGTAAAGCTTGCCGGCCTTTTGCGCGGCCTTCGCCATCCTGCGGGCATCGGCGAGATTTTCCGCCATCGGCTTTTCGCCAAGCACATGGCAGCCATGGCGCAGCGCGGTGAGCGTCACATCCACATGCGCGGCGGGAATCGTACAATCGAACACGATGTCCGGCTTCACGGCCTTCAACACTGCGGCAAGGCTCGTGCCTGTCTGAGCCGATGCGAAACCGAACTCATCCTTGCGCTTTTGCGCCGATTCCTCGCGGATATCGACGAGGCCTACGATTTCGAGGTTTTTGTTCGCTTTTGCGGGGGTCAACCACGCACCGCTCATGCCGCCGCAACCGGCGAGGACTGCTCTTAATTTTTTAGCCATGGATATTTTGGGGATTTGGAATTGGGGATTGTTGTTATTGATAAGTATCGGCCAGCGACATCGTGCTCAAGCGTTTCATGAGCTCATTTACATTCGTCGGTTTGGTCGTGGTGATCTGGATCCGGTGCGGAATCCCGGGGAAAAGATCGACGTAGTTGTCACTGGCGCGATGCGCGATCTTCGGCAGGGTGAACTCGACCTGGTATTGGAACACAGGCGAAACGAGCTCGACCTCAAAATGCCGCGAATCCATTTCCTGGATGGAAACATCCACCACCGCATGCGGCAGGTCGATCATACGTGGCGCCGTGAAGAACGTGGTGCTCTGCGCGGCGGTCTGCCGCTGGATTTCCACCCAGGTGCGCAGGACGAGGTTCCCGGCTTTGTGTTTCGCGATCTCAGGCGCGAAATCCAGCTTCTCCTGGAGCACCGATTTCCCGTAACTCAGCGTCACTTTCTTTGAGCCGCGACGCAGGATGCGTCCGTCGAGATGATACAGCGCCCACTTCAATTCGCCGGAGGCTTCCTGCGGAGCGTCATAGACGGTGTAGAGATTCACGTCGTGGATCGTGGAGGTGGTGTAGTTCCCTTTCCCCGCCTTTTCGTCGCCGGGCACATGCGCGGATACGAGCAACGGCGCAAAGAAGCGCTTCGCCTCGTAGTGCAGAGCTTTCCAATGTCCGCCAAATTCGATGGAACTCCACGAGAACACGGGCCAGCAATCATTAAGCTGCCAGTAGAGCGCCCCCATGGTGCGCGGCATGGAGCGCCGGAAATGCTCGATGCCCACCTTCATGCAATACGCCTGGTTGAGCTGCGAGAGATAGGCCAGCGAGGCATAATCCTTCGGGAACCGGTACCGGCGCGAAACGTAATCGAGGATGATCTGGTTGCCGGCTGCGTTCTTCTGGTGGTTCTCCATCGCCGGGCTGAACACATTGAACTGCTCCGGCGGACAGAACGTGGCCGCGATCTCCGGCGAGCTGTAGCTCTGCATGCCGAACTCGGAGCAGAAGCGGAATCCTTTTTCCTCGTAGCGCTTCACATTGTGCCGCGAGTGCCAGACGTCCCAGAAATGGGAGTCGCCCGCGTTTTCATTGTTGTGCCCCTTCTCCCAGCCTTCCGGGTTGTGCGGCGAGCTCGGCCAGTAAGGCGTCGCGCCGCCAAATTTCGACACCACTTTCGGAAGCATCTTGTAGAAAATGGCTTCGTAGGCTTTTTTGCGCCCGCTGGTCTTGGTGGCATCGCTCACCATCTGCTCTATCTCGTTGTTACCGCACCACAGCGCGAGACAGGCGCGGTGCGAGAGGCGTTTCACCTGGTACTCCGCCTCCTCCTGGGCCAGCTTGAGAAAATGCGGATCGCCAGGATACAGCGCGCAGGCGTACATGAAATCCTGCCACACCAGCAGCCCTTTCTCGTCGCAGAGATCGTAGAACTCCTCCATCTCGTAGATCCCACCGCCCCACACGCGGATCATGTTCATGTGGGCCTCCGCAGCGGACCCGAGCAGGTTGTCATAAAATGCGCGGTCGGGCGCGTTGACAAACGAATGCGCCGGTATCCAGTTCGCTCCCTTGGCAAAAATCGGCACTCCATTGATCACAAACTGGAAGCTCTCGCCCCATTGGTCGGCATGGCGGTCGAGTTCGATCGTGCGCAGGCCGATCCTGCGTTTTGCGCGGTCGATCACTTCAGCGCCAGCGAGCAATTCCACCTCCAGGTCATACAGCGGCTGAGCCCCGAGACCGTTCGTCCACCAGAGCTTCGGGTCGGTCACGTTGATCTCCAGTCCCTCGACCTCGGCGACCACTTTACCATCCAGCGACAGCCGGCTGCGGAAACTCGATGCCGGTGCTTTCGCAAAAGTCTCGGGCTTGACGCGCAGTTTCACCGCGCCCTTTGCATGCGTCTGCTCAATGAGGAGCGACTCGATACGATTCGCCGACCAGCTCTCCAGCGCGATGCGCTTATAGATGCCAGCGGTGACGAATCGCGGACCCCAATCCCATCCAAACTGGCATTGCTCCTTGCGAACAAGCGAGCAGCCCCCCACCGGATCGTTCCATTCCCAGAAATGGTCCTTCGTCTTGTTCTTGGCGATGTAAGGCACCGTGCTCGCGAACCGGATCTCCAGCTCATTCTCCCCCTTGCGCAGCAGCCCCTTCACCGCAAAGCGATACCCGGTGAACATATTCTCCGTGCGCGCCAGTTCCTTGCCATTCAGAAAAATCGTCGCCAGCGTGTCGAGCCCATCCGCCACCAGGTCGATATGTTCCGCCGCAAGCGCCTCGGCCGGAACGGTGAACGTGGTGCGATATTTCCAGTCCTCGTGCTCGATCCATTGCAAATCCAGCTCGTTCGAACCCCAGAACGGATCCTTGATCAACCCATGGCGAAGCAGGTCCAGATGCACGCACCCCGGAACCTCGGCGGACAGCCAGCGTTTGCTTTTGGCTTCAAAAAAACTCCAGCCATCGGCCAGTGACAATTCATGCGGGTTCGCCGGATTACCGGTATTTTTTAGACTTTTCATGCGTGCGGGAGAAAAAGGGGCAGGAGTGCGTTTATTTTTTCAGAGGAACCGTTTTCTTGCGTAAATACCCGACATAATCAAGTTTTATCCCCGCCGATCATCCGCCGTTTTCATACCTCTCATTAGAATGGATGCAAAACATATTGGATCATCAGCAAAACCTGTCATTTCGGCAGGCTAATCAACCTTTGCCAACCCTTACCAACCGTATTGGATTGCAATCCCTGCACCCTCCATCTACCAAATTCCATACTTCATATGTCACAGACTCAAATCGGCGTCATCGGCTGCGGAAACATTTCCAAGGCATACTTCAAGGCATGCAAACAATTCCCCGTCCTCAACCTCCTGGCCTGCGCCGATCTCGACATCGCCCGCGCCCAGGCCATGGCAAAGGAGTTCGGCATCCCCCGCGCAGTCAGCGTGGAGGAGTTACTCCAGGACCCCGAAGTCCAGATCGTGATCAACCTCACCATCCCCAAGGCCCACGCCGAGGTGGACATGCGCATCCTCGAGGCAGGCAAGCACGCGTTCAGCGAGAAGCCCTTTTCACTCACGCTCCAGGAGGGCAAGCAAGTCGTCGCCGCATCGCATTCGCATGGTCTCCGCGTCGGTTGCGCCCCCGATACCGTGCTGGGCGCCGGCATCCAGACATGCCGCAAGCTGATCGACGAAGGCGCGATCGGCACCCCGGTCGCCGTGACCGCAAACATGCTCTGCGGCGGCCACGAAACATGGCATCCCTCCCCTGAATTTTACTACGAAAAAGGCGGCGGCCCCATGTTCGACATGGGCCCCTACTACCTGCACGCTTTGATCACGTTGATCGGCCCCGTGAGACGCGTTGCAGGTTCCACCCGCATCACATTTCCAGAGCGCACCATCACCAGCCAGCCGAAGCATGGCAACATCATCAAAGTCGAAGTCCCGACACATATCTCCGCCGTGCTAGATTTCGCAAACGGAGCGATCTGCAACTTCACCACCAGCTTCGATATCAAGGGCCGCCACTCATTACCCTGCATCGAGATCTACGGCTCCGAGGGCACACTTCAAGTCCCCGATCCAAACGGCTTCGGGGGCCTGGTCCGCATCGGCAAACCCGGAAGCAAGGATTGGGAGGACGTCCCCCTCAGCCATCCCTACCACGAAAACAGCCGCGGACTCGGCGTGGCGGACATGGCCACCGCAATCGCCTCCGGCCGCAAACACCGCGCAAACGGCGAAGTCGCGCTCCATGCCGTGGACATCATGGAAAGCATTCATGTTGCATCGGACAGCGGCCGCTATGTCGAGCTGACGACTACTTGCGAGCGCCCGGCGGCAATGGTCGCCGGATTACCTGCATTCACACTCGACTCCTGATAGAAAGAACGCGGGGCCTCAGGCGAGGTGGAGTTGCTTTAGAGTATCGATCAGTCCTTTTCGCGCATAAGGCTTTGGCAGCACGCCATCAAAACCGTGCTCCGCATAGTGCGCCATCACGGGATCGTGCGAATAGCCGCTCGACACGATGGCGCGCACCGTGGTGTCCTTTTCACGAAGGCGACGGATCGCCTCCTTGCCTCCCATGCCTCCTGGGATGGTAAGATCCATCACTACCAGGTCGAAAGGTCGGCCCGCGGCGACGGCATCCGCATGCGCAAGAAGCGCGGAATCCCCGTCGGGCACCGAAACCACATCGTAGCCAAGCTGCTTGAACATGACTCCAGTCAATATGCGGATCGACTCGTCATCGTCCATCACCAGCACACGTAAGTTTCCGCGTTTCGGCGGTGCTTCGGAAACGACATTCGCAACAGGCGGCTCCTGCCCCCTGTCAGGTGCCGATTCAATTACCGGTGCAACTGACCGCACCGCATACAAATGAAAAGTAACCGTCGTTCCCATGCCCTCGCCGGACTCCACGGCAATATGGCCCCCGTGGCGCTGGATGATGGAGTAAGCTGCGGCCAGCCCAAGCCCCCGCGCCTGCTTTTTGGTGGTGAAAAATGGATCGTAAATGCGCGGCAGATGCTCCGGCGATATCCCGATGCCGCGATCCTGCACGGTGACACATAAATAATCACCAGGCAGCAGATTCGCAGGCGGCGCGGTCACGTTCTTCGCACTCACCTCGATCTTGCCACCATTCGGCGTCGCCTCGACGGCATTAAGAACAATATTGCTGATGACCTGTGCGATCTGGTTCGGATCGGCCTCCGTTTCCCAGAGATCGGACGCCAGGTGGAATTCACAGTTCACATTCGACCCGCGGACAACAAATGCACTCGTCTCCTGGATCAATTTTCCCGCCTGGAACAACTGCTTGATCGGCGCCCCACCTTCTGAAAATGTGAGCAGGTATTGGGTAAGTTCCTGCACCCGCAACGCACCCCGCTCCGCTTCCTGGATGGACAACAACGCATCAGGCTGCATGCCGGGCATTTCGCGCAGAAGGGAGAGATTCCCCTGCACAGCGGTGAGCATATTATTAAAATCGTGCGCGAGGCCACCCGCCAGCACGCCGATGGATTGCAGTTTGCTGGCGCGCAGAAGTTCCTCTGCCATTTTTTCTTTTTCCGTGATGTCCCTTACGACGACCACGGTGCCGTGAATGACACCCTCGTGATTGTAAATCGGCGCACAGCGCAAAGATACCAGCCGCTCGATTCCGTCTGGAGGCATGATCGCGATCCCCGGATCGGATTCCACCACAGCATTCCTCGCCAGCACTTCGGCAGCTACATTGGCGGCGGGCCGCCCGGTCGCCCTGTCATAAATGCGGAAAACTTCCTCAAGCGGCAGCCCGGTGGCACCTTCGCGGGACACCCCGGTGAGCGACGCAGCCACATCATTCAGCAGCACCACCCTGCCGGCCGCATCAGTGGTTACCACCGCATCCGCGAGCGAACGCAGCGTGACGCTGAGTCGTTCCTTCTCCGCATGCAGTGCCTGGAAATGGGCCTGCTCCTGATCGCGGAGTTGCTTTTTTTCAAGGCACGCGCCGAGACGCGCGCGCAGCAGCACGGAGTTCGTTGGCTTCGGCAGGAAATCCTCCGCCCCCAACTCGATGCAGCGCACCACGCGATCTATGTCGGTGATTGCGGAGAGCATGATCACGGGCAGGTGCCGCAGATGTGCATCCTGCTTCAGCGCCTGCAGCACTTCGATGCCGCTCATTTCCGGCATGAGAATGTCGAGCAGGATCGCGTCAAATGGCTCCTTGCGCAAAATATCCAGCGCCTCACGGCCCGAGGCAGCCCCGTTCGCCTGGTAACCTTCGCGCTGCAGCCGCCTGCACAGAATTTCGCGGTTCAGGTTTTCATCGTCCACGATCAGCACCTTGCCATGCACGTCTGCAGGCCCCTGCGATGGTTTTTTTCGAAAAGCGGCCGGGCTGTTGTCCCAGTGCCGCGTCGTTTCCAGCCGGATGAGCAGCCCGCTGGAAACCGCCGTATCGAGAAAATGGCGCGCCGCTGAGCGGATTTTTGAAAGGTCATCCCGGCAGGTGCCGAAACGGTCGCCCACCGATCCCTCAAGGATGGGGTCCACAAATCCGAGCACCCGGTTGATCGCATCGCGCACCACATCGCCCAACGGCCAGTATTCGCGGTCTGGCTGCGGCGTAGTGACGATGAATTTTTTGTCCTGGAGCAGGCTCGTCAATTCCACTGCAGCATCGCGGACCATGCCCAGTCCGTTCAATAGCTCATTGTGGCCGTCCTCCTCGGCGACCTCAATCAGCATCTCGCTGAATCCCATGATCTGGTTCAGCGGGGTGCGCAGATCGTGGAGTTTTTCAGAAAGTTGATGCTCGCTATCGTTGTTCATTATCGGCGTTCCCTCGACGAGTCCTTGAAAAAAATTACGGTGGCGATCCTGGGATCAGATTTTCAATCTTGCCCAGCAACCGCGTGAAATCGACCGGCTTGGTATCGTAATCATTGCACCCCGCCTCCAGGGCGCGATCCCGTTCCCCAGCCATCGCATGGGCCGTGAGCGCCAGCACGGGGATTTCCTTGGTCTCGGCGCATTGCTTGAGCCGGCGCGTCGCCTCCCACCCGTCGATGATCGGGAGACTCATGTCCATGATGATCAGGTCGGGCGATTGCTGCATCGCCTCGGCGATCCCCTGCTCACCATCGATCGCGATGATGATTTCGTAACCCCGGCGGGCGAGCCGGCGGGAAAGCATGTCCCTGTTCATTTCATTGTCTTCGACAAGCAGTAGCTTTTTCATGGATGTGGTTCAGGAAACGGTCACGGCTTCTGTTATGTTAATACGTGTGGCGCGGGTGATTCGGGCGCTGATTTCCGCAAGTAATTCCTCGCGGCTGCACGCCCCTTTTTGCAGGATGCGGCTCACGTGCCCATCCAGCCGGTTGCGATCCTCGGAGCTGATGTCCTTTGCGGTCATCACGAGGATCGGGATGTCGCGCCACTCGGGATGTGAGCGGACTTCACGCGCAAACTGGAACCCATCCATCTCCGGCATCATCAAGTCGAGCAGGATGACCGCGGGTTTTATGGTGTCCAGCTTTTGCAGCCCCTCGACCCCGTTACAGGCATCGACAACGGTGAACTCCTCCTTTTCCAAAGTGGAACGCATCATTTCGCGGGTGACGGCATCATCCTCCACGACGAGCACAACAGGCGAACCTTGCGGGGTGCAATACTTTCTCAACACGCTTACGAAACCGCTGCGCTCGATCGGCTTGAGCATGTAATCGTCCACCCCGAGGGAAAAGCCCATCTCCTTGTTATCGACCATGGTGAGCATGACGACAGGAATGCCGGCCACCTCGGGATCGCCCTTGAGGCGGGTGAGCACGGACCAGCCGTCCATGGTGGGCATCATCACGTCGAGCACGATGATCGAAGGCTGCAGCTTGCGGGCGAGGTCGAGGCCCTCCATTCCGCTCTGGGCGCAGACGGTACGGAAGCCTTCCTTGTGGAGGAAACGGCGGATGAGTTCGTGGATGGTGACATCGTCGTCGATGAGAAGGACGAGCGGCTGGTCTGAGGTGAGGATGGTCTCCTCCACGGATAGCGGAGGGTTGGCAAGGGTTGGCAAGGGTTGATTATCCCCGGCAGAAAGCTCCGCCGGCACGCGCAGGGTGAATACCGAACCGCGCCCCAATACGCTCTCCACGGTGGTGTCGCCGCCGATCATGTGGCTGAATTCCTTGGTGATGGCCAGGCCGAGTCCGGTGCCGCCGTACTTGCGTGTGGTGGAAGCATCCGCCTGGGTGAATGCCTCGAAAACTTTCGCCGCCTGCACAGGCGTCATGCCCACGCCAGTGTCGCGCACCTTGAAAAGAAGCCAGTCCACACCATTTTCGGAAATGCGCTCACCCTCGAGCCGGATCAACCCTTCGTGGGTAAACTTGCCGGCATTGCCGAGCAGGTTGAAAAGACACTGCCGCACCTTAGTCATGTCGGTATGCATCATGCCAAGGCTCTCGTGAGCGGAGACTTCAAAACGATTCCCCTTTTTCTCCACCACGGGGGCCACGGTCGCCGCCACGTCGTTGAGCATGCCCGCCACATCGAATGCCTCCATGTGGATCTCCATCTTGCCGGCCTCGATCTTTGCGATATCGAGCACGCCGTTGATCAACTCCAGCAAATGCTTCCCCGCCTTCTGGATTTTTCCCAGGTCGCTGACGAAACTCTCCTGTCCCAAATCCCCCGCTTCCTCTCGCAACAGCTCGCTGTAGCCGATGATCGCGTTCAATGGCGTGCGAAGCTCGTGGCTCATGTTTGCGAGGAACTGGCTCTTCGTGCGGCTCGCCTCCTCGGCGGCGTTCTTCGCGCGGCGCAGCTCCTCCTCGGCGCGTTTGCGCTCGCTGATGTCCTCCACGGTCCCCTCGTAATAGAGCACCGTCCCGGCTTCATCGCGGATCACACGCACATTCTCCGAAATCCAGATCACACTCCCGTCCTTCCGGTAAATCGGCGATTCAAATCCCCACACCGCATCCTGCTCTTTCATCAGCCGGACAAATTCCGTGCGGCGGGCGGGGTCCACATAAAGCTGGCGTGCAATCTCCTTCACATTCCCCTTCAATTCATCCACGGAGCCGTATCCGTAAATTTCTGCCAGGGCGGGATTTGCAAGTAAATAGCGGCCCTCCGGCGTCGTCTGGAAAATGCCCTCGATCGCGTGTTCGACGATGCTGCGGTAGTTCGTTTCCGTCAGTTCACCCTCTGTAATGCCCTCATTTTTGGAATCAATCGCTGTAGTCATAAAAAATGACAGGCCATTCGATCAGCGAACAGCCTGTCAATAATGATAAAGCAGGAACGTTGCCAACCTTCCGACTTGTTATTAATGACAATCCCGCTGTGCTTTCCCCAAAAGGTGGCATATTACCCATCAC
Source organism: Chthoniobacteraceae bacterium (assembly GCA_049692655.1). Taxonomy (GTDB): domain Bacteria; phylum Verrucomicrobiota; class Verrucomicrobiia; order Chthoniobacterales; family Chthoniobacteraceae; genus DASZPK01. The sequence goes on along the minus strand of JBAVPB010000037.1, from coordinate 383 downwards.
CACAGAATCGGAGCCCCAATCTATCCCTAAACAAAATCCGCCATCCAGCACCTTTCATCCTTCAGCCTTCATACTTCAGCCTTTCTTCCCATGCCCCTCCCCGAATCCGCCCTCAACCTCGCAGGCTTCGCCCTCGCGCAAGCCGTGAAGAATATTTCGCTCCTTTCGGAGGACGACGTCCTCTGCCCCTTCGCCATCGTCGAGCAGGCCGGAAACCGCACCGTCACCAAATTTGAAGACCCCCGGCCCGACACCGCGGTCGCCAGCGGCAAGGAAGCCATGACCTCGGCCACGAAAACCGCCGACGCCTGGGCCCTCGGCCACGAGGACTTCACCCAGCAAGGCAAGGAAGCCATGGACGCCATCGCCATCGACTTCTGGAC
>JBAVPB010000036.1:0-18659 GCA_049692655.1 Chthoniobacteraceae bacterium | reverse complement strand
TCGACTCCAGCATGTCCGCTCTCAGAGTAGTCAAAGGAAATCAAAGCAAAACAAACGCAAAAAATTTAACGCTCAATATCCCTGAAAACCGCTATCACATTGCTTTTTCCGCCCTCTTCACTTCAGCCTTCAGCCTTTATACTTTAGCCTTACAGACGGGTTCCCAACACTGACAAACAAGGAACTTTGAACTAGGAACTAGAAACTTAAAAATGTCCCACCCCGCCTTCCTCCACGACGACTTCCTGCTCAAAAACGACGTCGCCCGCGAGCTCTACCACAACCACGCCGCGAAGATGCCGATCCTCGATTACCACAGCCATCTGCCTTCCGACCAGATCGCGAAGAATCACAACTTCCCGACCCTGTATGACATCTGGCTCGCAGAGGACCATTACAAATGGCGCGCGATGCGGGCAAACGGCATCCCGGAAAAATATGTGACCGGCGACGCGAGTCCCTGGGAAAAATTCCACGCCTACGCCCTCACCGTCCCCTACACCGTGCGCAATCCGCTCTACCACTGGACGCACCTGGAGCTGAAGCGCTTCTTCGGCATCGACAAGGTGCTCAATGGCGACACCGCCCGTGAAATCTGGGATGCCGCAAACGAGCTGCTCGCCACCCCGGAGTTTTCCGTGCAAAGCCTCCTCATCCGCCAGCGTGTGCTCGCGGTATGCACCACCGACGATCCCACCGATTCCCTGGAGCACCACAAGACCGTGGCTGCCGCCGGCATTCCGCTGGCCGTTTACCCGACCTTCCGCCCCGACAAGGCGCTGGCCGTGCAGGATCCTGAAAAATTCAAGGCATGGACTGCGGCCCTCGCCTCGGCGAGCGGGGAGGATTGCGGGCACTTCATCGGCTTCCTTGCCGCCCTGGGCAAGCGCCACGAGTTCTTTCACTCCATGGGCGGCAGGCTCTCCGACCACGGCCTGCAAACTTGTCCCGCAGAGGATTGCACCGGGGAAGCGGCGACCGCCATCTATGCGGCTGCGCAGGAAGGCAGGGCCGCTTCACCGCAGGATGCAGCGCGCTTCGCCTCGTTCATGATGCTCCACTTCGGCAGGCTCGACGCCGCAAAAGGCTGGACGAAACAGCTCCATCTCGGCGCGATGCGCAACAATAACTCCCGCCAGGCTGCCGCCCTCGGCCCCGACACAGGCTTTGACTCGATCGGCGATTTCCAGCAGGGCCCCTCCCTCTCTCGCTACCTGGACCGCCTCGATGCAACGAACGAGCTCCCCAGGACGATCCTCTACAACAATAACCCGGTGGACAATTACCTCTTCGCCACCATGGCCGGCAATTTCCAGGATGCCGGTGTCGCGGGCAAAATCCAGTTCGGCACCTCGTGGTGGTTCCTCGACCAGAAGGAAGGCATCGAGTGGCAGATCAACGCCCTCTCGAGCCTCGGCCTGTTGCGCCGGTTCGTCGGCATGGTCACAGACTCGCGCAGTTTCCTCTCCTATTCCCGTCACGAGTATTTCCGCCGCATCCTCTGCAACCTCATCGGCCGCGACGTGGCCGGCGGGGAACTGCCACACGACATGGCGTTGCTCTCCGCAACGGTGCGCGAGATTTGTTTTGAGAATGCCCAGGCCTACCTCGGCCTTTCGATCCCCGGCACACTGATAAAATAGACATTGTTCCCGGCGTGCAATGATGCGTAATTAGGGATTCCGCTTATGTCTGAAAAACAAACACCAAAGAAGCTGCAGCATTTGATGAAGGACTTGCAGGAGAGCAAGGGCCCCCTCATGGAGCTCCTGCAATACATCCGCCCGTACCGCATGCGCTACATCTTCGGCGTGCTGTGCAATCTCGGCTTCAACCTGATCAACAGCGCCATCCCGCTTCTCATCTGGTTCGTGGGCAATGTGGTCTTCGGCGGCGCAAAGGAAATCGATATCGCCTCCATGATCCGGAAACTGGGGCCGCTCGACCGCCCATGGATCAATCATCTCACGGTCAACGTCCTCCACCTCGACCATATTTCCCGGCTGGAAGGCGTGCTCGTGGTTTGCGCGGTCATCTCTGTGGTGATGATGATCCGCAGCGTCCTCGATTATCTAAGCAATTACATCGGCATCTGGGTGGGCAACAAGGTGCTCATCGACATCCGCGCGAAACTGGTGGGCGACATCACCCGCCAGTCCCTGAATTACTTCAACGAAACGCGCGCGGGCTCCCTCATCCAGAGCGTGTTTAACGAGACGCTGGCCATGCAGGGCATCTTTTTCATGATCAGCCAGCAGATCTCCCAGCCCATCGGCCTCATCAGCGGTGTGGTTGTGCTTCTCAAGTTCAACTGGCTCTTCACAGTCGGCGCGCTGGTCCTCTTCCCTGCGTGTATCGTTCCGGTTCTCAGTCTCGGCAAAAAAATCCGCCGCGCGGCGCATGACGAGCAGCTTCAGCGCGGCGACATGATGGTGATCCTCCACGAAATGATCGCAGGCATCAAGGTGATCAAATCCTTCGCCCGCACCGGTTACGAAGTCGAGCGGTTCAACCAGTCGAGCAAGTCGCAGTTCCAGCAGATCATGCGCGTCCAGCGTTCCATTGAGACCATCGCCCCCGTGGTGGAATTCCTCGCCGCCATCGGCGTCTCGATCGGCATTTTTTACGCCTACAAGGTCAATATGTCCGGCACCACACTCATGGCGCTTTGCTTCGGTATTTTCATGCTCTACGCGCCGACCAAGGGCATGAGCAAGACCCACCTCAATCTCATTCGCAGCCTCGCAGCAGCACGGAATGTCTTCGGCCTCATGCGCATGAAACCGGCCGTGGATGATGCGCCTGACGCGCAAGTCCTGCCGGCCTGCAAGGGCGAGATCGTTTTCGACGGCGTCGGCTTTGGCTACCGGGAAAACATCCTTGCCGTGGAAAACATCAACGTCCGCTTCGAGCGCGGCAAATACTATGCGCTCGTTGGCTTGAGCGGTTCGGGTAAAAGCACGATGCTTTCGCTGATCCTCCGCTTTTATGATCCGCTCACCGGGTTCATACGGGTCGATGGCCACGACCTCCGCGATCTCACGCAGGATTCCCTGCGCGAGCAGATCGGCATCGTGACCCAGGAGACGTTCCTGTTCCATGAAAGCATTCTCAAGAACATCACCTACGGTCGTCTGGACGCCACCCGCGACGAAGTGATCGCTGCGGCAAAACAGGCCTACGCGCACGACTTCATCATGGCCCAGCAGAATGGCTACGAGACCATCGTGGGCGACCGCGGCTGCCAGCTTTCAGGCGGCCAGCAACAGCGCCTCGCCATCGCACGCGCCCTGCTCAAAAACGCCCCGATTCTGCTGCTGGATGAAGCCACCTCGGCCCTCGATTCGGAGTCAGAGAAGCAGATCCAGTCCGCACTGGAAGTACTGATCAAGGGCCGCACCGTGATCGCGATCGCGCACCGTCTCTCGACCATCCTGAAAGCCGACCAGATTGTCGTACTCGACAAGGGATGCATCGTGGAGACAGGCACCCACCGCGAACTACTGGCGCGCGGAGGCCACTACCGCCGGCTTTACGATTTACAGTTTGAAAAACACGATGACGGCGCGGCGGATCAGGCCGCCTGAGCGTCCAAAAACGAAGTCTGGACGGCGGCGATAAAATTAGCTCGCACTTTAGGGGAAAATCACTAAGAATCAGGGGAGAGTTCAGATGAAAAACAGTATGCTGCAAAGAGTAAACGATGGAAATGGAAAGTCCGGCTCATTAAAGGGCCCGGCGATCATTTTTTATCTCATATCCTTGGTTGTAGCATTTATTGCCGGCGGATACTTTGAGCGGGCAAAAGCGCCGGTCGTTCCGAACAGGGTCAATGTGGAAACGGTGTCCGAGATATCCACTCCACCGGAACAAACCCCGGCTCCGCTTGCTCCCGCTACGCCTGCGCCCACCGCCAGTTTCAAGCCGCCGGTGCTCATCACTTCGGAAGGGCCTTCCTCCACTCCTGTCAGGATCGAGAAGGCCGTTGCCGTTGCTCCCGTGGTCGCCTCAGTTCCTTCGATTGCGGCGGCTCCCGTGGTCACCCCGGCGAAGCAACCGGGTGCTGTGACACTGACGGAAGCGGTCACCGATATTCCTGTTAAACAGGATGGAAAAATCACCGGCTACATCAACCTGCAGGCCGGGCAGCAGATTGTGCCGGTGTCTGTCGAGAATGGGCAGATCAAGGTCAAGAGCGGCGACAATTTTGTCTATGTGCCGGTGAAGTCCACCAACATGGCAACGCACTAATCGCGCGTAGCTGATGGTTGGTAAGGGTTGGCAAAGGTTGATTAACCCTGACAAATGCCCCCTGGCCGGAGATCGATCCAGTACCGGGAAGCGACCCTGCCGCCCCTGGCTGCGGGCACTTCAATCAGTTTTCCGCCGTTCCTTTGAATGACACGCGCGGACGCCACATTGCCGGGTTCACAAGTGATCATGACCCGCTCCAGGCCCATCGCAGCGGCCTTTTCGAGGCCAAAGGCCAGCATCCGGGTGCCGTAACCCTTGCCACGTTCGCTGGGGCGCACCATGTAGCCGATATGGCCGCCGTAGTTCTCCATGTCGGGGGTAAGCCGGTGCCTGATGTGGATTTCCCCCAGGAGGGACCTGTCCCCGGAGAGAAGCCAGTAGGCCGAGCAGGGCACCGACCCATCCGGCGAATCGTAACCCTCGGAATGGTTTCTCAATCTTTGAATGAACTCCGACTCATCCTCAATTTCCGCGGGAAGGATGTTGAGAAGACCCTCTTCGCCTGCGAGGACAAACTCCTGGAGGAACGCCCGGTACTCCGCGCCCATGGCAGGAACCGGCTCGACCAGCAGGGTCTGGCAGGAACTGTCATCCGGCTTCATGGTCGCAAGAGTCACCCTTTTACTATTGCGTCCTCTCGTAACCGATCGCCTTGTCTCCGTCGATATAGATAGTGCCGCTTTCCTCTTTCGAAAATCCCATCTCGTCCCGGGTATGGAACATCACCTTCGACGCCCAGCACTTGCGGCCGCCAAATTCCGCCGGAAAAGTCGGCGAGGCGCTGATCATTTCCACGGAGTCCGGATCCTTGGCAGTCTGTTTGAGATACGTCTTGGCGCCGAAATAGGCGTCCTCGTGGCTCGGCTCTTTTCCATAAAGGCGCTCGATTTCCTTCTCCCTGGCTTCCGCCGCCTTTTTGATGCGGTCCGCACTCAGCCCGGCCACGCCCCGGTCGATCTCGGATTCCTTGGCGGCCTGCGCCCTGTGCGAAAGCACCCTCGCTACCAGATCGGTTTGATCGGCGGACAATTTCGCCGTTCCATCCTGATATTCCACCTCCACCTCCGGGCCCGCGGAAATCAATTTTACATTCGTCCCCGCGGGAGCGGTCACATCACCGGGGAAAACCGCCTGGCTTGCAAGCGTCACCTCATCCGGCCAGTCCTGCATGCGCGATTTCAGTTCCAACAGATCCACGGTCAGGGGAGGCGTCGGTTCCACCACCACGACGGGCTGCGGGGCGGTCTCCTGCACCACGGGTTTTACCACGGCCTTCACGACGGCAGGCGTGGGTGCCGGACTTTCACGCGGCATGATCACGACATATTTATTCAGCAGGAGAACAACCCCGCCGATCAGCAGCACTGAAATCACAGCAGTCACGATCAGCGCCATGCATCCACAACCTTGCTTTTTTTCCGCTCTCATTGCCGTGTCTTCCGGTTCATCTCATGGGGATCATTGATATTCATTCTGCGAAGGATGTTGCATATCCGAACGCCCGGCAGACCGCAAGGTTCCCCATTCAACAATTGCTTTAATATCCAATATATATTTGTACAAAAAAAAGCCGCGGCAGTGAAGCCGCGGCCTTTTGTTAAATTTTGAGAACGATTACTGAGGATTGCAAAGGACGCAGCCAGGCATCCATGTAGTACCCACCGTGAAGATGTCCTTGGTAGGGGTGCCCGTGGATGGGTTGTCGGTGTTTGCACCGTTGGCCATCACCTGATAATTGACACCGCTTTGTGTCGTGGTCTCGATTGTCGCGCTGTCGTCCACGCGCACTACGATTGCTTTTGTGCCTTTCCAGACACCGCCTTGAGTACCTTGTATGGAATTATAATTGCCAGGGCCGGTAGGACCGACACCCGCAGTAAATCCATCAGCAAGCAGAGGGTAATTCGTATTGCTGGAATCCAGCAGGCCGGAGACATACGCAAAATTGTTCTGCCCCTGCGCCAGTGTGCCGCTGGAACTGAATTCAACCGGATGATTGCCCGTGGACCAGCCGGAATTTGCTAGATAGAAAATTTTCTGCGTTGGGATATATGTCGGAACGATCTGGGTGAACGCCGAGTTGGCATATTGGGCAGAGGTCGGGAAATAGCCGCTGTTGTCAGAGGCATACAGTCGCAAGCCCAGGCCGATCTGCTTGGCGTTGGACATATCTTTTGCCTGGTTGCCTTTGGTTTGCACCGAGGTGAATACCGGCAGGGCGATACCTGCAAGGATCGCGATAATCGAGATCACGACGAGCAACTCGATCAGCGTGAAAGCTATTTTAAATTTCTTGATGTTCATAGAGGGCGTTTTTTTGATTTAGGATTGTTATTTCGGGAGTGTTTTTTGAAGGCTCAAACGTTGTTCAAGCTTGCGTCAATCTAGGTATGAGCATGCATTTACGCAAGGGATTTTTTAACAAACATAAAAATATTTTTAGTTTCGCTTGTTTTACTCTGGTAATTGGGGTGCATTTCGCTTGAATGCAATCACGGAAAGCGGGGGAAGATTCAGCGTCAATGAATGCGATTTTCCCTGCCATGCTGTGCCATCCGCATACTGCCCACCGTAGTTCCCAACATTGCTGCCTCCGTAAGTGCCGGCATCCGTATTGAGTAATTCCTCATACCATCCCTCCCCGGGCACGCCTACTCTGTAACCTTCCCTTACTACAGGAGTTGCGTTTACTATAAATACCAGTGTGGCGCCAGTCCTGGCCTTGCGCAAAAACGCCACCACGCTGTTGTCTGCATCGTGAAAATCGATCCATTCAAACCCCTCGTAGGTGTCGTCGAGTTCCCATAGAGCGGGCTCCTGTTTATAGAGATAATTCAGATGCTGGACGAGTCTGCGCAATCCGTCATGTTCAGGAAATTGCATTAAATGCCAGTCGAGACTTTTGTCATGGTTCCACTCGGCGGATTGCCCGAATTCCCCGCCCTGAAACAGCAGCTTTTTGCCGGGGTGCGCATACATCCACGCATAAAACATCCGCAGGTTTGCAAATTTCTGCCACCAGTCGCCCGGCATCTTCCCGATCATGGAGCCTTTGCCATGCACCACCTCGTCGTGGCTGAGCACCAGGACAAAGTGCTCGTGGAATGCGTAGAGCAGCGAAAACGTGATGTCGCCCTGGTGATAGCGCCGGAACACCGGTTCCCTGCCCATGTAGAGGAGGAAATCGTGCATCCAGCCCATGTTCCATTTCAGGCCGAACCCGAGGCCGCCGAGATAAGTCGGGCGCGACACGCCGGGCCATGCGGTCGATTCCTCCGCGATCGTCATCACGCCGGGATTGCGCTCGTAACAGACCTCATTGAACCGCTTTAGGAAATAGATCGCCTCGAGGTTTTCGCGGCCTCCGAATTTGTTTGGGAGCCATTCGCCCTCCTTGCGCGAGTAATCGAGGTAAAGCATCGACGCCACGGCATCGACGCGCAGGCCGTCGATGTGATATTGCTCACACCAGAAGAGGCCGTTTGCGATGAGGAAATTGCGCACCTCGTTGCGTCCGTAATTAAAAATGAGCGTGCCCCAGTCCATGTGTTCGCCGAGACGCGGGTCGGCATGCTCGTAGAGATCCGTGCCGTCGAATTCCGCGAGGCCGAATGCGTCCTTGGGGAAATGCCCGGGCACCCAATCGACGATCACGCCGATGCCATTTTGATGGCACTTGTCCACGAAATGCCGGAACTCGTCCGGATTACCAAAGCGGCTTGTCGGCGCGTAATAACCGGTGACCTGATAGCCCCACGAGCCATCGAACGGATGTTCCGCCACAGGCATCAACTCGATGTGCGTATAACCCATCTCCACCACGTATTTCACGAGCCGGTCGGCAAACTCGAGATAGCTGAGGTAGCGGTTCCCCTCCTCCGGCACGCGCGCCCACGAGCCGAGATGCACCTCGTAAATACTTACCGGCTCGCGCTGCCATTCCTTGTTGCTGCGTTTTTTCATCCAGTCAGCATCGCTCCACTTATAGCGATGAAGATCAAACACGATGGACGCCGTAGCCGTGCCGTGCTGACCGAAAAAGGCCTGTGGATCGCTTTTTAAAGCGATGGCCCCATGCGACTGTTTCAACTCGAACTTGTAATGCGCGCCCTCCAGGACACCGGGCAGGAAAATCTCCCACACGCCGCCACCCGGGTGCTTGCGCATGGAGTGGATGCGCCCGTCCCATCCATTGAAATCGCCGACCACGCTGACCCGCTGGGCATTGGGCGCCCACACGGCAAACGCGGTGCCGTACACGCCGCCGATCTCCCTCAATTGCGCGCCGAGTTTGTTGTAAATCTCCCAGTGGTTTCCCTCCGCAAAAAGATGAAGATCCATCTCGCCCAGCACCATGCCGAATGAATAGGGATCGTGAGCCTTCCACTTCGCCCCGTTGTGCGCGGTGAATTCCAGCTCGTATTCAAAGCGCTCCTTGACCCCGGGCAACTCCGCTTCGAAAAAACCGTCGGGATGCACCAGCGCCGCCGCAAAGCTGCGCTGTGGATCATGCACGTCGCGGACGACCACCGCGCTGGCATCGGGCCTCAACACACGGACGACAAAATGATCACCCGCCTTGTGCATGCCCAGCACGGCAAACGGGTCACCGTGATGAGCCCCGAGCAGGCTGTGCAAATTTCCGTCGTCGATGGTTTTTTTAGCGGGAACGATATTCATAAAATGGAATCTGATTTTAAAAGCGGTTCGAAAAAACGGGGATAAAGCGTGTTCCACGAGTAATCGCGCACGAGCCCTTTTCTGGCCTGAATGGAAATGGAATCGTCAACGTGGGCGATGATGGAATCCGCAAGAACGGCAGGCGTGATTTGAAGATCGAAAAACGTGACATTCTTTTGCGCGAGGGATTTCATGGGTTCGATATCCGCGCAGAAAATGGGCATCCCATGGAGCGCGCCTTCAAGGATGGGGAGCCCAAAGCCTTCTTGTTTGCTGGGATAGAACAGCACATCAGCGATACGATATAAGCCGATCAAGTCCTGCCTTGTCACCGCAAAACGCTCGTGGAGGAAAATAAATTCATCCGCGAGCCCGAGCTCGTCGCGCAATTCCATGAGCGAGCGGTGGTACGCCGCGGTGTCCGGGTTGTGCATGTCCGGCGCGCCCGTCACGATGCAGCAGCAGCTTTTTCCGCGCGCTTTTATCTCAGCAATCACGCGCAGGCCCAGCTCGATATTCTTGCGCCGCAGGATGCGTGTGGGATGCAGCAGCACGATCTCTTTTTCCAGGATCGCGCGTTCCCGCACGAGCTGTGCGACCGGTATGGTGAGGCCGAGATAATCGACATGATCGATGCCATTCGGGATCATGGCGCAGCTTTCCAGAGGCGTGCCAGTCAAGGCGGCAAACTGTTTTTGGCGAAGCGGAGAGATTGCGACGTATTCCACGCGGGGGGCGCGTTTCGTAAGTAGATTCCATGGAAACAGCCCGATGTGTGGGAAGAAGTAATCGGGATTGCACGCCACGAGATCGTGCGTCCATGCGATGAAGCGGACATGCGGCAGCTTCTCCACGAGTTCCCGCAAGGCGGCGGTGAGCGCGAGATGGAACGGCATGGTGAGGACGTTGTGCAGGAAAACGACGTCCATTTTCCCGAGCAAGGGCGCAAGGGTATCGACGAGCCGGTTTTTCAGTGCCGTAAAATTCGCGCCGGGCGTCCCGGCATCCAATTCTCTTTGTGCGGACCGCACCAGCGCATGATCGCGCTGCATCTCCGGGATCAGGGCCACCTGCACGGCGGGATCGCTGCTTGCGCCTTCGCTGCAAATCACCAGTGTATCGTGCCCATGCTTCGCGAAGAGCCCGGCATGCTGCTCCAGGATGTTTTCCACCCCGCCGGTGAGCGGCACATACGTGTAGTGCATGAGGGCGATCTTCATGGAGGGGAGATGAAATGGCGTGAAGTTTGCTCTAGCACAGGGATGAAATATATCCTCCTCCTTGTGACGGTGGCGATTATTTATATCGTCCTGGCGCACAGCGGCTCCATCGCGCCGGCGTCCAAAGCCGTCACGGAAAGCATGGAGGCCGCCAACCCGCCTGCCCCGGGCGCATCCGCCAGCCCGCACACAGACGCCCTGAAGGCCCCGCTGGACCGGACGCACGAGGTGCTCGACCAGGTGCGCAAACAGAAATCGGGCGAGCAATTTTAGCGAATCCGGAAAAATCGCTGATTTCTCCGCTTGAAACGCGGCAAAAGGTTCGCTAGCTTCCCCTTCCCGTTTCCATTTTACGCCAGGGTAGCTCAGTGGTAGAGCAGGGGACTCATAAGCCCTTGGTCGGGAGTTCAACTCTCCCCTCTGGCACTTTTTAAACCTACTGTTCCCGCATATCCAACGGGGAAAGAAAGGCGTGTCAGGCGCCCTGGGTGGCAATGCGAAATGCGGGCCGCATCAAATCCAGTTCCCTACCCGGCAGTCCTATTTTTTTTGCCAACCCGGGCCATGAGCGAACGCTTTTAAATACCTCTAGAATGATTTTTTCCGCCCGCTCTTCCTGAATCCTGAAATAAGGAATTACGCTTCTGGCCAGATCGAGGTCTTGAGCATTGTCGTCCTTGGAAATGTTGAGCGTCAGGCCACCGCCCGCCGCGGAAGGGTTCATGTCAAAAGCCGGAGACAGTACCCACCCTTTTTCCTGTAAAATGAAACCGTGGTTGCGCAAATGATCATCAACATTTGAAACGCAGATGTTAAATACGATCCGTCGCCAAAGCTGCTCCAGGTCTTTCGTGACTTGAGCGCCATTCTTTATCAAAAAACCGGCAATATCGAGATAGCTAACCCCCGTGTCTCCGCCGTCGCCGTCCTTTTTCCCCAAGAGTGTCATGGCCGATGCGAAGTGAATTCTTTCTCCATCTTCCGTGCGATCGAACCTCTTTGTCAGGAACGTATCGTTTTTTCCTGAAAAATTCCGGACTTTCGAGATTGCTGTTTCGATGCCGGAATTGAAGGCAAGTTGACTCACAAGATATTCCCACCCGCCCACATTGATTTCATCGCTGCCGCTTGGAAATTTTGCGATCCAGGGCTGGCCTTTTTCATCGATAACGCCGGCCTTCGGGCGGGCCCCACCCAGCGATCCGCCGGGGGTGATGAGAAGCTTCAACCACCGCGTATAATCTTTTTCTTTTTCCGCACCCTCCCGTTCGATTTGCAAACTGGCATATTCAAGATCCCGCAAACGCGCCCAAGGCGGCGAAGCCATATCCTTGTTATCGTCGAGGAAAGGGTGATCGGGTGAGAGTCGGAACCGCAGTGCTCCCATTCTATGGCCGTCGAAAACACCAAGAAGATAATCTGACTCCAGCAGCGCTCGAGAACTCCGATTTTCCTGCCGCGCAAGCTGTGCCTCCCGTCGCTGCATCAACACGCGCCCCCAACGGTCGGGGGAAGAGTCCAGGAAAAGGCCGAAATTCGCGTGATCATCGCGAGGATATTGAGGACCGGTGAAAAGTCCTAAATTCGGATCGAGCATTTGAGCATGCGGAGATTTGAGCCAAGCAGGATCATATTCGAACGAAAAAATCTCCTTGCCGCGGGAGGGGGCGGCATAAAGCGTTCCCATGAAAACCGGTTCGGCCAGCCCCTGCCAATGGGCGCAAACTTGAATGGCTTTTTGTGTTTGTTTTGATTTCATTTCTGCACCCGCTGCGAAACACGCTTCTTCGCATGCGTAAGGCCGGCGTCCTGGAGTTTGCGTCCCAAAGCATCGTCTTTTCCTATCAGCATCAGGTCTTTTTCCAATCCGAGGCAAAAAAGCACGCTGGCATAAGCACCAAGCGTAACGCCGCTCTCTCCGCGCTCTACGGAGCGCAAAGTTGGCCGCGTCATGCCAGCCCTCTCAGCCAGCATGGTTGCAGAAATCCTGCGGCGCAGTCTGGCGAGGCGGATATTTTCGCCGAGCGTCTTCAAAATTTCCTCCATATCGAAGGTCAAATGTGCCGTTTTTCTTCCCATAAGAATTTATCAATGGAAACTATTATATCCAAAAATACACTATTTGGAAATAATATTACTCATAATAAATTAGAACGGATTTCTCTTGGAAATTATTTTATACAAAAATGGCACGTTTTGAATAAATAACAGCCTTCGCCGACCAAATCAGGCTGCGATCAATTAGCAGGCAAACTTGAGGTATCGGCGTCGAGTACGGGAGCACGAACTTCACACCAGGAAATCTTCCGAGAACAAACACAGATCGGCGTTAACCAAGGCCATTCCGCGGGGACAAATAAACCCTCCTCATATAATCCTTACTATCCATTTTCATCCATTTTTAAAAAGTTTCATTTCCGATCTCAATTTTTCCTGCACTTGACATGGCGCGGGGCATTGCTACTCTTTCCGCCCTTTCAATTTTATTTATGGCCAATACCAAATCCGCAAAAAAGAGGGCTCGCCAGACGAGCCGCCGCACACTCCACAACCGCCGCGCCCTGACCAACGTGAAAAACGAAGTCAAGGCTGTGCGCACTGAGATTGGCGCAAAAAACAAGGAGGCCGCAAAAGCCGCTTTCAAGACCGTGACCGCGACCCTCGACCGCGCAGCGAAGACCGGACGCATCCACAAGAATGCGGCGAATCGCAAGAAGAGCCGCCTGAACAAGGCGCTCGCAGCCCTCGGTTAAAACCAACCGCAGGTCAGCTGAAATTTGTTTTCGGGCGGGTCGATCTCCTGGCACGGGGCTCTACCACGCCCGAAATCTTGCCCGGATTCCCGGGCTTGAGCATCGTCCGCAATGGCTCCTCCAGCTCGAGGAACAACAGCGTGGTCGTGTAGCATTTGCACCCGACCTTCTCGCAATCGACGATGATCCCCTCTGTAGCCGCCCGCTGGATTTTTCCGTCTGTGTCCTGACAGGAAAATGCAACCGACAGTTGCGTGCCTATGGAAAATTGCCATCGCGTACTGAACCGCATGCCGCGCTCGCAAATCTCAAAGCCATCCTCCTGGCATGCGTGGCCGTCTGCTCCGTAGTCGAGATAGATCGAGGGCGAAATGCCTTTGGGTTCGGATTCGGAAGAATGGTCAAACATGCAGTGAATTATTTTCTTACGCTAACACGCTTCGTTGAGGTGTCAAAATGTGGATTTCTCCAATACAGGGGCTTCTTTTTTCATGGGTTCGAGCTGTTTGCCAGCCTTTTCTATCTCGCGCATTAATTTCAGGGCCACGCGCCCGAGCCCGGTGGCGACCGCGATGCTGAGCGCCAGGCCGCCGATCCAGACCACATACTCGATGGGGTGCGGGTGGTTCTTGCCTTCCACCACCTTGATGCCGAGCTGCATGAGCGTGCCGAGATAGGTATAAAGAAAGATGCCGGGGGTCTGCCCCAGTGCGATCCAGAGCATGCACGGCCAGAAGCGCATGCGGGTGATGCCGTAGAGGTAATTCAACAGGCTGGTGGGGAACAAGGGATGCACCTGGCTCAGGAAAATGATCTTCCACCCCTGATGGCTGATCGCCTCATCGAGCGCGCGCCATTTCTTGTGCTGCAAAAATTTCTGCTCGACCCAGCCACGGCCGAATTTCCGGCTGGCGACGAAGGCCACGGCGGCGCCGAGCACATTCCCCATGAGGCTGAGGAAAAAGCCCCACCAGAGGCCGAAGCAAAGCCCGCTGCCGAGTGTGAGCACGCTGCCGGGGAGCAGCAGCAGGTTGCACAGGGCGTAAAGCGGGACGTAGAGCACGCCGCCCCAGATCTCCATCTGCCCGACCTTCTTCTGCATGTGGACGATGATGTGGATGAGATCAAAATACCGGGCCAGCCACGCGAGCAGGAAGAGGGCCCCGAGAGTCCCTACCAACTGAAACGTGACCGCGCGTTTAAACCCTGACATACGGGGACAATCAACGATTCCGCACGAACTGTGCAAGCTCGACGGTGGTCTCGTAGTTCAAAAAGGGCGTGATCAGGTAAATCCCCGGGAAGTGATCAAGAATCGCCTTACTCACCTCTTTGGCGATCTCGAGGCCGCGCTTTTTGCCCTCCGCGCCCTCGGCTCCGGCCATGCGCGCGCGGATGGCGTCGGGGATCACGATGCCGGGCACCTCGTTGTGCAGGAACTCGGCCTGGCGACCGTTCAGGAGCGGCCAGACGCCGGTGAGGATGAGGACGTCGAGGTGCTTCAGCCGGTCCTTCATCACGGGGATGAGGGCGGGATCGAAGACAGGCTGGGTCATGACATACTGCGCGCCCGCCGCGATCTTCCGCTCGAGGCGGGAGACCTGGGCATCGAGGTTTCTGGCGTTCGGGTTAAAGGTGCAGCCGATGACGAATTGCGTGGGGGTGCGGATGCTTGCGCCGGTGTGGTTGAAGCCCTCGTTCAGCCGGCGGATGATGCTGATCAGCTCCACGGAATTGACGTCGTACACGGATGCCGCGCCGGGATGGTCGCCGACTTTCGCGGGGTCGCCGGTCAATGGCAGCACGTGGCGAATGCCGAGCGCGGCCATGCCGAGCAGGTCGCTTTGCAAGCCGAGGAGGTTCCGGTCGCGGCAGCTCAGGTGGAGCAGCGGCGTGATCTGGTGGCGCTCCTTCAACATGCCGCCGAGCGCGAGATTGCTCACGCGGAGGATCGCAAGGGAATTATCCGCGAGCGTGATTGCGTCGCAACCTGCCTCGGTGAGCGCCTTTGCGCCTGCGAAGTATTTTTCGAAGCTGAGCGTCTTCGGCGGGTCAAGCTCGGTGACGATGACGGTCTTCCCTTTTGCCGCGAGGTCGAGGATCGATGGTTCGATGGTTTGCGCTGCGGGCGAGGATGCCGGCGACGGTTCGCGCAGTCCTGTGACCTGCACGGTTTTGGATGTCACGGGCTGCAAGTTTTTCAGCGCCTCCACCATGGCCGCGATGTGCTGCGGGCCGATGCCGCAGCAACCGCCGATCAACCGCGCCCCCTGCTCCGCCAGGCCGCGCGCCGCTTTTGCAAAATAACCGGGCGTGGTTTCGTAGAGGTAGCGGCCCTCGTGGTATTTCGGGTAACCGGCGTTTGGGAACGCGGAGAGCAGGTCGCCTGCCGGGATTTTTTCGAACAGGCGAAGCATGGCCTGCGGGCCGTTCAGGCAATTTGCGCCGAGGATGTCGGCGTCCTGTTCGCGGAGTTTCGCAAAGGCGTCGATGAGCGTGATGCCGGAGGGGAGCCGTCCCTCCTCGGAGCAGGAGAGCGAACAGATCGCGGGGTGGTGATGCAGCGACTGCTTTACGTAGAGGGCGAGGAGGAGCTCGTCGAGATCGGTGAATGTCTCGAGGAAGATGAGGTTCACACCGCCATCCAGCAGCGCACCCATTTGTTCCTTGAAGACGCTCTCGCGGTCGATCCCGCGCTCTTTTGCCTGGTCGGCGGTGATGCCGAGCGGGCCGACGCTGCCGGCGACATAGACGCCCTTGCCTTTCGCGGCGTCCTTGGCGAGCTGCGCGGCGGACCAGTTGATCTCGTTGACGTGGTGCTCCATGCCGTGCTTCGCGAGGCGCACGGCATTTGCGCCGAAGGTGTTTGTCTCGATGATGCGTGCGCCGGCTGCGATGTAGGCCTGGTGGATGCCGGAGACGAGGTCGGGCTGGCTTACGCAGAGTTCCTCAAAACACCGGTCGAGCGAGATGCCTGCCTCCATGAGCTGCGTGCCCATCGCGCCATCGCCGGGGAGGATGTTTGACTGCAACTCGTCGAGTAGGTCCATGGGAGTGTTAAATAGGTTAAAAGGGGTTAAATCGTTAAACAGCGAACGGGTGAATGTAAGTTACAACGTCTCCTGCATGCGGCGCGAATCTCTTTTTTTAACCATTTAACCCTTTCAACAATTTAACGTTTTTCCCGAGGGTCGAGCGCATCGCGCAACGCGTCGCCGAGGAAATTCAGAGCGAGCAAGGTCGCGGACATGGTCACCGCCGGGAAAACCAGCAGCCACCAGTAGCTGCGGATCGGGTTGATGACCTGCGCGCCGTCGCTCAGGAGCGATCCCCAGCTTGCCTGCGGCGCCTGGATTCCCAGGCCGAGGAAGCTGAGGAATGATTCGTCCATGATCACGGCGGGGATGGTGAGCGTGAGATAGATGACCACGATGCCGACGAGATTCGGCAGCAGGTGGCGCAGGATGATTTTTGCATGGCTCTGCCCGAGGCTGCGCGCGGCGGCGACGAATTGCAGCGACTTCAGCGAGAGCACCTGGCCACGGACGATGCGGGCCATGGTGAGCCATTCGATGAGGCCGAGCGAGAGCACAAGGATCACGATGCGCGAGTAACCGGTGAGCCATGCCAGGGAGCCGCTCGACAGCCAGTTTTTCAGGTGGACGTCGAAGGCATTGATGGCGATGAGGATGATAATGAGCCGCGGGATGGAGTAGAGAATCTCCACCGCGCGCATCATGAGCGAATCCCATTTCCCGCCCGCGTAGCCCGCGATGAGGCCGTAGGTCGTGCCGACAAAAAAGCTGATGAGCGCGCCGGAGATCCCCACCAGCAGCGAGATGCGCGCGCCTTCCATCACCCGGTAGAGCAGGTCGCGGCCGTTCAGGTCCGTGCCGAAGGGGTGGTGGAGCGTCGGCGGGGCGAATTGATTGCGCGTGAGGCTTTGATACGAGGCAGGGAGGACGAGCGGGCCGATGATTGCCACCACGACGACGATGGCGATGACGGCCATGGAGACGGTCGCGACGCGGTTGCCGAGGAGGCGTTGCTTGGCGTCACTCATACAGCTTGATCCTCCGGTCCAGCAGGCTGTAGGCGATATCGACGACGAGATTCAACGCGACCAGCAGGGCGCAATAGACAATGACCACCCCGCAGAGCAGGAAGCCGTCGCGATTCTGGATTGAGTTCACGAAGAAGCCGCCCGCGCCCGGGATGTTGAATATTAACTCCACGACCATCGAGCCGGTGAGAAGATTCGCCGCCAGCGGCCCAATGAATGACACGACCGGCAGGATCGCGATCTTGACTGCATGCTTGTAAATCACGCGGGTCTCTGAGAGGCCCTTTGCCCGCGCTGTGCGGATGTAATCCTGCCCGAGCACCTCCAGCATGCTCGTGCGCATGAGGCGCGCGATGTAGGCGACATACGGCCCCGCCAGCGTGATCGATGGCAGGATCAGGCTCTGCCAGCTCCCCCACCCGCCCACCGGCAGCCAGCCGAGGTAGAGGCAGAAAATCAGGATGAGCAGCGGTCCCGTGACGAACGTCGGGATCGATATCGCAAACAGCGCAGCCATCATCGACGCAGTATCCACCGCCGTATGATGCCGCACTCCCGCCCAGCATCCGAGCGTCACGCCAGCGATGGTCGCGATGATGAATGCGATCGCACCGAGCGTCATGGTCACCGGCAGCGTCTGCGCGAGGAGTTCGTTCACGGTGCGGTTGCGGTACTTCGTGGAAAGCTGGAGATCACCCTGAAACAGGCCGCTGTATTTCCCGGCGACGTTCGGCTTGACGCCGAGGTAGGTGCGGTACTGGTCCCACAACGAGCCATTGAGATTGAACCGCATGAGGAGCTGCGTCTCGATCGCCTTGGGGATTTTCTTCTCCTTGTCAAACGGACCGCCGGGCGCAAGGCGCATGAGGAAGAATGTGATCGTCACCACGCAAAAGAGCACGATCAGCATCGAGGCGAAGCGGCGTAGGATGAAGGCAAGCATGGCAGGGAATGACGATTACCGGATGCCGCTCTTCCAAGCAAGGGCGGAGGGATGAGGGCGGAGGGCGGAAAGAAAGGGGATCGAACTTCCAACATTCAACATCCAACATCCAATGTTGAATAAAGAGTCCCAGTCCATGATCCTGCGTTTTTTAAGAGTCATGTTTCAACGGCGTCGTTTTTACACTGGCGCGCCTTGACAAGGCTTGTCACGCCTTGTCATTTTTTTAGAGTTTTGCCGCCCTCGCCCCTCGGCCTCTCCAAGAGTCGAGTTAATTCGAGGTTCCAGTTTCTGGTTTTCCAGAAATTCGGTGGTCTGTTTAACGGTGGAGAGGTTTTTAGGCCGGTATAACCCGGTATAGGTCGGTAGCATGTGGCATTTGCCACTACCCATTTTTATTTTTAAGTCCATTTTGGCTTGATTCACCTTGATTTCCGCCTGATGGCGGGGGGAAGGAATCCAGACTGGGGTCAGACATTTCACAGGAGAAAACACGGCCTCGCGGGGTTGCACCGGTGCGAGCAGAGAAAACTGAGGGTTTTGATACTCATTTTGGGTTTGTTTGGGTTCAAAATGGCTTTGAATTGGGTTTGTTTTGGGTTTGTTTTGGGTTTGTTTTTTCGGCCTTAACAGAGTAAAAATTGGCTTTGTTCGGCAAAAAAGGTGTTTTTTGGAATTTGCCGGCTTCTTGTTAAATGAGTTAAAAGGGTTTGGCGCGGACTGTTCATTGCGTGTTATTTGTTAAC
>JBAVPB010000035.1:0-2084 GCA_049692655.1 Chthoniobacteraceae bacterium | reverse complement strand
GCCGACCAGCTCGAAGCGTTGGCCGTTGAAACGCTGCAGCGCCATCTCTTCCATCGGCTGGTAGTCGGTCGGGCTGGTCGTCATGTCGAGGCCCTTGAGCAGCATGGCGGGATGGAAGCCCTTGAGGTTGGAGGCCTGCTTCATGACGTTCTCGCGCGTGAGCTCGTCGCCGCATTGTTTCAGCACCTGTACCATGGCCTGGGCCTGCACATAGCCCACGACGTTCTGCGGATCGTCGAGGCTGCCGGCGGGATAGTACTTCTTCATCCACGCCACCCAGGCCAGGAACTCGGGATCGTCCTTGTACTGTGGATCGGTCGGGTCCTTGACGAAGGCCGCCGACATGACGCCCGTCGAAGCCTCGATGCCGGCCGGCCGCATGACGATGTTGATCGAGGCGGAGGGATTGTCGACGAACTGCAGCGGCTTCCAGCCGAGCTCGTGCGCCTTGCGGATCGCCTGCACGGCGAACTTCGGCGTCGAGATGTTGAGGAAGACATTGGCCTTGGTCGAGGCGAGGTCGATGATCTGCGAATCGACGGTGGGATCGGTGACCTCGTAGCTTACCGCGCGCACCATGACAGAGTCGGCCTTGTCGCCCAGCCGGTCGCGAAAGCCCTTGAGGAAGTCCTTGCCGAAATCGTCGTTCTGGTAGAGCACCGCGACCCTCGGGTTCGCCACCTGCTTCAGCACATAGGCGGCGTAGATGCGCGCCTCGGCCTGGTAGATCGGCGTGAGCGTCATCGTGTAGGGGAAGTGCTCGGGATCGGCCCAGCGGCTGGCGCCGGTGGCGAGGAAGAGCTGCGGCACGTGTTTGGCATTGAGGTATTTCTGGACCGCCGCGTTGGTCGAGGTGCCGAGCGATCCGGAAATCGCCAGCACCTGGTCGGACTCGACCAGCTGGCGCGTCAGCTCGACCGTCTTGGGCGGGCTGAAGCCGTCGTCCAGCGAGATCATCCTGATCTTGCGCCCGTTTACACCGCCCTGGGCGTTGATCATGTCGAAGTAGGCGATCTCGGCCTTGGCCAGGGTGATGAAGCCCGACAACGGCCCGCTGTAGGGCATGGTCTGCCCGAGCTTGATTTCGGTGTCCGACGCGCCGGGACCGTATTTTTTCTGGGCGGCGGCGGGTACGCTGAGCAACGCTACCAACAGGAACGCGATTGTCGCCCTGCGGACGCCTGTCATCGTTTCCTCCCTATTTTTGCCGGGAGCATGGCATCCTGCGGCCAACGAAGCGACAGCAAAGGGGGAAACGATGGCACTCGTGACCTATGAGCGGGACGGCAAGATCGTCACTCTGACCCTCAACCGTCCGGAGAAGCTCAACGCCTTCAGCGACGAGCTGGTGGGCGCGCTGGGCGAGGAACTGCACCGTTTCGACATGGACGATGAAGCCGAAATAGCCATCCTGCACGGCAACGGTCGGGCCTTCTCGAGCGGTGCCGACGTCCAGCAGCGCCAGCTTCGCAGTCGCGAAGAGTTCAAGCGGCTGGGCGGGCCGCAGGGCCGCGGCACCCATTCGTCCGACCTGCTCACCAAGGCGGTGAACTGGAAGCCGGTGGTCGCCGCCGCGCACGGCTACGTCCTCGGCCTCTCGGTCGGCATTGTCCTGGAGTGCGACCTGATCGTCGCCGAGGAGGGCACGCGCTTCCAGGTCACCGAGACCTCGCGCGGGCTGGGCGCCAGCAAATACTGGAGCCTCATGCATTTCCGCGGCGGCGGCGCCTTCACCATGGAAGCAGCGCTCACCGGCCGCTTCTTCACCGCCGAGGAGGCCTTCAAGGCCAACCTGATCAATCGCGTGGCCCCCAAGGGCAAGTATCTCGACGCCGCCCGTTCGCTTGCCGAGGAGGTGGTGAAGAACCCGCCGCTCAGCGTGCGCTCGACCGTGCGGCTGCGGCGCTGGTACATGGACCGCATGAGCCGCGAGGTCATGCATATGGCGGCTCCCGAGCGGCTCTATCTCACGGAAGACTTCCAGGAGGCCGCGCGCGCCTTCGTCGAGAAGCGCAAGCCCGCCAAGTTCAAGGGGCGCTGATCATGCTCAAAAGCAGCGACCGCATCCTGACAAGCCACGCCGG
>JBAVPB010000034.1:0-46184 GCA_049692655.1 Chthoniobacteraceae bacterium | reverse complement strand
CTTTTTCCCGTAAGGAAAAAAGCGATCAAGCCGCACGACCGATTAGTATTAGTCCGCTAAACAGATTACTCCGCTTGCACGCCTAACCTATCAACCCGGTAGTCTACCGGGGGTCTTTAGGGACTTGCGTCCGGGAAACATTATCTTGGGATGAGCTTGGCACTTAGATGCTTTCAGCGCTTATCTCTTCCGCACATGGCTACGCAGCGATGCCCCTGACGGAACAATTGCCACACCAGAAGTGCGTCTAACCCGGTCCTCTCGTACTAAGGTTAGAACCCCTCAAGTTTCCTGCGCCCACAGTGGATAAGGACCGAACTGTCTCACGACGTTCTGAACCCAGCTCGCGTACCGCTTTAACCGGCGAACAGCCGGACCCTTGGGACCTTCTCCAGCCCCAGGATGCGATGAGCCGACATCGAGGTGCCAAACCGGATCGTCGATATGAACTCTTGGATCCGATCAGCCTGTTATCCCTAGCGTACCTTTTGTCCGATGAGCGACGGCAATTCCACATTAAACCGTCGGATCATTTGGGCCTGCTTTCGCATCTGCTCGACTTGTTGGTCTTACAGTCAACCTAGTTTATAGCCATACCCTCAACGCATGGTTGCCAACCATGCTGAACTAAGCTTAGCACTCCTCCGTTACTCTTTGGGAGGAAACCGCCCCAGTCAAACTGACCTGCACGCACTGTCCCCCGCCTGGTTAACAGGTATCAGGGTTAGAATCCTAATTATCTAAGAGTGGTGTTTCACATTGCGACTCCAGCACAACCGAAGCTGCGCCTTCAAAGTCTCCCACCTACGCTAAGCATAAATAACCAGAACACAATACGAGCTTACAGTAAAGGTGCATAGGGTCTTTCCGTCCTACTGCGGGCAGGCGGCATCTTCACCGCCGTTACAGTTTCGCCGAGATCCTCTCCGAGACAGTCGTTCAGTCGTTACAAGATTCGTGCAGGTCGGAACTTACCCGACAAGGAATTTCGCTACCTTAGGACCGTTATAGTTACGGCCGACATTCACGGGGACTTGGGCTCGTAGCTTCGCCTTGCGGCTAACCACTTACCGTAATCTTTCCGCATTGGTCACGTGTCACACCCTATACATCGTCTTGCGACTTGGCAGAGTGCTGTGTTTTTGTTAAACAGTCGGTTGACCCATTTCACTGCGACCATCTTGCGATGGCACCCCTTCTTCCGAAGTTACGGGGCTAGATTGCCGAGTTCCTTAACGAGGTTTCACTCACGCGCCTTAGTATACTCTACTCACCCACCTGTGTCGGTTTACGGTACGGGCGACCGTGGGAACATGTGGAAACTTTTCTCGGTGCATGATTCAGATAATTCACCTTGGCCGAAGCCTCAGCATCTGCTTGCGCAACTGCCACTTTCAATCGGCAGCTACCCTCCTCACACACGTATCTCCACACTTAACCACAGCCGGTGCTGGAATATTAAACCAGCTGTCCATCGCTTACGCCCTTCGGCCTCAGCTTAGGTCCCGACTAACCCTGGGAGGACGAACCTTCCCCAGGAAACCTTGGGTTTACGGCGGACAGGAATTTAACCTGTCTTATCGCTACTCATGTCTGCATTCTCACTTGTTAGCACTCCACAGTTGGTTACCCTCCTGCTTCGACGCATTAACAACGCTCCCCTACCACGACGTCCGGACGAATCCAGACGCCATCCAGAGCTTCGGTATACCGCTTATCGCCAATCATTTTCGGCGCGAAATCACTCGATGAGTCAGCTATTACGCACTGTTTAAATGATGGCTGCCTCTAAGCCAACATCCTCACTGTCTAAGTAACTTCACATCCTTTCCACTAAACGGTATTTAGGCACCTTAGCTGCTGATCTGGCATGTTTGCCTCTCGCGCGTGAAGCTTATCCCTCACGCACTGACTCCCGTGTTACACCCTGCGGCATTCGGAGTTTGATTGAATTCGATACCCTGGTATGGGCTCTAGTTCATCCAGTGCTCTACCTCCGCAGGTCAGCACACGAGGCTAGCCCTCAAGCTATTTCGGGGAGAACCAGCTATCACCGGGTTTGATTAGTCTTTCGCTCCTACCCACAGCTCATCAGAAAACTTTTCAATGTTCACCTGTTCGGTCCTCCAGTTACGATTAAGTAACCTTCAACCTGGCCATGGGTAGATCACCTCGGCTTCGGGTCTACTGCCAGCAACTAAATCGCCCATTTCGGACTCGCTTTCGCTTCGCCTCCATTCCAGAAGAACTTAGGCTTGCCACTGACAATAACTCGCAGACTCATTAAGCAAAAGGCACGCCATCACCCCTTGCGGGGCTTTGACACCTTGTAAGCACATAATTTCAGGTACTATTTCACTCCCCTCATAGGGGTACTTTTCACCTTTCCCTCGCGGTACTTGTTCACTATCGGTCGCCAACTAGTATTTAGCCTTACGGCGTGGTCGCCGTGGATTCACACGAAGTTTCACGTGCATCGTGTTACTCAGGAATTCCCTAGGCGTGCTCGCGTTTTCGATTACGGGCCTCTCACCCTCTGTGGAGCGATTTTCCATTCGCTTCATCTAACGTCTGCACTGCCATAACGGGCTCCTACAACCCCCATAGCAAGCTATGGGTTTGGGCTGTTCCGCTTTCGCTCGCCACTACTTACGGAATCGATTCTCTTTCTTTTCCTCCGGTTACTGAGATGTTTCACTTCACCGGGTATTGCGTGCTCCGTGCTATGTATTCACACGGAGACGATCAGGTATTACCCCGATCAGGTTACCCCATTCGGACATCGACGGGTCAAAGCGTATTTGCCGCTATCCGTCGCTTATCGCAGCTTATCACGTCCTTCATCGCCTGTTGGCACCAAGGCATCCATTATGTGCTCTTTGTAGCTTGATCAATCTGATCCGGATTTCTCCGGAAATTTATGATAACTGAAACTCTCGTGCCTGGCTTTCACCAGGCCGTTTTCTTTTCAGACTCAGCTCTTAAAAATTGTATTTACTACCCTGTATGTAGATGTCAAAGAACCAGCGTGGCCTGTGGCCAGCTAGAAATTTAGATTTCAGAATTCCTTCTTCTTTCCAAATTCAAAACGGTTGTTTTTGCTATTGTTTCCCAACGCCGCAACTTTTATGGTGGGCCTGACTGGGCTCGAACCAGTGACCCTGCGCTTATCAAGCGCATGCTCTAACCAACTGAGCTACAGGCCCGGTTCGCGCTTCGCGCCCGCATTGGCAGCGGCTCTGCCCTTTGGTGGAGGCATGGGGATTCGAACCCCAGACCTATAGCTTGCAAAGCTACCGCTCTACCAACTGAGCTATGCCCCCATGCAGGTTCGAAAGTTTACCCCGCCGGTGTGTCGGCGTTGAAGCAAAAACTGAATTGTGCGTTACCGTTTCAAATACTTTGAGCCTTTGCTTCTTTCGTTACAAAGGGCTTAACGGCATGTCCGGTTCCGAAGAACCAGGTTTAGCCGTCGACCTGCGCCATCCCTCGTGAAAGGGTTGGCACTACTCCTTAGAAAGGAGGTGATCCAGCCGCAGGTTCCCCTACGGCTACCTTGTTACGACTTCATCCCAGTTACCACTCATACCTTAGGAGGCTGCCTCCTTGCGGTTAGCGCACCTACTTCGGGTACAAGTAACTTCCATGATGTGACGGGCGGTGTGTACAAGGCCCGGGAACGTATTCACGGCGTCGTAGCTGATACGCCATTACTAGCGATTCCGGCTTCATGGAGGCGAGTTGCAGCCTCCAATCCGAATTGGGCTCAGTTTTATGGATTTCCTCCACCTCGCGGTATCGGTTCATTCTGTACTGAGCATTGTAGTACGTGTGCAGCCCTAGCCGTAAGGGCCATCCTGACTTGACGTCATCCCCACCTTCCTCCCCGTTTCACAGGGCAGTCTGAACAGAGTGCTCGGCCCTCACGGGCCGGTGGCAACAGTTCACAGGGGTTGCGCTCGTTGCGGGACTTAACCCAACATCTCACGACACGAGCTGACGACAGCCATGCAGCACCTGTGCAAGTTGTGTATTGCTACACTCGCTGGCTTTCACCAACTTAGAAATGCATGTCAAGGCTAGGTAAGGTTCTTCGCGTTGCATCGAATTAAGCCACATACTCCACCGCTTGTGCGGGCCCCCGTCAATTTCTTTGAGTTTTAATCTTGCGACCGTACTCCCCAGGCGGCACGTTTAACGCGTTAGCTCCGGCACAAGCGGGGTCGAATCCGCTCACACCAAACGTGCACCGTTTACTGCCAGGACTACCGGGGTATCTAATCCCGTTTGCTCCCCTGGCCTTCGTGCCTCAGTGTCAGTAACTGTCCAGAGATCCGCCTTCGCCACTGGTCTTCCTTACGATATCTACGCATTTCACTGCTACACCGTAAATTCCAATCTCCTCTCCAGTACTCTAGCAAAGCAGTATTGAATGCAGTTCCGGGGTTGAGCCCCGGGATTTCACATCCAACTTACCTCGCCACCTACGCACCCTTTACGCCCAATGAATCCGAACAACGCTTGAGACCTCTGTATTACCGCGGCTGCTGGCACAGAGTTAGCCGTCTCTTCCTCTTCAGATACTATCAAGCCACCGGTAGTTACTCGATGACAATTGTTCTCTAATGACAGAAGTTTACAATCCGAAGACCTTCATCCTTCACGCGGCGTCGCTCCTTCAGGGTTTCCCCCATTGAGAAAAATTCTCGACTGCTGCCACCCGTAGGTGTCTGGACCGTGTCTCAGTTCCAGTGTGGCTGGTCGTCCTCTCAGACCAGCTACCCGTCATAGCCTTGGTAAGCCGTTACCTTACCAACTAGCTGATAGGCCGCGGGCTCATCAAGAAGCGCCAGGTTGCCCCGGCTTTGGAGTCATGAAGAATCCTTCACTATCCACATGCGGTATTAATTCGCCTTTCGGCGAGCTATCCCCCACTTCTCGGCAGATTGCCCACGTGTTACGCACCCTTGCGCCACTGGACAACTTTAATATTGCTACCAAAGTTATCCCGTTCGACTTGCATGTCTTATCCACGCCGCCAGCGTTCGTTCTGAGCCAGAATCAAACTCTCCGTGAAAAGTTTGCGTTGATGCCGCTATAGCACCAACAAAATCTGACCATTCTTGTCTGTGTGGTTAGGCGGTGAAACCGCCACACAGAGTTTGTCCGATCTTAAATAATTTGAAATCAAAGATTTGACGTATAACGCACAATTCAATTTTTGCTTTCGTCGTGCCCCGATTACTTCGGGACACATCAACCGTTCTGAATTTCAACCATTCGAAATTCCAGAATCTAACTTTCAAAGATCAATTGTTCCTTCAAACTTCCAGGCGATAAAAAAACTCAATCTCGCACCGACCATCAAAGCGAACACCCAATACAGCAGTGTCTGTTTCGCAGTCGGGACAAAACTGAGTTTGAAGTCCCGGAAGTTTTAAGAACATCTTCGATTTCTCGAAGCCCCGTTTCTTGCGGGGAAGTGAACCTAGCGTATTTTCTGAACCAGTCAACGATTTTTTTAATTTATTTTTCGTTTACCGATCCGGCTTTTTCGCCCGGCTCCCCACCGCTTTTCGCGCTGGGACGTGGAAAGTAGCAAACATGAGCCATACCGCAATAACTTTTTTCAAAAAATTTTACGTATGCCCGGGAACCCGCATAAACACTGGCTTCCAGGACCATTATTTTTTTGAAAAAGTTTTGGCGCATCTCATTTATTCCGCTGTTTTTGCGAAAAAATCCCGCGTTTCCCTCTCAGGATCGCGCTTCAGATTAAATTCCACCACCATCTCCTCGAGCTGTGCCCGGGAAAATTGCTTTTTAATCTTCGCAATCTCCCCCTGGGCGATCTCGTCACAACGCTCATTCCCCGGGTGTCCCGCATGCCCGCGCACCCACAGCCACTTGATCGTGTGCTTAGCGGCCAGCCCGTCGAGGCTCCTCCAGAGATCCTCGTTTTTTACGGCCTTCTTCTGGGAGGAAATCCACCCTTTTGCCTTCCAGCCCGCCACCCATTTCGTGATTCCGTTGCGCAGGTATTGCGAGTCCGTGAAAAGCTCGATTTCACACCGTTCCTTGAGCGCCTCCAGGGCGGAAATGGCCGCCTGCAGCTCCATGCGATTGTTTGTTGTGGCAGGTTCTCCCCCCCTGATCTCCTTGGTGCGCCCGTCGTAGCTCAGGACTGCTGCCCATCCTCCCGGGCCCGGATTTCCCTCGCAGCCCCCGTCCGTGTGTATCGTGATTATCTTCATGAAATAAACATTGTAAAACAACTATACGCCCTGTTTCGGGCCCTTCGGCGCACGGAAACATCCCGGCACATGGTCGTTTACCATCCCCACCGCCTGCATGTATGCGTAGCAAATCGTGGTGCCGACGAATTTGAATCCCCGCTTCTTCAGTTCCTTGCTCATCGCGTCCGATATCTCAGTGCTCGCCACCGGTTCCCCTCCCACTTTCTTTCGCTCCGCGACCAGCGGTTTCCCTCCCACAAACTGCCAGATGAACTTGTCGAAGCTCCCGAATTCCTTTTGCGCCACGAGGAACGCCTTTGCATTTTCAATCGCGGCAGCCACCTTCAGCCGGTTGCGAATGATCCCGGGGTCGGCCATCAATGCTTTTTGCTTTTTCTCGTCGTAGCGCGCGATTTTCTTCGCGTCGAAATGGTCAAACGCCTTGCGATACCCCTCGCGCCGCTTCAGCACCGTGAGCCAGCTCAGCCCGGCCTGCGCCCCTTCGAGGATCAGCATTTCAAAGAGCGTCCGGTCATCATGCACCGGCACGCCCCACTCCTCGTCGTGGTAGTGGATGTATGCTTCGTCACTCAGGCACCAGGAACAGCGTATTTTTTCTTTCATGCGGGTATTCTTGTTTTCAGAATTAATCCGCAAATCCTACGCCCAGGGGCAACGCCGCCGCAATTCCCGAAAAAAAATCAGTGCATCTGCAATGCGCCGATCAAATCCTTCACCGGCACCGTGGCGATGCACGACATGGAGTCCGAGATCGCATACGGGATCACCAATTCGCCCCGGTTCACCATGGCGCCGCATGTGTAAACCACGTTGGGCACATACCCCTCCCGCTCCGCTTCCACGGGGCTGATGAGCGGGTCCTTGAGATGGCCGATGATCTGCGTGGGATCTTCCAGATCGAGCAGGATCGCCCCTATGCAATAGCGCCGCATCGCCCCCACCCCGTGCGTGATCACAAGCCAGCCCGCCTCGGTTTCGATGGGCGACCCGCAATTGCCGATCTTCACAAACTCCCACGGCTGAGTGGGGCGCAAAAGAGTGACGGGATCGTTCCAAAAGTGGGGATTATCCGAGAACATGATGAAAAGATTCTCGTCATCCTGCCGGGAAATCATCGCACAATGTCCGTTGATCCTGCGCGGGAACAAAGCCATCCCTTTATTCTGCACGGCGCGTCCGTTGAGCGTCCGCACCTTGAAATGCAAAAAGTCCTCCGTCTCAATCAGCTGCGGCAGTATCACGTGCCCGTTGTAAGCCGTGTAGGTGGCATAATAAGTCACCTTCCCATCGTCATCCACAAAGCGCACAAACCGCGCATCCTCGATGCCGTTGCTCTCGTTGGCAGACATCGGGAATATGATGCGTTCGCTGAGGCTGATCTTCGGTGAAAAGCTCACCTCGTAGTTCGATTCCGCCAGCCACCGCACACATTCCAGCGTGCGGATCTCCTCGTGCGTCTTGCGCCGCATCCGGCGGTTTATCTGGAGCACGCTTTTATCCAGATCCGCGAGGCTGAACGTATCGCCCAATTGCTCCAGGATCG
This sequence comes from Chthoniobacteraceae bacterium, assembly GCA_049692655.1. Classification (GTDB taxonomy): domain Bacteria; phylum Verrucomicrobiota; class Verrucomicrobiia; order Chthoniobacterales; family Chthoniobacteraceae; genus DASZPK01. The sequence goes on along the minus strand of JBAVPB010000034.1, from coordinate 38,384 downwards.
TGTCGATATGCACATTGTCGAACCCCATCTCATGCAGCTTGAACATGAAGGAATTCTTGTCATACGTCGGATTCGGCACCGTATCCGGCGCCACCACATGCCGCGACGGCTTATCCACCGTTACCAACCCTCCGGCATCGATCACCCCCGAGCGGAACGTGATGGATGAAATATGCCCCTCGCCCACCGCCCGCAGGCTCAGGATGAAACGCAGCGCCCCCTCCGGCAGCCCACTCTGGTCGGGATCAGGCACGATAGAGGGATTAAACAGCGCCGCCGATTCCAGCGAGTACTCCCCGGTGAAAAGCGCCCCGATAAAAAGCTGCCGCACCTTGGAAAGCAGCTTCCCTGTAAAAATATGCGGCTTCACCTTCGCAAAATGCCGCATCAACACGCTCTCCAGATCGACGTGCCGCAAACAAAAATCGCGCTTGATGATCGCGTATTCCGCCTCGGTCTCCTCCTCGGTGAGGGACAGCGCGCGTCCGATGATATTGGTGATGCGTTGCGGATCGCCCGACATGAAAGGGCGCAACAGCACCCGGGCGCTGTCCTGCACGATCTTGTCCACACGTCTTGTGAGAGTCACATTTGGATTCATGGGAATGGCTATGCTGCGGTTTGGGTTCCGATTACAGGGATGATGCTCTGGGCGAGATTTAATTCCGCCAGGGAAAGATAAAACGCCAGGCTCGATTCCGCACCTTGGTTCTGGTTCACGCGATCCGAGTGCAAGGCATCTCTGCATCCCCCCGTCGTGGAATCATAAAGCGGCAGCCCCAGGTCGTTGTATCCCAGGAACCACTCAAACGCGCGCTGCGCCTCGCGGGACCAGAAGGCGTCGTTCGTGATCCGGAACGCCTCCAGGCACGCCGACAGCATCGATTGCGCCTCCACGGGCTGCTGGTCATAGCGCGCCTTCTTTCCCCCTTTTTTGTAAAACCCGTTCGAACCGATCGGACTATGGCATCCCCCTTCCGATGTTTGGATTTTCACGAGCCACTTCAATGAAGTCAGTCCGATTTTCAAAATCTCGGGCTGCGACGTCCAATACCCCGTCAAGATCAGCGCATGCGACAGCTTCGCATTGTCGTAAGTCGCCACAGGCTCGAACCACTGCCAGTCTGGCGTGGCATTGTGCTTGTAGTGCGCCACCAGCTTGCCCGCGAGCATTTCCCGGGTGGTATTCACCATGCGATCGCCCGCAAATGCCCGCAGATATTCGTGGATCGCGATGAGCACAAACGCCCACGCGCGCGGCGATGTGAATTCCAGCACCGCTGGCAGCGCCTTTTCAAAAAGCAGCCCGCACAGGTTGCGGTAATTTTGATTTTGCGAACGTCCGATCGCGGTGCCCAACGCCCAAAGCGCCCGGCTATGGCTATCTTCCGAGCCTTTTTCCTCCAGCCACTCACGGCTGTAGCTCATGAAATTACGGAACCGCCCCGTCTCCGCGTTAAACGCCGCCCAGAGAAACGCCAGGCTGCTCGTCGCGAGCGGATCGATCTTCTCCGCCAGTTTGCCGCCCAGTTCCTCCAGCAGTACCGTGAGGATGAATGCGCGCGCGTTATCATCGGTGCAGTATCCCTCCTGGTAATTCGGCACGTTGAATATCGCATGCTGCAGGATGCCTGTGGAATCGCTCAGGCTCCACAAGTGGTCCAGCTTGAACGGCGGCAATTGGTAGGGCCGGTTCTCCAGCGTCTGCTTGGCAAATGCCTTGCGCGGCAGGAATGTGCGGCCCGCGCGCGCTTTCATGAAACTCTCCACGTAGCGCTTCGCAACCTCCGGCCAGATCATCTCTCGCCCCAGCAGGTAGGCATTTTTTCGCATCGTGTTGCATTGCGCAGGATTGTCCAGCAACCGCATCACAGCCTCGGCGATCGCTCCGGAATTGGAAAAAGGCACAAGGATTCCCCGGTCATCCGCAAGCAACTCCTGCGCATACCAGTAAGGGGTCGAGATCACCGCCTTGCCCGCTCCGAATGTATAGGCAAGCGTGCCGGAGGTGATCTGCGCTTCATTCAGGTAAGGCGTGAGATAAATATCCGCCGCGCCGATGAATTCCTTCAACTCATCGATCGTCACAAACCGGTTGTAAAAAATCACATTGCGCTTCACGCCCTTCGCTTCCGCCAGGCGCTCGAGGCCTATGCGATACGACTCCCCCTCGTGCTGGATCAGCGCGGGATGCGTCGCTCCGAGGACAATATAAACGACATCCGGATGCTTTTCCAAAATCGCGGGCAGCGCCTCGATCACATGCTCGAGCCCCTTGCTCCGTCCCATCAGTCCAAACGTCAGCAACACCTTCTTCCCCTCCACGCCGAACTGGTCCTTGTAGAAATTCGGGTCGATGAAAGGAATGTCCGGTATGCCGTGCGGGATGACATCAATCTTGCGCTCCGGCACATTGTAAATTTCGCGCAAAAAATCGTGCCCGCGCTCCGCCATCACCACCACCCGGTCGGAAAGCTGCATCAGTTGCTCCATCACCCGCCGTTGCGATTCGTTCGGATCTTTCAGCACCGTGTGCAGCGTCGTGACGATCGGCATGTTCAGGTCGCGCAACAGCGTTAGCAAATGGTTGCCCGCTTTTCCGCCATAGATGCCAAACTCGTGCTGCACGCACGCCACCTCGACATTATTGATATTCAAAAAATCCGCCGCGCGCCGGTAGGAATCGATCTCCTCCTGCTCGATCTCAAACCGCACCCGCGGGGAATAGGCATAGCCTCCCGGCCGGTCGTTTACGGCGCCTACAAAACATTGCTCATTGGGGATTACCGAGGCAATCGCCTCGCATAAATCCGCGGTGAAAGTCGCGATGCCGCACTGGCGCGGGATGTAATCCCCTACAAATGCGATGCGATGAAGATCATTTTTTTCCATTATTTTTTAATATTTCTGCAACAGGTTTCCCAGTGCCTCATGGAATCGTCCTTCACCCTCTTTCTGCGTGTCTCGCATGGCGATTTCCGGCCCGATGATCGGCCCCGGTTCCATGGCGAAAACAAATCACTCAGCAAAAGTAACACACTATTTCTGCAAGCGGGGGATTTATTACCGCGACGCGTCCGAAGTCTAAAAAACTTGAACTTCGAGCAAGGAACTTTGAACCTAAAAAGTATGCGCTACGCACTCTCTCTGGATACCAGCACTACAAGTCAAGAGTTGCGCGCCGATGGCGATACGGGCTAAGTCGCCGAACTCCTGGCAAAAAGAGATCAACCACAACCCTGCATGGCAATCCGCCCAGATCCAAAAATTCAACGCAACCGCAGCCGGTTACGTGATCCGGCATTGAAACAAAACCGTGCAACTTTCAGCCGGCTCACGCTGCTTGTATTTTGTCTGCTGTTGATTTTGCCCGCGATTGCATCGCTTCAAAATCAGCGCGCTCATAGGCTGGAGGTTGTTAACTGCATACATTGCCCTGGTCTCCTGTACTACATTCCTGTTTTATCACCATGATAAAAAACAGGCGGAATGTGGAGGATGGCGGACGCCGGAATCCACGCTCCACCTGGCAGAGTTCCTTGGTGGCTGGCCCGCAGCATTTCTGGCTCAGCGCGTCCTGCGACACAAAATTTCCAAGCGACGCTACCAGGCTGCTTTTTGGGCGATCATCGCCATTCATCAATATGCTTCATTCGATTTCCTAAACGATTGGCATTTTTCCAAATCCGCCTTTTATGCCCTCTATTACCGAATCAAAGTTGAAAATGCATCGACTCATTAAATGCGCCTCCCTTCTTCATCTTCGCGCCCTTTGCGCCCTTCGTGGTTAATCCTCTTTGTTTTGACTCACGAAATTCAGCCTCGCAAAATCATGCACATTCATGCACGGTCTATCCTAATGCATCGGAATAGCCTCACCTTCATCACTGCAATTGCAGCCTTCTTGCTCACTGCGACGCTCCACGCCGGCATCAAGGTCGTGCCCACCCCATTCCCCCCGCATCACACCGTCATCGGTGCCATCAGCGCCGACTCCATCACCGTCACTACGGCCAACGGCTCCAAGACCTACAAGATCGACAAATACACCACGATCTCCTTCATGGGCCGCACGGTCACCACCAATGACCTGAAAGCCGGCATGAAAGTCACCGTCTCCTTCGGCGGCGATCCCACCACCGTCGCCTCCATCAACGCCTCAAACCCTCCCATCGACCCTCCTCCTCCACCGGACAACGTCATGCATTGAAAGCGTTTGCCACCCCGCCCCGGTCAGCGTACCCTTCCACGATGATCAAGTTGCAGCAGAACCAGGTTTACAAAAAGGGCGACGAATATATCCGCATCGTCCAGCTCGAGCGGTTGGAGGTGCAATACAAGGCGATCACCAATCTCCTCGCTGGCGATGGCGAACATCACCACGTCAGCAAAAAAGAATTCTGCCGTTTGATCAAAGGCGCCACCCTCCTCACCCAGGCCGAGGTCAAGGAAATCTGGCTCACCACCGTCCCCCGCTTGTAACCGTCGCATGTTGCATTTCATTGCAGCAATCATGCAGCCGGGCGTTTTTTAGAATTGGATTAAGCGACGCAGCAGCCTTCTCCCATCCTGTAAATCCTGTCCAAAAAAAATCTTGAAACCTCTCCTCACACTCGCGGAAACATCCACCCCCGGCGGCTCCCGCCTCACTCTCCACGAGCACGATGGGGACATCCTCCTGAAGCTCAACGGCCGGCAACTCATGAGCAGCGCCGCCACGCGATCGGAAACCCGCCTCGCCGAGATCGCCTGCAAATTCCACCCGCCCATCGCACGCCCACGAATCCTCATCGGCGGCCTCGGCCTCGGTTACACCCTCCGCCGCGTTCTGGAACTCGCCAACCCCGCAGCCATCGTGCATGTCGCCGAGTACATCCCCGAAGTCGTCACATGGAACCGCGAACTCCTCGGCCCCGAAAGCAAAGCCGCCCTGGAAGATCCCCGCGTCACAGTCCTCGTCGCCGATGTCTTCAAGGTGATCAAACACTCCGACACCCCGCTCGACCGCTACGACGCGATCCTCCTCGATGTGGACAACGGCCCAGTCGCAATGGTCGCCTCAGGAAATAGTCGCCTGTACAATCGGCACGGCATCGCATCCATCGCCCGGGCTCTCCGGCCCCGTGGCCGCGCCGCCATCTGGTCCGCCGATCAGGATGACCCTTTTTCCGCGCGTCTCGTGCAGGAGGGCTTCATCGTCACCCCATTCGAAGCCAAGCCGCACGACCGCGCCAAACGCGCCGCCCACCGCATCTATCTGGCAGAACTCCGCGCTTAAAAACGGCGTATCAAAAAAACAGAACGTTGTAGCCACGGCCCTGTGGGCCGTCCTCACCACGCGTGAGAATACACCGCCTACTTCTTCTCCGGCTCGTCCTTCTCAGTCTTCGCCACCGGCGCCTTGAATTGCTTCACAGGCATGAACTTCGTCGGCATCCAGCTCGGCGTGCTTTTCGCGCCATCCGGGGCAGCTTGTCTTCCGCCCGGAGTCCGGGGATGCGCGCTCTTCATTCGTTTTTGCATGCCGCAAGCTAATGCAGGCAATCCCGGATAGCCATCATCGAATTACCGAAAATCATTTTCCAACCATGCCGGAGCGCAGCCTCTCATCACGAATTGCACAGACACGCATGAGAATAATAACGATAGGCTGAAAAATAATCGCCGCAGTATAAATCACCTTGAGCCACATATTTTCGGAGGGCAGCAGAAAATACCCAAGCCCCGGTCTTGAAGAAATATACAAGCTGCCGATGTGAACACTGATGACAAAAGCAAGAAGGGCGAATACCGGCCACCAGATCCACTCAGACCGGATGTGACGCCAGGGCAAAAGCAATAAAACTCCCATCGCAACCACCGGCCAGAACATTTGAAACGCCACACGCCCGGGACTGACAGACCAGGACGAGGGCAGATAATCCGTAGTCTGACTGATGATGGAATGAATGCCCCATGCAGCAAAAACCAGATAGGCGACGGCTAAAATAAGTCCCAAACCACGGACAGCTTTGATCGAATTTTGTAACATTAATATCTTTCCTGTTCATCGCTACGGCTCAGTCGGCCCCGTCGCCTCCTCTTTGGGGATTTCCTTCCCATCCAGAATCGCCTGCACGATCTTTTCGTTCAATTCATGTCCGCTGAGCTGCGGATCCCCTTCCCAGCGCACGATTCCCTGCGGATCGAGGATCATGGTATGCGGGATTCCTTTTACACCTATTTCGTCTTTCAGCCGCGACTGGGGATCGATGGCCACCGCATAGTCAATCTCCGGGACATCCATTTTCCGCACAGCCTCTTCGCTCTCGTCGGATATCCCGATCACCACCAGCCGGTCGCCAAATTTCTTCTGAAACGCATTCAATTCCACGATCTCCTTGCGGCACGGCGGGCACCACGTCGCCCAGAAATCGATCAGCACAAATTTACCGGCCCTGTCCGGCTCCGGCGTCAGCCATTTTTCGACAACCAGGTCAGGCGCTTTTTTCCCATAGTACGGTTTTGCCCAGATCGTTTTCCTGTCGGTGCATCCCGCCACCGCCACGAGACAAATCACCCCCAGCACAGCCACGATCTTCATGGCCGTTGAATACCAGAAACCCTTCCGGACAAAAGAAGAATGTCCGTAGCGGATGGCCGCCATCACTCCCTGAAAAAAGTAATCGCGTTCCACCCCGTCAAAAGCAGCCGGATTTCATACAGCAGTTTTTGAATCTGCGCGTGGACCCGCACGGGCACGGATCATTGCGCCCGAGCTTTTCCATCAGTTCCTTGTTTCCGTGAACGATCCGCACGCCGCGTTTGACCTGCGTTTCGGATGGGAACCCTTTACGACGCTTGCTGGTGCGCTCGAAAAAAGGGGACTTCGTCTTGAGAGTGGTGATTTGCCATAAAGCCTCCTGATTGAACCGAATCCACCAATACACCACAACCTGGCAACAAGCAATCAGAAGAGAAAATCGCCAATCATCGAAATTTCACAAAAATTAAAAATACCTAAAATTTATATTGCTTTCACCGAATAATTTTGCGACTATCACTCAATGAACAAAAGCACAGGCTCTGTTCCAGAGCCGCAGCTCTCATATTCTCAGCCTTTGCGTCTCGGTGCCTTGGAGGTGAAATCCGCTCTCAAAAACACACTTTTTGCCAAACAAAGCCAATTTTTACTCTGTTGGAGCCCAAAAAACAAAGCCAAAACAAACCCATTTAAAGCCAATTCAAACCCAATTTCATGCCGAAAAACCCAAATTCAAACCCATCTCGGCGAGGCGAAGCCAAGCAAAGCCTTAAAATATGTGGACAAATCTCTCCCTGATCCAACTTCAATCCAAGTTTTCCAATCAGAGTAAATCCAACAAAGCCGAGCGCAGCGAGACAAGCTGGCTCTTTAAATTCCAAAGTAAAACCCAGCTAATCCAAGGTAATCCAACTTCATTTTCAAAACTGATTACTGATTACTTCCTAAATGCTAAGCCGAGTCTTCGAGACAATTTGACCAGTCAAAAAATATTGAAACTCAAATAATCCTACCTGCTAAATGATTTTCCCCACCTTTGCGTCCTTCGCGCCCTTAGCGGTAAACCTTCCCTTTTCCCCAAAAAAAGTGTCCAACCTGGTCAAGCCCAGTCAAGGCGCGCCAGAGTAAAACCGGAAACTTTTATGCTGAAATTCACCAGGCAATACGGACGTTTTTTCCAATACCTCATCCTCGGCCTCATGCTGATTTTGGGCGACACCTCTCGCGCATCCGCAGCTTCCATCGAGTCTCCCGCAGGCACCACGGTCACGCATTTTCCAAGACCGGTCAGCAGCTATGCCGATGACGACATGCCCGGCATCGGGAGCAAATTAATCCACCGCATCAAAAGCGAACCCTTCAATATAGTCGCCTCGCTCATCTTTCTCTGCGCCATCATCCACACCTTCCTGGCATCGCGGTTCATGGCCGTCGCCCACCGCTACCAGCATCAGTTCGAGGCCCTCGCGCTCGATTATGACAAATCCTCCGCCAGCGCCTCCGCAACGCTGGACAGGCTGGAATTCCGTGCGCACGTCTTTCATTTCTTTGGTGAAGTGGAGGCCGTTTTCGGCATCTGGCTCATCCCGCTGGCCATCGCCATAGTTCTGGCACACGGCTGGTCGGCGATGGTCCACTACATCTCCGGCGTCAGTTTCGCGGAGCCTGTTTTCGTCGTGGTCATCATGGCCATCGCCTCGACGCGCCCCATCCTGCACCTTGCGGAGCGATGCCTTGCGAAATTCGCCTCACTCGGCGGCAGCAGCCCTTCTGCATGGTGGTTTTCCATTCTCACCGTGGGCCCCCTGCTCGGCTCCCTGATCACCGAGCCCGCCGCGATCACGATTTGCGCCCTGCTCCTCCTCCGCCGTTTTTACGCGCTCAAGCCCGGCCTCACCCTGCGATACGCCACGCTCGGCCTTCTTTTCGTGAATATCTCGGTGGGCGGCACGCTCACCCATTTCGCCGCGCCCCCGGTGGTCATGGTCGCGCATACATGGAATTGGGGGTTCGCTTTCATGCTTGAGCACTTTGGCTGGAAGGCGGTCATCGGCATCCTCGTGGCAAATACCCTCTGCTTCCTCAAGTTCCGTGGTGAAATGGCGGCTCTCGTTCCGCTCAAGGAATCCGGCGGCGCAGCCGAAAGGGCCATCCCCATCCAGGTCACGCTCACGCACCTTGCATTCATCGCATGGACGGTGCTCGTGGCGCATTATCCCGCGCTGGTCGTGCTCGGTTTCCTCTTCTTCCTCGCCTACGTGCAGGCCACCGGCCGCCACCAGCAGGAGATTTCACTGCGCAGCCCGATGCTGGTCGGCTTTTTCCTCGCGTCGCTCGTAGTCCACGGCGGTTGCCAGCAATGGTGGATTGCCCCGGTGCTCGGCAGCCTGCCAAAATGGCCTCTCATGCTCGGCTCCATGGCCCTGACCTCGGTCAACGACAACGCCGCCATCACGTTCCTCGCCTCGCTCGTGCCCAACCTCTCCGATGCCTTGAAATACGCCGTGGTCGTCGGCGCCGTGGCGGGCGGCGGTCTCACCGTGATCGCAAATGCCCCCAACCCCGCCGGCCAGTCCATCCTTCAATCGGCATTCGGCGACGAAGGCATCTCCCCGCTCAAACTTTTCCTGGCCGCCCTGCTGCCCACCGCAATCATGGCTGCCGCTTTCATGCTCCTGCCATGATTTCAAAAAAGCACGAACGCCCGGTTATGAATAATTCAATGCCCCCCAAGGATGCTCGTAGGAACGATTTCATCCGCTTTGGTGCTGAAGTCAAAACTGGCAACGATCCACTCCGTCGTGGGCCGGTAACAATCAAAGAACATCCACGCCACTCCCTTTTCGTACTTCACCGCCAGGTAAACCCGTTGTGTGGACGGGGTCAGCTTCACGATCCGGAGCAGTTCATATCCGGCCACGGCTCCATAGCTGGATTCCACGCGTTTGATTTTTTCCGTCACCAAATCCTTGTCGCCAGCCGCAAACGGCGAGCCCTTCAGCCACGCATCCACTGCGGGCAACAGCCCGAATTTCTGGTAGGTATCAAACCCCCTCGCCACGATATCCGGCACCACGGCATCATCCGCGTGACAAACCGCGACCAGCGCCAGAATGGCAGCAAAAATTTGGATAAAACGCATAAATTCACCTTTCCTCGAAATACACCGGCAGAACACTTAAGCGCGTCCCTTCCCTCCGCGCAACCCTCTCAAAAATTTCGCGTGGCATGAAACAATGCTTTCCTTCTCATGAAATAACTTGTTAAACATCTCTTTTAGAAAATGCACTTTTATGCACTTTCTCTGTAAAATCCTCCCTTTATGAAATTACGCATCATCCTCATGGTCGCCTCGCTCCTGCTCAGCCTGGCCATCGGCTTGAATCTCCGCCACACCGGCAACGAAGCCTCCCCCTCCGCCAAAACCGGCGCCAGAAAGATCCGCATCGGCCTCAGTCTCGACACCTTGAAGGAAGCCCGCTGGCAGATGGATCGGGATCTCTTCCTCGCAGCCGCCGCAAAGAATGGCGCGGAAGTCTTCGTCCAATCCGCCAATAGCAACGACTCGAAGCAGACACAGGATATCCAGAGCCTCATCAGCCGCGGCGTCGATGTACTGGTGATCGTCCCGCACGATGGCAAAGCGATGGGCCAGGTGGTGGATGAGGCTGCGGCAAACAACATCCCGGTCATCTCCTACGACCGCCTGATCACCAACACCAAAAACCTCGATCTCTACATCTCGTTCGACAACGTGAAAGTCGGCGAAGCCCAGGCCGGTTTCCTCGTCGATACCCTCCTCAAGGGTAAGGACAAAATCCGCATCGTGAGGATCTACGGTTCCCCCACCGACAACAACGCGAAGCTCTTCAAGCAAGGCCAGGACAACATCCTCGACCCGCTCATCAAGGCCGGAAAAGTGGAAGTCATCCACGAGGACTGGGCGGCAGACTGGCGCCCCGAGGCGGCAAAGCAGATCACGAACGCCGCCATCACGCGCAACGGCTCCAACTTCGACGCGATCCTCGTTTCAAACGACGGCACAGCGGGCGGCGCGATCCAGGCACTCTCCGAGGAGGGTCTTGCGGGCAAGATCTTGGTGACTGGCCAGGATGCCGATCTCCCCGCCCTGCAACGCATCGTCGCAGGCACACAATCCATGACGATCTACAAACCCGTCAGCGAACTCGCCACGAAAGGCGCCGAGGTTGCGGTGAAGATGGCGCGAGGCCGTCCCGTCATCGCACAATCGGAAGTGGACAACGGCTCAGGCAACAACGTGCCCTCCATCCTCCTCAAGGTCAGCGTGGTAACGAAGGACAACATCAAGGACACCGTCATCAAGGATGGCTTCCACAGCGAAGCCGACATCTACGACAACGCCACTACTCCCGCCCCGGACCATGCCCAGTAACGCCATACTCGAAACACGCCTTCTCACGAAGCGTTTCCCCGGCGTCACCGCCTTGAGCGACGTCACTTTCGACCTCCGCCCCGGCGAGGTCCACGGGCTTTGCGGTGAGAACGGCGCGGGAAAATCCACGCTCATCAAGACGCTCTCCGGCATCCATCCCTATGGCAGCTACGAGGGTGGGATTTTTGTGGAAGGCGCCGAGGCCCGTCTGAAAAACATCGCGGATGCGCAGGCCGCCGGCATCGCTGTGATCTACCAGGAACTTGCGCTCGTGAATAACCTCACCGTCGCCGAAAACATCTTCCTCGGAAACGAACCCACCCGCCTCGGTCTCATCGATTGGGACAAGGTTTACACCGACGCCGCGAAACTGCTGAAGCGGTTCAAGCTCAACATCGATCCCGCCGCCCGCGTCGGCGATCTCGGCACCGGCCTCCAGCAACTCGTGGAAATCGTGAAGGCGCTCGCCAAAAAAAGCCGCATCCTCATTCTCGATGAACCCACCGCCGCGCTCACCGGGGCGGAGGTGCAAGTGCTGCTCGAAATCATTCGCGGCCTGCGCGACGACGGCATCTCCGCGATCTACATCTCCCACAAGCTCGACGAGGTTTTCGCAATCACCGACCGCATTACCGTCCTTCGCGACGGCAAATCGATCATCACCCTCGACACCACGCAGACAAACGCCGGCGAGGTGATCCGCCACATGGTTGGACGTCCCATCGAGGACCTTTTTCCCAAGCGGCAATCCAGACCATGTAACACATTGTTGTCAGTCAAAAACCTCACGGTTGCAAACAAGGAGGGCCACGTCGTTCTTCATGATATCAGCTTCGACGTGCGCGCAGGCGAGGTTCTTGGCATCGGCGGCCTCATGGGCTCCGGTCGCTCCGAGACGCTTATGCACATCTTCGGCGCATGGGGCGACCGCCTCAGCGGGGAGGTCGGACTTTCCGGCAAGCCCTCGCGGAACCAGACCCCGCGCAACGCGATCAGCGAGGGCTTGGTCATGGTCACCGAGGATCGCAAACGCTACGGGCTCAATCTCGACAAAAGCATCGGCTTCAACCTCTCGCTCTCCTCGCTCGACCGCATAAGCCACGGCTTCATCGATCAAAATGCAGAGGTCACCCGCAATCACGAAATGTTCGGCCGCCTCCGCGTCAAGGCCCCCTCCATCGAGACCACAGTCGGCACTCTCTCCGGCGGTAACCAGCAGAAGGTCGTCATCGGCAAGGCGCTGCTCACTAATCCCGATGTCGTTTTTCTGGATGAACCGACCCGCGGCATCGATGTCGGCTCCAAGCTGGAAGTCTATGAGTTCATCAACCGCCTCACCGGCGAAGGCAAGGCCGTGGTGCTGGTCTCCAGCGAACTCCCCGAGCTGATGGGCATGAGCGACCGCATCCTCATGCTCGCCGAGGGCCGCGTCGGCGACATTTTCACGCGCGAAGAGGCAACGCAGGAACGCCTGCTCGCCGCCGCCATCAAATTTCACGAAGCCCCCGTCACCGTATGAAATCCTCCAAAATCAACGTCCGCGATTTCTCGCTCTTCATTGCCATCGTACTGATCTGGGCGTTTTTCACCTGGCGCATTCCCGATTTCCTCAGCCCGCGGAATCTCAGCATGCTCTCCATCGAGCTTTCCACCACCGCCGTGGCCTCCCTCGGCATGCTGCTCATCATCCTGCTTGCGCATATCGATCTCTCGGTGGGCTCCGCCATCGGCCTCACGGGCGGCATCGCGAGCGTGCTCATCTTCCAGCATCAATGGTCCGCCCCTGCCGCCATGCTCGTGGCGTTGCTCGTGGGAATCACGCTCTACACGATCATGGGTTTCATCATCGCGAGGGAACGCATCCCCGCTTTCATCATCACGCTCGGCGGGTTGCTGATCTTCAAGGGCGTCTTCTGGAAAGTGATCGGCAACCAGACCATACCCGTGAAAGCCGGTGAAAAAGACAACCTCCTCAGCATTCTCACCACTTACTACCTGCCGGCATGGGCGGGCTGGTCCTTGGTCGCACTCATCATCGTGGCGCTCGTGGCCATGCGCATTTATAGCAGGGCAAAACGCCGCAGCTACGGCTTCGAGGTGGAAAGCGGCGAGCTGATGTTTTCAAAGCTTTTCGTCACCAGCCAGGCGCTCATTCTCGCTGTCATCGTGCTTGGCCGTTTTCGCGGCGTGCCGCTCAGCCTCACGGTGCTCGGCGCGGTGGCGTTCATCATCTGGATCATCACGAACCATACCCGCTTCGGCCGCTACCTCTACGCCATTGGTGGAAACGAGGAAGCCGCGATCATCAGCGGCATCCCGGTGCGGGCCGTCACCATCGGCGCATTCGTCATCGCGGGGATCACAGCGACGATCACCGGCTTCATGCAGACCGCCTACAGCGGCGCATCGACCACCACCACCGGCGAGCTCATGGAACTCGATGCCATCGCCTCCTGCGTGATCGGTGGCACCGCACTGGCGGGCGGGCGCGGTACCGTCGCAGGCGTTCTGGCGGGCGCATTTCTCATCGACAGCCTCATGAACGGCATGACCCTCATGGCCGTCTCCCCCGAGATGAAATTCGTGACGCGCGGCCTCGTCCTTACCCTCGCCGTCTGGCTGGATGTCCGTCTTTCCCGCCGCGGCTCATAAACCGCTCCCCCGGCCGCCTACGCCAAGGCCTTGTTATACAATTCCACGATTTTCCCCGAGTAGCGCTCACGGGAAAAAAACGCCGCGCGCTCATACCCTTTTTTGACCAACGCATCCCTATGAAACGAGTCGTCCAATATTTTACCAATGCCGTCTGCGATCGACTCCACGCTCATCGGATCGACATACTCCGCCGCATCCCCGGCCACTTCCGGCAGCGACGTCGTGGAGCTGCACACCACCGGGCACCCCGAGGTCATCGCCTCCAGCACCGGAAGCCCGAATCCCTCGCACAACGACGGGAACGCCAGGCACGTAGCCCCCTGGTAAAGCGCCGGAAGCGCTGCCTGCGGCACATACGACAGCAGCCTCACATCCTGCCCCCTCCTCCTCGCGATATGCTTGAGCAGCTTCAACTCCTCCTCACCCCGCCAGCCTATCCTCCCAGCCAGCACCAGCGTCTGGTCGCTTCCCAGCGAAATATAGGCCTCGATGAGTCTCTGGATATTCTTGCGGGACTCGAGCGCCCCTACAAACAGGATGTAATTCTGCGGCTCCAGGTTGTAGGACTTCATCACCCTCTCCATCGTCTGCGGCGCGCAGGGCTCGCCGGACATTTCGGTGAAAAGATGCGTCACCACGATCTTCTCCCCGGGCACGTCAAAATGGTTGAGCAAATCCGTCTTCGCGCTCTCCGAGACCACGGCGATGGCGCGCGACCACTGCACCGATTCCTTCACGCGCTGGTAAAATGGCTGCCGCGACTCATCGCACACATGCGGCTGCAGCAGCGGGATCAAATCGTGGATCGTCGTGATCTGGATCGCGTCCTTGTGCCGCAACGAAAGCGGCTGCGTGGCATGCCAGATGCGGTATTTCTTCTCCGTCTGGAATGTGGGGATGATCTTTCTCTTTTCCTGGATCACCCTCGCCGCCTTGTAGCAATTGAATATCACCGAGCAACCCATCCCGTGCGGAAACACGGAATCCGGCACATGCATCCCCGAGCTTCCGTTGGCGTGGGGAATATGGACCGCCTTGCGGAAACGAAACCGCATGTCGCTTTTGAAAATCCGGTGCCATCCGCGCAAATGTTTCTCCGTTCTTTCCACGGAATCGTACAACATGGCCCTCCCGATCAGGGAATCGCAGCTCGTCCTGGCGCTCACGAGCAGCTCGGTATTTGCTCCCAGTTCCTTCAGCACCGAGATCAGTTGCGTGCCATAGGTTTTGATACCCGTCCCCTCTGGCATCGCCAGGTTCAGCGAATCAAGCAGGACATCCACGTTGGCAAGACTTTGGTGCATTTTGGCTATGCCTTAGATGATATTATTACCATTGTAAAGGGAACATGAAATATACAAATAAGCCCTTAAACCGCGCTAAAAATGACACACATCTGCGCACCGGTAAATGCATATGACGAAACCTTCGAACGACATCGCAACACTCCGGCGTAACATCCGCCTCTTGATGATCCTGTTTATCACCGGCCTGGCGCTCAGCGGCATCACCGCATTTCCACTGCTGCACGAACTAAACCTGCTCTGCCGTTTTCTGGGCGTAAGCGACGCGCAAACTCCCGCCGGGCACTCCGGTCTGGCCTGGTGGATTCTCCGCGTGCGCGAAGGCCTCACCGTGACTTATTCAAACTACCCTTTCATCGCATACGGAACCGATTGGCTCGCGTTCGGCCACCTCATCATCGCTGTATTCTTCATCGGCCCGCTCATCGATCCCGTAAAAAACATCTGGGTCATCCACGTCGGTCTCATCGCCTGCGTCACCGTCATCCCATTGGCACTGATTTGCGGCCCCATCCGCGAAATCCCCTTCTACTGGCGCCTCATCGATTGCTCATTCGGAATCATCGGCTTCGCCCCCTTATGGCTCTCGCTCAAACTCACCAGGACATTGGAATCGCTGACAAAAAACTAGATGCCGTTTTGGACAACATCTGTAAGGGAGCGGCAACGCTTATTCGCCGGCCTGCAGCCATCGTCTGACATAACCTGTCTGCATCGACAACTATCACGCTCTTCCTTTGCGTTTGAACGCCTCAATCTTGACGGGCGTTGTCTTCAATTTGAGGGAATTCCGAAACTGCCACGTTGCGGCCAACATTGCCTCGACATCAATGCGGTGGGATGGAGCCACGGACTCCTCAAGCAGGGCAATGACTTCTTGGCTGAGACTTCGCTTGTATCGCACAGCGCGAATTTTCAATGCGCGATATAACGCAGGCGGCAAAGATTTGATTACAACAACAGCCATACAGAAATCAATATGATGGCAGTAATTGACGTGTCAATAGTTCGACAGAATTACTCCGGAAAATTCGACGCTTGGAGACCCGAGGGGCGTGGGCGGCAATCTGTGTAAATCCGTGAAATCTGTGGATAACAACTTCCCCTGCTTTTACGCCACAGCCCCGGCGCAATCCTGATGAGCCTGCTTCAACTCCCCGGCCACATCGCTCCCCGGGATGAATTCATGCCCGACAAACCCCTGGTATCCCGTCGCCGCAATCGCTTTGTAGATCGCGGGATAATTGATCTCCTGCGATGCACCCGGAAAACCCCTTCCGGGATTCCCTGCAGTATGGTAATGCGCAAAGTACGCGTGATCATTCTGGATCGTACGGATGATGTCCCCTTCCATGATCTGCATGTGATAGATATCGTAGAGCAGCTTCACCGCAGGCGAACCCGCCTGCCGGCAGACCTCGATTCCCCATGCAGTCCTGTCACATTGATAACCGATGTGGTCCACCTTGCTGTTGAGCAACTCGATCGCGAGAACCACCCCGGCATCCGCCGCCGCCGGAGCCACCCGCGCAAGCGTCTCCGCGCTCAGTTTCGCACCTTCTTCATCCGTTTGCTCATAGCGATTCCCGGAGAAACAAATCAGCACCGGGATTTTCCACTGCTCCGCTTTCGCAATGTTCGCGCGCAGTTCAGCCTCGATTCGCGCCGCGTTTTCCCGGCGGTTCAGTCCGTCATCGATTGACGCATGCCCCATCACCGCGACAACACTCAATCCCTGCCGCACCACATCACCCCACAAAGCCTCCGGAACAAGATCGACGCCCTCGTAACCGATCTTCGCCGCGGTCGCCAGCAACTCATCCGTGGCGAGCCCGCGATTTTCATAACACCACCACGATAATGACTGACGCAAATGGCTCATAGGTTTCTCCGTTTAATGATTAGCCCACTGAAACACAATGCCCATCGTCGTCGCCCGGCTTTTGTTCGCCACGGCGTATGCCTCGGCGCATTCCTCCGGCTTGAAAACATGCGAGTTCAACCCCTCCAGCGAAAACCGCCCGCTCGCAGCAAGGTTAAAGAAAAGCCGTGTGATCGTGGACTCATTCCACTCCTCGGTATTATGCCCGTCGTGCGCTCCCACGATCGTAAGACCGCGCGTGATCACATCCGAGGTCAGCACCTGCTGCGCGGGCCGTCCCGTGTCACCCATGATCACGACCTTGCCGTAATTGGCAGCCAGCCCGAGCGCCGCGGAAAATACAGCCGCGTTCCCAGTGGAATCGATGATCACTCTCGGCAACTTTCCGTCCCCGGCCTTGAGCACCGCCTCCCGCGCCTGGTCAATCGGCAGCGTGATTGTCTCCGTGGCGCCGCCAGCCTTCGCAAGACTCATCCGGTCCGGCACGGTATCCACCACGATGATCGACGCCACCCCCGAAGCCCGCGCCCATCGCACCGACATCTGCCCGATCGGCCCGGCGCCAATCACCAGCACGCTGTCCCCGAGTTGATACCCTGCAACATGCGCCCCGTGAAAAGTAATCTTCGCCAGCGCAAACCAGACCGCCTGTTCAAACGGCAGCCCCTCAGGGATCAGAAAACAATTCTTCGCCTCCACCACCGCGTGCGACCGGTGTCCCGCGCGGAATCCCACCCGGTCTCCGGCCTTGAGCGTGGAAACTCCATTACCCACAGCCTCGACAGTCCCCACCGAGGAGTAGCCGGGATAAAATGGATACTTCACCCAGTTGTCCCAATGCGTGCCCGCATCAAAAAGCCGGTTGAAAACAATGTTCTCAGTCCCCGTGCTCATCAACGAACTCTCGGTTCTGATCAGCACCTCGCCCTTCCCCGGCGAACCCACGTCAAACGGCTCGAGTATGACTTCCTGTTTTCCGGTGAATACGATGCGCTTGGCGTGATGGGTGGCGGGAGTGGACATGTCGGAAGCAAACACCGCACAGGCTCCGTGCTCTATTCAAATAAATGGCGATTATTGGTGTTTTTCGGCTTTTTATGGACACAAAGCCCCTGTATCTCCGCATTCCTGCTGGAGTCGTTCGCTCGCAGCGCTTATAAATATCGGCGTATGCCCTCCATCACCCCATGGCTCCGGTTTCTTGAAAATCAAACCGCCACCCGGCGGCCCATGGCATTCCTCTGCGGCATGCGGCATACGATGAACAAGGGGGACTATTGCAACTTCCACTCCCATCGCGGCATCGAGATTGTCTATCACCCGGTCGGCAGCGGCGTCACCCGCATCGGACAGAATTCCCGCCTCGCGTTTGAGGAAGGCAGCGTCGTGATCTACCCCGCAGGCGCGCCCCACGACCAGACGATGGATGCCAGCGGCGAAGATCTCTGCGTGCAAGTCGCCGTATTGGGCAGCAAGGAACGTCTCCCCGGCAAATGCCTCTACGTCCCCGCCGTCAATAAACAATCCGTCATCGAGGATATCCGCCTCCTCGCCGTCACCCGCACTAAACTGGGCCCCGCCAGCCAGGCGATCTGCAACCTCCGCGCCACCGCCACCTTGCTCGAGCTGATCCAGCTCGCGGAAACAAAACTGCAGGGCGACCAGGCCAGCCTTGCCAGCAAACACGTCCTCAAGGCGCGGCAATACATCCACGAGCATTTTCCGGAAATCACCTCCCTCCACCAGATCGCTGAAAACGCCGGCATCGGCCACGACCATCTCCGGCATCTCTTCAAATCACTCACCGGCAAAAGCCTCATCCGCCACCTCAACGAAGTCCGCATCGACCGCGCCAAGGTCCTCCTCACCCACTCGAATCTCCCCATGAAACAAATCGCCACCATGTGCGGCTTCAAGGACGAATACTATTTCTCCGCCGTCTTCCGCAAATTCACCACCACCGCCCCGGGTGCATATCGAAACAAACAGGGTTCCATGGAAAAAATTACGTAGGCCAGCTGCCCCCGGATCGGGGCCCCTTTTGCAAAACTATCTCATCGACCTGTAACAAAGCGCGCAAAGCCATGGTTTTTCCGTGCACCGGTTTCCGGTTTTCGCTAGGCTCGGATCATGCCTCATGTAATCAACGGAATCGGCACCTGGCACTGGGGAAAGCGCAATATTTACAAGGAGACAGGGACTTGCGAGTTCTGCAATGCCTTCGGTGAACTACGGTCTTACGACACCACGCTGTTCTTCGTGGTCGTTTTTGTCCCGCTCATTCCGATCAAGCAGGAGCGCGTCCTGCGAAGCTGCCCAAGATGCCGCAAGTTCCGGGTCATGAAACTCAAGACATGGAACGAAGCGAAACAAAAGGACATACTAGCAGCCGTTGAGGCGTTGAAGACGGACTCGCGGAATCCTGAAAATGTGTCGCGGGCCATCCGCACGGTGGTAGGCTATCAGGACGAGGCGGCCTTTTTACGGCTGGCGGCAGTGGTGCGCGAACATGGCGACTCGGATCCCCAACTTCAGGGGTTGCTCGGTGCAGCGTATGTGTGCTTTTTACATTTTCCCGAGGCGGAGGAGTGCTACCGGGCTTCCCTGCGTGGGAAAGATGATCCCGCAGTGCGCGAAGATCTCGCACGCTGCCTCATGAAACAATTGCGGCCGGATGAGGCAAGGCCTCTGCTCGAGCATATTTTTACCGGGCAGGAGGGAATGAAAACCGGCTTGATCGCCCTGCTCGTGGAAGCATTTCAAAATGTCGGGAAGCACGCGGAAGCGCTTCAGCTATTGGACAGGATGCGCCAGGTTTTCCCGCAGATCGCCGCGCAGAAAAATTTCCAAAAATACGGGAAGGTATCCAAAAAAAACCTTTCGAGCGGAAAGATCATCCGCTCCCCGCATCTGGTGATTCCAAAGAAGGGGGCGATGGACAGGGCTGGCTGGCGGTTTTCCGTGCCCCGTTTCATTGCGCTCGGCATTCTCCTTCTCGCGGTTGGCGGTTATCTGGCTTCCTGCTTTTCCACGGGGCTTTCGCGGGAGGTCCATCTCGTCAACGGGTTGGACAAGGCTTACGAGATTGAGGTGGGCGGACGGCATTTAAAGGTGCTGCCACGCAGTGATCAAGTGATCCAGGTGCATGAGGGTGCAGTCCCGGTGCATATCTCAACCCCCGGCATCAATATCCCAGACCGGTCCTTCACGATATCGACTCCCTTTTTGATCCGGCCATTTTTGCACAAGACATTTGTGATCAATCCTGATGCTTGCGCTTTGCTGCTCCGGGAGGAAATCAGTTACTACCCGGAGAGTTCCGCCGCAGCCCATGATAACGACAAAAATCCTTACCAATTAAGCATCGGACAGGATTTTTACGCATTCGACGGGATCGATTATCCGTTCCAGCAAGCCCCCCATAACATTACCATGTCCGAACACGACTCCCGGACGGTGAAAACATCCCTTACATTGGTCAGGGAACCTTCGTTGGAACACATTGCGAATTTCATTTTCAAGGAACTCGGAAACGAAAAGACATCCGATTATTTCCAACACTATCTTGCCGTCAACCCGGGCGACATCTCCACCGTGCTTCCCATTTTGGAAGCTGTTTCCGATGCGAAATCACTCGCCGGGTTCCTGCGGCCCAAACTTCAAGACCGGCCCGTCATGCTCCAGGTACACCGCGTTTACCAGAATCTTGTCCTGACGATTCAGCCGGATAACAACGGCCTTGAGGCCGAATACCGGGAAGCGCTGGCAAAGGATCCCTCGAATTCCGCCCTCATGTATCTTACCGCCCGCCTCTTGCATGACAGCCCGGAGGCCGTGAAACTGTTCAACCAGGCCGCCGCGGCAAAGGATCCGTGCCCCTATGCCTCCTTCGCGCTGGCTTACGATCAGGTTGCCGGAGCGCATTATTCCAAGGGACTCGACTTGATCGAAAAAGCGCTCTCTTTGCAGCCGGGGGACACGACATTTGAACATATTGAAATCGATGCGTTAGCCGGCCTTGGGAATATCGACCGGCTGCTGGAAATCAACGCGGCGCTGCGCGCGGAATCTCCCCTGGATGGCGATTTGGTGGCGGACCAGATCATGCTGTCTGTACAGAAAGGAGACGGCGACGAGGTCGTAAAACGCGCCGGGGATGAATTCATCAGGCATCTCGGTGCATCCGCAACGCCCGGCGATGCAAAACTGTGGCGCGTTTATTTCGACGGAGTGGCCGCCTACGCGCATGGAGATCAGGCCGGATACGGGGACGCGCTGGCGAAAATGCCCGGCGACTCGAATGCGTTTCAGTCGGCGTTTTGCCTCGGGAAATATCAGGATGCCGCCGCCGTTCTCGACAAAAACAAAAAGGCGGATCCCTCGCTGCGATTGCTCGTTTACATTGCGGCACAGCATGAAGGGAATACCGCGCTCGCAGACAGGCAGTTGCAGGCGGCTATTGCGGCATTGGAAAAGTCCGGGGAGATCGAACGCAAATCCGCCGCCTGGCTGAAAGATGGGAGCAACCTGTCCCCGGATGAAGTGACCAGCCTGAAGACGTCAATCCAGGAAAAACGCATCCTGCTCACCGCGATCGGAGTGCGTTACACGAAGCTGCAGGAACCCTGTTTCCAGTTTGCCGCACAGCTCAACCGCGACCCCCATTTCCCCTCTCCCTTCCTGAAAAGCATCGTCGGATCAGCGCCGGCGAATCTGGTCGGGAACCAGAAGATCCCTTGAAAATCAGGCTGGCCTCGCTTTCACATATCAAAACTTGGTTCCCTCGATTTTCATTCCGGCATCAATCATGAGGTAAATGCTGTCGATATTTTCCATGACATCCTCCGAGGTTTTCACGACCAGGCGGTTTTTGTAAAACGCCGCGCTCATTCCTTTTTCCCAGTGGATTCCGGCGCGCGCAAGGGCCTCCTGCACTTGTGTCGGCAGGGAATCTCGGGGCAGACCCAGCGCAGCCAGCAACTTCGGGGTTAAAGGATACACCTTTACCTCGTAGTCATCGGCATTCGAATGTTTCAACGTGAACAGTGCCCCCGAGCTGCTGCCAATATCGATTTTGCACAGCCATGCCCCGCCGATAAGTTTCAATGCATGAAAAAAGGAGATATCCCGTAAATCAAAAGGCAGCTCGTCACCCGTGATTGTGGCGTTTTTGGAAATCGCCACGGGAAACTTCTCTCCCGGATAAAGTCTCGCCCATTCTTCGCGCAAAGCTGCGATGGTCTCGCGCAAGCCTGCCGGACCAACCTTAAAAACGGGAATACGGCCCGTCATGAATTCCCGTACCACCTTTGCCTCCTTTGCGGAAAGCTTTGTCTGCGCATGAGCAGCCGTCGCACAGATCATGAGGAGAAATAGGAGGGTTCTCATAGTGCTTGGTATTTCCATGCTAAATTCCGCCCGTCTCACAGCACCCCCCTTTTCCCGTCGCTCCTGCGCGTGCCTTATTGCCAATGTCCTCCGGTTTTCTCGAACACAAAGGAATCAGTCGTTGCTGTGGTTTCCTTTGTAAAAGTGACGTCAACCTCTTTGGAATTGAAAACTTTGACGTTCTCAATCACAGCCCCCGGCATTCGTTCCGCGATCTTCCTCTCGGCGACATCCAAAATCTCGTCCTGATCACGGCTCGAAATTGACTCATATCTGCCATAAAACAATGGAGCAGAAGGTGATGCGTTTTTCTCCTCGCGATGATGCGTCGCACAGCTTGCCATGCAAAATCCGATGAAACCAAAAATGATGATGCGGTTCATAAAAAAAGATATCCTGGACTTACTCCTTTCTTTCGGTAATTGGGAAGTGGAAGTCTTCATTGAAAAAATTACCGGAATGCATTTTCAGATCTTTGTTTCTTGTCGCTATCCTTGGTTTTTATGCTGTGTTTCAGCAGCTCGTCTTTAAATGGACGCGGAAGCAAATCGAGATCGCCCGGGCGGTCCTTGGAAAAGTACCAGCCTGCAAAAAAACGGGCGGCCCCCTCGATCTGCATCGCGTTCAGCTTTGCAGACTGTATCGCCGCCAGGATGGTTTTTGTCGGATAATCGCGCAGCAACTCCTCAGGGGCTCCCTCGTACGAGGGATATCCTGACCAGGGTCCCGCCCCGTTCCCGTACCACTCCAGTAGTTTCAAGATACGTTGTGTCGTATCCGGATATTCATGTGCCAGGGCTTCGCGCATGGGCGAAACATTAGGGACGGGCTCATCAGTCCAGAACGATTGAACCGATTTCGGCATGGCGGCACGCCATCGGGCCTCAGCGAGTTCCCCTTTTTTGCGCTCTGCCTCGCGTTGTTCCTCGGTGTCGGTTTGCGACACAGGCACCTGCGCTGCAGCGAGCAGGCTGTTGAGAAATTTAGGCGAACCCGCCGCCCCTATGCTGGCCAGCTCTTTATCGTCTTTGTAGATATAAAGTTGGTGGCAGTTGTAACAGAGCAGGAATTCGTAGATGTGGGTTTCCGAGGAAATCCGCAACGCATGGCGGGGATCGAAGCACATGGCGATTCGACCATCCCAATCACCCACTGCTTTTTCAAAAGCACCCGCGACCCCTTGCTCCTCCTTCGGTGCAAGGGTGGTTTTGCCAAGAATTTTGTACCCGTGCAATGTCTTGTCCCCTTTCTTCAGCCTTTCCCATGGCTCCAATGAATAAAAGATCGCGGTTTTTGGCGATCGCAGGGCTTTCAGGGCCTCGTCGGGAATCACATTCGGCGCAGCCGAAGCCACCTGCAATGCACCCACCCCAGCCAATGCGAAAAAACCGAGGATCAGTAATTTCATGTCCTTGTGTGCAGCCGGTAAAGATTCTCTCCACATCTCGAAAAGATTGGGAGACACCGCTCCCTACTTTCCAAGACCCGAAATAAACTCCTTCATCTCCCCCGTCTTCCCGCGGAACGCCACCATGAAGCAGGTGCCCGCATCCGCGCGGATCGCCACGGCCCAGGGGCCCTGCTCGAAATACTTCCATTCCTCGGGCGGGTCGATTTTCACCCCGAGATCATCGGCGTGGAAGATATAGAAGAGCGAATTGTGGTTCTCCAGGGCGATTTGCGCCACGGGGAAGCCTTCCTGCTGGAATACACGGCAACCCACGGTCTTCATGTGGGTGAATTCCGGCAGCATCCGGAAGTTTTCGTAACCGTTGCTGAAAAACCAGTCCTCCAGCATCCCGGCCTCGGTGGCTTTCGGCTCGAGCTCGATGCCGGTCATCTCCTCGGTCTTGTCGATCATCTCCTCTGCGGTATCACGACCGGGAAAATCCTGCATCCACGCCATGCCGAAGTAAATCAGCACCCCGATCACCACCAGCAGCGCAAGCGCCCCTGCAAGGAACGGCGGCTGCCGCAACGCGCTCCACTGGAATCCCTTCGGCAGGCTCTCCACTTTGTCGTCGATCTTGTTTAAAAATGCCTCGTCCGGCGTGATGGACCGGATGATCTCCGCCTGACGGTCGTCATACTCAACCTGCGTGGCCAGCGCCGTCTTTGCCTCTGGCGAAGCTTCGACGAGACGCAGTGCTTTTTGCACCTGCGGGTCCTGCAATTCCGGGTTGCCGGGCCGGTAATATTTCAAAAGTGACTGGGCGCTCTTGAGATTCATGACGCCACCTCCTGTTCCGCGGCTCCCGACACCGCCTGCTGCATGGCATCCATCCCGCGCAGTTGGGCACGGGCGGCCTCGGCGGCATTGGAGAGCTCTTCGATGCCCATTTGCAGGATCTGGGAGATTTCCTGCGTGGAAAATTGATTGATATAAAGCAACGCAAGCGCACTCCGCCCCGGTTCGGAGACTTTGCAAAATTGCTCCGCAAGCGCTGTCGCCTGCGGGCTCAGCCCCGGATCGGCGGCGGCAGCAATATTTTCACTATTTTTTGTCTCGGCGGCGGCGGGTTTTGCGCCTCCCTGTTTCATGACCAGGTTCCGCACCTTTGCGGCCAGCCACGCCTTGCAGCTTTTGCCGCTGCGGAAATGGTGGATTTTCTCCCCGGCTTCCGCAAAGATCTCCAGGAGCGTGGCTTGCGCCGATGCTGGTGATCCGGTCAGCAGCACCGCAAACCGGTGGATGCAGGCAAGGTCTTCTGTGGGTAAAATATGTGATTCCAAGCCGCAAACCGTAAAGCCTGCCCGTTTCAATCTCAAGCCCTGAATCTTTTTCCTGCATCGTTGACTTGATGATTTCTGTTTATGTATGAAACTGGCCGTGTAACAAATTTGTGTCCAACGTGAAAAACATACTCTTCATCTGCACTGGCAACATTTGCCGAAGCCCCATGGCGGAAGGTCTTTTCCGTCACATGGTGAAGAACCGCTCCGATATCCAGGTCGGTTCGGCAGGCACGGCCACCGGCTACGGCCAGCCTCCCAGCCTGCACTCCATAGAAGTCCTCAGGCCCTGGGGGATCGATATTGCCCGCTACCGCAGCCAGCCGCTCACCGAGAGCCTGGTGAACAAGGCGACGTTCATCTTCGCTATGACGCGCGGCCATCTCGACAACATCACCACATTTTTCCCGGGCGCGGCGGAGAAGACATTCCTGCTCTGCGAGTTCAACGAAAAATTGAACGCGAACACCGTGGATGTCCCGGATCCCATCGGTCTCGGCATCGACGCCTATTTCACCGCCCGTGACCAGATCAAGGAAGCCCTCCCAAGCATCCTCTCCTTCATCGACCAATCCGACCAGCAACCATCCATGTCATCTCCCACCTCCTCCACCAAATCCCTGCGCATCGCCATCGGGGCCGACCACGGCGGCGTCGAGTTGAAGAAGAAAATCCACGCCTATCTTTCCGGCAAGGGCATCACCATTTCCGACCTCGGCACTTTCACGGAGGACTCGGTCGATTACCCCGATTTCGCGGACGCAGTCTGCAAGCAGGTGCTCTCGCATAACGACGACTTCGGCATCCTCATCTGCAAAAGCGGCATCGGCATGAGCATCGCCGCAAACCGCTTCCCGCACATCCGCGCCTCCCTCGTTGATAACGAGGAGGACGCCCGCATGACACGTCACCACAACGACTCAAACGTCCTCTGCCTTTCCGCCCATCGTCTCGACGAGGCTGTCGCCTTCAAAATCGTGGACGCATGGCTGGAAACCCCCTTTGATGGGGGACGTCACGAACGCCGCATAGAAAAAATGGATAATCAACCCTTACCAACCCTTACCAACCCTGCCCAAACCTCACCCCTGTCGAAAACCGACCCGGAAATCTTCGCCGCCATCGCTTCCGAGCAAAAGCGCCAGGACGAAAACATCGAGTTGATCGCCTCGGAAAATTTCACCAGCCAGGCCGTCATGGAAGCCCAGGGCTCATGCCTCACCAACAAGTACGCCGAGGGCTACCCCGGCCGTCGTTGGTACGGCGGCTGCGAATACGTGGACATCGTCGAGCAACTCGCAATCGATCGCGCCAAAAAACTTTTCGGCGCCGAGCACGCCAACGTCCAGCCCCACAGCGGCAGCCAGGCAAACATGGCCGTCTATTTCAGCGTGCTCCAGCCCGGCGACAAAATCCTGACCATGGATCTCGCCCATGGCGGCCACCTCACCCACGGCAACCGCGCCAATTTCTCCGGCCGCTATTACACAGTCTCGCATTACGGCGTGAGCAAGGAAACCGAGCAGATCGATTACGATGCCCTCGCAAAACACGCCGAGGAATTCCGCCCGAAGATGATCACCGCCGGTGCATCGGCCTACCCCCGCATCATCGATTTCCAGCGGATGCGCGAGATCGCGGATTCCGTCGGCGCCATGCTTTTTGTCGATATGGCGCACATCGCCGGCTTGGTCGCAGGCGGTCTGCATCCCAATCCCACGGCGATCGCCGATTTCACCACCAGCACCACCCATAAAAGCCTGCGCGGCCCCCGTGCCGGTCTCATCCTGTGCAAGGAGAAATACGCAAAGCAAATCGACTCCCAGGTTTTCCCGGGCATCCAGGGCGGCCCGCTCATGCATGTGATCGCGGCTAAGGCGGTCTGCTTCCACGAGGCGCTGCAGCCCTCGTTCAAGGATTATCAGCGCCAGATCACTCTCAACGCCAAGGCGCTCGCAGCAAGGATGGCAAAGAACGGCTACCGCATCGTGAGCGGCGGCACTGATAACCATCTCATGCTCGTCGATCTTCGCCCGAACGACCTCAACGGCAAACTCGCCCAGGAAACGCTCGATAAAGCAGGCATCACCGTCAACAAAAACGGCATCCCGTTCGACACCGAGAAAATCACTCTCGGAGGCGGCATCCGCATCGGCACCCCTGCCGTCACTACGCGCGGCATGAAAGAAGAGACGATGATGGATATCGCCGATCTGATTCACCGCGGCCTGAAAGGAAAGGACGATCCCGCCGAACTGGAAAAAGTCCGTGCCGCCGTCTTCGCGCTCACAAAACAATATCCGCTGCCGCACTGACGACGTTTTTCAGTCGCAGTCAATATTGCTGCTGAAGACCGCTGATCACCAGTCCACTTCGACATCCTTGCCCGTCGTCTGGGAACTTTCCGGCGTGTACTGGTGAAATTCCATGTCCATCCCGTTGGGATCCTTGATCCAGAATTGGTAGCTGTTATCGGCTCCCATCTTGACCGGGCCTGGATGGTAGCCCGCATCGACCAGCCTCTGCCTCATCTCCTCGATGGAATCGGTTTCGAGGCAGAAATGGCTCAGGCAGCTATTGGAATCTGCCGGCGGCGGATTATTGGTTTCGAATACCTCGACAAATGAGTTTTTCGAAGCCTGCATGTAGAACCCGATGACCTTGCCTTTTTTTGTGAAGTTAAACTGCTTTTTCATCCCCAAGGTATCGCAATAAAATTTGCTGATTTTCCCGAGGTCGGTGGTTTTGATGCAGGCATGGGCCAGTGATGTGATGCTCATAAGGGTGCGTGGAATTCTGCGCGTTTTGTCTTTTAGCGCAAGAGCAGACTGTTTGTGCCTCGAAAAGCCGCTCGCGAAAAATAACGAACTGCGAATATGACGGTAATAATTCGGTAACATGCGTGTGGTGGAGTGGTGTTATGAAAACAATAACACCCGTTCAATGGCCGGCATTCCCGGTCTTCAGGAAAAACCGCCCGGTAGCATTCACGCTCATCGAGCTTCTTGTTGTGATCTCCATCATCGCGATCCTCGCGGGCATAGCGCTTCCGGTTATGACAATCGTTCAAATACATGCCGCCCAAACCAGGGATCTATCCAATGCCAAGCAAGTCGGATTGGGTTTGCGATTGTATGCTGCGGATAACAACGGCTTTTTTCCTACTGCCGCCACATCTGCAAATTCCGCATTCCTCAATGTCGTGCCAGTGTACGTTCCATCCCAGAAACTTTTCTACCTGGCGGGGTCCGGTTGGAGCACCGGCAACCATGCTGTGGAATACGGCACGAGCGGCACGCTGGCTGCGGGGCAAAACAACTATGCCTACGTGTCCGGCCTGCAAGACTCCAATAATTCAAATTACCCGCTCATGGCAGACGGATTCACCTCGGGCTCTCCGGGGGTTTATAATTCGGTCCAAGGGACAAAGGGCGGCGTATGGAAAGGCACGAAAGCCATTGTGGTGCGCGTGGACGACAGCGTCACCATAGAAGCAGTGTCTAACACCGATTATAAGGTAAATGCCAATGGGGCAAACACCGACAGCCCTTCAACGGATATTTTCACTCCCGGCGTCACATGGATGCCTTCGGCAACTGTCTTGAATCCGCAATAACTCATTATTCACCGAAAAGCCGCGGCATAAAACACCGCGGCTTTTCTCTAATCGGGCCACCCAGTCGATAATTTGCTTGGGAAAACGCCTTGTTAGGGACAAAAATCAAGTGTCATGGCCCAACATGAAATCTCCCCGGGGCAAATCAGAGGTCTGCTGCTGCTTTTGGTGCTCGGCCCTTTGCTCCCCACAGCACTCATGCTTCGCCTCATGATTGAGACAGTGCAATCCGCACGTCGTGAGGTGCGCAACGAAACAGAGCAGACCTATGCGCAATCCCTCGCCTTCGTGACGACTTCGCTGAATCATCAATGGGAGACATCCACGCCTCCATCGAAAAAGGATGCACCGGGGAAAATCCTCAAATTTTACCACGGTGTCTTTGATCCAAGCGTCATTATCCGACTCGTGGGCGAACAGGGGCAGCCCCTCTCGGGCAACTGGCAACCCCACAAGGAACCTGTCGCTTCGACTTCGTTCGGCGCGCCATTTTCCGGCTGGAAGGCGCAACTCTATTTGCAGGGCAAAAATCCGGCGATTGATTCCACAGAGGATGAGATTGCCTTTTTTGCATGGCGCGTGGGAATCACGGTCGCGGCAAATCTGCTGATCGCATGCACGGCTGGCTTTGCTTTGCATCGGCAGATGAAGATGCAGGAATTGAAAAATTCCACGCTCGCCACGGTGTCGCACGAGCTCAAAACTCCCCTGGCCTCGATGCGCCTGCTTCTCGACACCCTCCTTGAAGGCCGTTACCACGGAGAAGACCAGCTTCGGGAATACCTCGAGCTTGCCGTGCATGAAAATTTTCGCCTCAGCCGCCTGATCGAGAATTTTCTCACCCTCTCCCGCATCGAGCACGGCATCTACGCCTTTCGCAAGGAGCCTGTTGCAGTCCATGAAATTGTCCAATCAGCGATCAATTCCATGAACCTGAAGCCAGGGCGCGCAAATATTGAATTCCAGCCCGATGAAAAACTTCCGGCCGTAATGGCTGACCGTGACTCATTGAACATGGCCCTGGTTAACCTGTTGGAGAACGCGTGGAAATACACAGGAGAAGACAAACGCATCGTGATAAAAACAGAGCGCGACGATGGCGGTGTTGTTTTTGTAATTGAAGACAACGGAATCGGCATTGATAAGGCCGAGCTGGCAAAAATCTTCCAGCGTTTCTATCAAGTTGATCAAAAACTAAGCCGCAGCGCCGAGGGATGCGGACTTGGATTAAGCATCGTCAAACGCATTGTGGATGCTCATGCGGGCTCGATCTCCGTGGAGAGCGAGCTTGGAAAAGGCAGCCGCTTTCTGGTAAGCATACCCGTGGCAAAATGACGGCAGATAGGAAAAAGTTTATGCCACCTCCCAGTTCATATTTCATTTAAATGGAAACGGTCCTCATTATCGAAGACGACGCCTCTATGCTCCGCGGCTTGAAGGACAATTTCGAATTTGAAGGCTATATCGTGAAAACGGCCACCGATGGGGAGAAAGGGCTGGACGCCGTGCTGAAGATCAAGCCGGACCTATTGATTCTGGATCTCATGCTTCCAAAGATGAATGGCTACGAAATCTGCCAGCGGTTACGGAAGGAGAAGTTTGATCTGCCAATCATCATGCTCACGGCAAAGAGCCAGGAATCCGACATCATACTCGGCCTGAACGTGGGCGCGGATGATTACGTGACAAAGCCGTTCAGCATCCGCGAGTTGCTTGCGCGCGCCGCCGCCTTTCTCCGCCGCCACCGTGAGGAGGAACCTGCCATCCATATATTTGGCAATTGCGAATTAAATATCTCAGCGCACCGTTTTATGCGTGATGGAAAGGAGATCAAACTCTCTCCCAAGGAATTTGACCTGCTGAAGTTTTTTTTGAAACGGCAGGGCCGCGCTTTTAGCAGGGACGAAATCCTGAACGCCGTCTGGGGATACGATCGCATGGTTACTCCCCGGAGCATAGACCGATTCATCAATGCCCTGAGAAACATCATCGAGCCCGATCCGCAACATCCCACCCATCTCCTGACGGTCCGGGAAATCGGCTACAAATTCGAGGCATAAAGCGTGTTATGCACTTTGAAGACTCATTAGAGTGCGTCATGCACTTTTGTTCCCAGCCCCAACGGGGTGCAATGTGATAGCCTGGGGTGAAGCCCCAGGAAATACGTCCCTAAAATTCCTCCAGCCCTGTAAGGGCGACACAATCCCCCCTGAAATAGCAGATAAAAGTGCATGACACGCTTCAGAGAAAAAGCAAAATTTCCCGCAAGGTATCGAGATACGGCAATAAGCTACCCGATCTGCGCAAGATAATCGGCAGGAGACTTGAGGGCATCCATTTCAGCCGGATTTGCGATCTTCAACCGATATAGCCAGCCTGCTCCATACGAGTCGGTGTTCACAAGCGCGGGATTGTCTCCGAGAGCAGTATTAGCTTCGATGACCGTTCCGCTGATCGGCGAATAAATATCACTCGCTGCTTTCACGGATTCCACCACAGCGATGGGATGCCCCGCCTGCACTTCGGCTTCCAAAGCCGGTAATTCCACAAAAACGATGTCTGTCAATTCAGCCTGGGCGTGGTCAGTGATACCCACCCGCGCTGTGCCATCTGCCTCGACGCGCACCCACTCGTGGGTCGTCGCGTATTTCAAATCAAATGGGACATTGCTCATAATTTTTTATGCAGTGGTTTTTTCTCTATGGTTGCTGGAAAAAGCTTTCCGCGGATGTCCACCTCGATCTCCTCGTTGATCCGCGCATACTCAGTCGGGATGTAAGCCATTCCTATCCCGATATTCAAGCTCGGCGAGAGCGAGCCGCTTGCGATCTCTGCGATCTTCACTCCGTTTTTATGAATGGGATAGTGCGCGCGTGGTGGCGGGCTTTTATCCTTCATCTTGAAGGGAACGAGACGGCGTTTCACCCCTTCGGCGCGCTGTTTTACCAATGCATCACGGCCGATGAATTCAGGTTTTTGCAGGTCCACGAAAATCGAGAGTCCTGCTTCGAGTGGCGTATGATTCGGCGAGAGATCGGAGCCGTTCAGAGGGTAGCACATCTCCAACCGCAGGGTATCCCGTGCACCAAGGCCGCAGGGCTTGATGCCGTGAGATTTTCCTTTTTCGAGGATCTCATTCCACACCCGTGCGGCATCCGCTGCCGGAAAGAATACTTCAAAGCCATCTTCGCCCGTATAACCGGTGCGGGCGACAAAAAAGCTGGCCCCGGCGATTTTAATCTCGCTGATCTCGTTGTGGGAGGGGATGGAATGCTTCTCTCCAAAAAACGCCTCAAAAACCTTCCTCGCATGCGGCCCCTGGATGGCGAGTCCGGCGAATTGCTCGCTGAGATTCTCGAATTCCACGCCATCGCGCGCATGGGCCTGCATCCATGCAAAATCCCCGTCAATCAAAGCGGCATTGACTACCAGCAGGAATTTTTCCTCGCCGCACCGGTAAACGATCAGGTCGTCGATCACTCCACCGTTATCATTAAGAAGGAAAGTGTACTGGCATTCGCCCACATCGAGGCGATCCACATTGTTCGCGAGCACGTAGTTCAACCACTCTTTTGCATTTTCTCCGGAGGCTACAAACTGGCCCATGTGCGAAATATCAAATACGCCGACGGCGGTCCGCACAGCCTGATGCTCGTCGATGATGCCGGTATATTGAATGGGCATCTGCCAGCCGCCGAATTCCATGATCCTCGCCCCGCAGCGCGCGTGCTCGTCGTAAAGCGGGGTTTTTTTTAAGGAAGGCTCTGATGACACGGCCTGAAAGCTAGAGTGCCATTTCGCAGTTTGCAATACTCGAAACGATCATTGATGGTGAAAAGTTTCGCCTTTGCAGGACTTGCAACATATCAATATTTTGAACCTATGAAATGGCTGGACACCCTCGAGTTGAAATTTGGTCGTTACGCGATTCACGGCCTCATCCGCATCATTGTTGCGCTCAATGCGATGGTGTTTGTGCTTTACCTGAGCAATCCCCATTTCCTTGAGCTGCTTTATCTGGAGCCCGGGCTGGTGATGCAGGGGCAGATCTGGCGTTTGGTGTCCTACATTTTCATCCCTTCACTCGGCCAGTGGTGGTTGATGCCGGATTATCTCTGGCTCGCTTTCTGGCTGCTCTTTATTTGGATGATGGGGGATGGACTGGAACATGCGTGGGGGTCATTCAAGTTGAATATTTACTATCTGATTGGAATGCTGGGCACGACAGTGGCCGCCTTCGTCTTCGGAGCTGATTTCAATAACGGATTGCTAAACCTTTCGCTGCTCTTTGCCTTTGCAACGCTTTATCCAGACTACCCAATCCGCCTTTTCCTGGTGATCCCTGTAAAGATCAAGTGGGTGGCATGGGTCTCGTTTGCGCTGGTCGCTTTTGAATTTCTTACCGGCTCCCTTTCGTTTCGAATGGCTACCCTGGCCACGCTGGCCAATTATCTCATTTTCTTCGGCCCGGAGATCGTGCGCATGACACGGCATCGCAGCACAGTTGCAAAACGCAGGCAGCGTTTCAAACTGGATGCCAGGCGTGATGACGAAGCGATACACGTCTGCGCCGTATGCAAGCGCACGGAAATCACGAGCCCCGACCTGGAGTTTCGCGTATCGGCAGACGGCAACGAATATTGCCTCGATCATCTGCCGTCAAAATCCCCGGCTAGTTAAACTTCTGCAATTCCCGCAGCTTGCCCAGTGCGCGACCACTGTCGATTTGCTCATTCGCAAGGGCCATGCCTGCATGCAGATCATGGACAAGCCCGGTGACGGCGAAACCGGCAGCCGCATTCAGAAGCACGATGTCCCGTTTTCCTCCACGGATTGAGCCGTCGAGAATGCGGGTGAGAATTTTTGCATTGGTCTCGCAATCCCCTCCCCGTAATCCCTCCACGGCACATGGCTGCACGCCGAGATGCCACGGGTGGATCAAAAACTCCCGTTCCTCAACACCTGCGGCGGTTTCCACCACGTCCGTCGATTCAAATGGCATGATCTCATCGGCACCCTGGCTGTTCAGGGCCCATGCGCGTTTGCGGCCGAGCAACCTGAGTACGGCGGCATATTTCGCAAGCATCGCCCTGTCGAATACTCCCACGAGTTGATACGCGGGACGCGCCGGATTCAGCAACGGACCGAGCAGATTGAAAATGGTGGTCACGCCACGGGCTGCGAGCATCTTCCGCACGGGTGTGATCGCTTTGTATGCAGGGTGGTAGTGCGGGGCAAACATGAATCCGAGGCCCACTGTCTCTACGCAACGTTTCAAGTCAGACGCGGCATGGTCGATCCGGACGCCCAGCGCTTCCAAGACATCGGCCCCGCCGCATTTCGATGAGATGCCACGGTTTCCATGTTTGACCACCACGGCGCCTCCTGCTGCGAGCACAAACATGCTGGTAGTGGATACGTTGAACAAATCCAGCCGGTCGCCTCCCGTCCCGCAGACATCGATCACCGGACCGGCCAGTTTCTGCGGCTCGAGTCCCGGGTCAACCGCGCGGGCGAGCAAAGCATTCACAAAGCCAGCGATCTCCTGTGAGGTCTCCCCTTTTGCCCGGAGTGCCGTTAAAAAGGAGGCCTTGGAATCATCATCCACGTCCTCCGAAAGCAATAAGGAGACAGCTTCCTCCGCCTGTGCCAGCGATAAATCTTCCCTTTGCTCGAGTTGTGAAATGATGGATTGCATGAAATCAAAAAACGGTCGGTGCTCAGCGCGAGTGCTGCATGACACCGAGCGCCAGAAGTATAATGGCTATGAGGATGATTGCTACGAATACCACGAGCGTAATTTTGATCCAGCTCTTGGGGTAATTTCCGCCGATCGCGCCGGTGTAGCCATTGACCACGACTTGAAAGTTACGGCCGTCATAATTATAGGCCAGCAGCCAGACCGGTGTCAGGATGTGCTTGAATGTCTGCGCTGAAAAATCCGCATTCACCTGCAAATTGTTGTAGGTGTCGCCGGGCACTTGCTGCGCGCACATTTGCGTGATTTCCCGCTGCATTTTCACCCGGGCGAGATCAGCCGCCTGTACCAGGTCGATCTGGTATTGCTCGACGACCCAACCCGCAAGGTAGCCGGGATCGTAAGGGACGAGTTCGCCCGTGGGAAACGGCTCTATTTTTCGCAAAAGTTCCGCGTGCGTGCCCACGGATGCGGGGACAAGTTCATCGTTGAAAAAATTTTCGACCTGTCCCCCGCTCGGCTCCCAGCGCGTGTGTTGCACTTCGCGTGACTGCCGGTTTCCATCGGAGTCGGTGTAGTACTCGGTCTCGGAATAATAATAGCCCGACTCGGCGCTCCAGTCTGCGGCGACCTGCGCATCGAATGTCCAGTATGGCAGATAGAAACCTTTCACGGTATCGGTATGCGCGGCGGACTTCATGCGGTCGGGCGCGAACCAGAGGCCGGAGTACCAGTCACGAATTTTGTCACGCACTGCGGCTTCGTTTACTTTGAAAGGCAGCAGGCTTTCCGGGCGGATCGGCGCCTTGATTTGCTCGACGGGGATCAGTGCCGACGAGCCGCAGAAATCGCAGCGCTGCCCGACGCGCCCGGCGTCGAAGACGGTGATCGCCTGGCAGCTCTGGCATTTCACAGAAACTTTCTCCACCTGCCAGCCGCGTTGGTCATCGGGAATTCCTCGCAGGGCGGCTGCGAGGTCGTGCTCCTCGATCACCCCGGCGGCGTCGATCTTTGCGGGGGATACTGTTCCGCAGAATGGGCAGACCAATGCCTGCTTGGCGGCGTTCCATTGCGCCTCGGCGCCGCAGGAGGGGCAGGCGTATTTTGGTTTGGCTATGATTTCGGGCATGACGGGTTTTTTCAAACCACAAAAACGGGGGAAAGGGAAGCCGTCATATCCGGGCCGGAAATGGGCCGGTTTCGGCAGGGATGCGTGATAGCTGACGGTTGGTAAGGGTTGGCAAAGGTTGATTAGCCCTGCCAGGCGGGAGGGAATCCGCACAAAAGTGTGTTTAATCAGCGATGTTTAATGGGCGCCTTGCAGGACTATTTCCGTAATGGCGACATCCTGCGATTTGGTGCCGGGATAGACCTCGAGGATCTCCAGCGTCATGCTCTCGCCGTGGCGGACCATGATGTCGTCGAAGCTGACCTGCTGCCAGCGGCGGGTATCGGGGAAATCGACGATGTAGAGGGGCTTGTTGTTGTAATAAAGCCGCGCTTTTTTGATGCGGGCGTAGGATTTCCAGATCGTCTCGGACTTGGTGTAGCCGTTCGCAATGTCGAATCCGTAAAAGGGGGTCTGTTCCAGCTCCTTGGGGAGTTTTTTTGGAAAGTGGAAGATGATTTTTGTGCCGATGCTTGTGGCGCCGTCATCGACCCATGCGCTTGTTGCGTCGTCATCGTTGGTCGCGTAAACGGGGTGGCCGGTTTTGTCGTTTGGCGTTGCGGCGGGGACGATATCCACCTCCCAGGGAAAGGCGCATTTCAGCGAGCATCCGCCCATCAATTCCTGGAGCACCGGCTCCCCGATTTTGGCCTGCAATGACGGGAGATCCCCCGCAAGCAGCGAACATGGGATCAAAAGCAACAGTAAAAATGCGGCAGGCTTCATCGGGCCAATTGTAATCATTTTTCCCGGCAAGGGCAAATTTTACTTGATATTGATAATGCGTTATCATTAGTAACAACGCATGGCTTATTTATTTTTCACTATTAATGACATGCGCGTCATCTCGGGTTTCACCTCGAGAGCATTATCGCGCCACATGCTATTTTCCCTCGGCGCAGCCGTGGTGATATCGAGTGCTGGCGGACGTTGCCGCGCCGCAGATAATCGCACGGGCCAAAATGACTCGAGCAGCACCGGGGGCCGTGCGAGCGCGGCGCTGAATGCGCCGTTCGCTCAGGCCGATGCCTCCACCACCCTGCCCGAGGTCGTGGTGGTGTCGAATGCGCTGGATACTTCGCGCAATGAGATCCTGCCCAGCCTTGGCGCGACGAAATATACGGTGACGAGCGACCAGATTGCCTCGCAGTCGCAGGGGGAGAATGCGCCGATCAACCAGACTCTCCTCCGCTTCCCGGGGGTGGCGCAGGATTCCTACAGCCAGCTCCATGTGCGCGGCGAGCACGCGAATCTGCAATACCGCATCGACGGCGTGTTGCTGCCGGAGGGAATCTCAGTCTTCGGGCAGGAACTGAGTACGCGGTTTGTGGACAATCTGTCGCTGATCACGGGGGCGCTTCCCGCTCAATACGGGCAGCGGACGGCGGGCGTGATCGACATCCAGACGAAAACCGGGGCGATGCTGAATGGCGGCGAGGTTTCGCTCTACGGCGGGAGCTACGACACGATTAACCCGAGCTTTGAATATGGCGGCACCAGCGGGAAGTGGATTTATTATTTCACGGGAAGTTTCCTGCACAACGACATCGGCATCGAAAATCCGACCGGGGGCAGCAGGCCGATCCATGACGATACTGATCAATACAAAGGATTCGCCGATATTTCCTATCTCATCGACGATACGAGCCGCATCAGCCTGATCCTGAGCGGGGCGCACAGCGATTTCCAGATTCCCAACAACCCCGGGCAGACGCCTAATTTCATGCTGGCTGGCGTGCCGTCGTTTGACTCTTCGAACTTGAACGAAAATCAGACCGAGCAGAGTTATTTCGGCGTGCTGACTTACCAGAAAAAGCTCGATGACCTGGATTTCCAAGTCTCCGCATTTTCGCGCTACAGCGGCTTGAATTTCCAGCCGGACAATGCGGGCGACCTGATCTTCAACGGGGTCGCCAGCGCGGTGAACCGCGGGATTTTCTCGAACGGCTTGCAGGCGGACGGGAGCTACAAACTCGGTGAGAACCACACCATCCGGGCAGGGATCACCTTTACCGAGGAGCATCTCACGGTGAATACGTCGAACCTCGTTTTCCCCACCGACGCCATGGGGAACCAGGCGAGCGCCACGCCTTTCAACATTGACGACAATAGCAGCAAGCAGGCTTACCTCTACGGCCTTTATCTCCAGGATGAATGGAAGCTCACGCACGAGCTCACGCTCAACTACGGCGCCCGGTTCGATGTGGTGAACGCCTACGTGAACGAAAGCCAGCTCAGCCCGCGCATCAACCTGGTGTACCAGCCTCAGGAGAGCACCACGCTGCACATCGGCTACGCGCGCTACTTCACACCGCCACCGCTGGAACTCGTCTCGCAGGAGAGCGTCACGAAATTTGCCGGCACGACGAATGCGCCCGCGATCGCCCAGGGCTCGCCGGTGCAGGCGGAGCGGTCCGATTATTACGACATCGGGGCGACGCAAAAAATCACGCCGGATTTCCATATCGGCATCGACGGCTATTACAAATCGGCGAAGAACCAGCTCGACGAGGGGCAGTTCGGGCCGACCGTGATCTTCTCGCCGTTTAATTACGCAAAGGGCGAGGTGTATGGCGGCGAGTTGACGGCCAATTACGAAAAAAACGGGTTCGCCGCGTATGCGAATGCCGCCTACACGCAAGCGCTGGGGACGCAGATTACCTCGGGCCAGTTCCAGTTCGATCCGGATGAGCTTGCATATATCTCAAACCACTGGGTCCATCTCGACCATGAGCAGCATTGGACGGCATCCGCCGGCACTTCCTATACCTGGCAGGGCACGAAGACCTACGCTGATCTGCTTTACGGGAGCGGTCTGCGCGACGGCTTTGCGAACACGGGAGAACTGCCCGCTTACGCGACTGTGAACATCGGCATCGAGCATGCGTTCAAGATTCCAGGCTGGGGCACGTTCAAGGCGCGATTCGACATCGTGAATTTGTTCGACAAGGTTTACGAGATCCGGGATGGCTCGGGGATTGGCGTGTTTGCGCCGCAGTTCGG
>JBAVPB010000033.1:0-11550 GCA_049692655.1 Chthoniobacteraceae bacterium | reverse complement strand
CTGACGGTTGGTAAGGGTTGGCAAGGGTTGATTAGCCCTGCCACCGGAGCGGTTCACGAGCTTGAGGAAATCGACGCGATCGGCGCGGTTTTTCATGGGAATGAGGACGGGGCGGAGCTTTCCGCGCACGTTTTCCTCCCGGATGCCGTGGGCGTCGAGGTCGGCGTCGATCTGCTCGGACTCGAGGGAATCGATGCGGTTTTTCAAGGATGCGTTTTCGTCGGCGAGGGGCCTGAGACGGGTCTCGGCGTCGGCGGCGCGGTTGAGGATGCGGGCGAGCTCGCCGAGGATTGCCTCTTCGGAGGCGTCGGCGGAGAGGCCCAGTTTTGTTGCGATTTGGTTCATAAGTGGTTCTGCGATACTTTCTATTTTGGCTTGGGTTGAGGCAGCGTCCTGCTGCGAAGGTTTTCTGTTGGAGAGGGGGACCATGCCGCGCATGTTGGGTTTGTTGGTGAGGCCGGCGGTGTCGAGGCGGAGCGGGCGGAGCCGGTTTCCCGGGAGCATTTCGCAATCCTTGGGCTGCCAGACGGGGGAGATGAAGCGGTAGCGGCCTGTGCTGACGGCGGGGGCGCCGGTATCGGTCCACTCGATGCGGGCCCAGACGCCGGTGCCGGGGGCGTGGCGGTCTGCGTCGATGCCGCGGTGCTGGAGTTCCTTGATCCAGCCGAAGGCCTCGGTGGATTTGCCGGGGTCGTAGCTGAAGTGTTCCTGGTCTATGAGGACGCCCCCGAAATTCGGCTGCGATGCTTCGAGTGTGAAGCGATTCACGATGGCGTTGAGTGACGCTGTGTCGCAGACCTGAATGACGCGTGTCCTTTTGCCGGAGGCGTCCTCGAGAAGACCGGGATATTCCCCTGAAGGGATGAGGTGATACCAGCCGTCCTTTGGGAGCTGGAATTTGCCGGCGGGTGTGTGGTTGGCTATGGGTGTGAGGTTCATTGGGAAGTTAAAAGGGTTAAAAGGAGTTAGATTGTTAAATGGGACCTATGGGGCTAATAGGTCGTATGGGGGGCTTTGTTGTCGGGCTGCTCTATGATGGTAACTTTTTCGATGGGGGACTCGGTGAGCTGGTAGCCGGTTTTTTCGGAGAGCTGGGCGGGGTCGATTTTCAGGCCGGCCTGGCGGAGAGTGAGGGCGTGGCGGACGATCTGGTCGGGGTCGAGTTCGTTGTTGCCGGCGATCTCGAAGTAAACGAGGTGGGGTTTGCCGGGGAATTTCCTGTCGAGGATCCCGGTGTCGAACTGGCGCTGGAATATCTCGCTGATGCGGCGGGCCTCGGCGCGGGCGATGGTGTTGAATGTCTCCTGGTGGACGGAGCCTGCGAGGGTGCCGGTGCCGCTGTGGGCGAGCATGGTGAGGAGTCCGCCGGTGCCTGCGAGGATGAGTTTTTGCGTGAGGTAATCGAGGTGGGTCTGGAACGGGGGCGTGCCGCGCGGGGCCTGATTCTGAATGTAGTGGGAGCCGTTTGGCAGGTAGCCGCTGCCGCCCTTGGAGATGCCTTCCGCAGCGCCCTCGTAGTTCCCTTCCGTGCCAGCCCGGATGTTGGGCGGGCCGATGACGACGCCGCTGGGGAGGCCATAGATCTCGATGAATGCGTCCCAATCCTTTTGCGAGATCGCCATGCGGGCGTATTTGATGAGGCCGAGGCGGTCGATGTGACGGCGGGTTTCGCGGATGAGGAAATTCGCGGGGTCGATATCCATCTGCGGGCCGAGTGCGTAGTAAGTGGTGGAGAGGGCGTCGGGGTTGTAGCGCCACGGGCCGCGCAGGAGGTCGCGGCAGACGTTCCACTGGTCCACGAGCTCGAGGTGGTAGATGTCGCCGTCGGTGTTGCGGTATTTTTCGCAATGGGCGTAACCGCGGAAGGTGGACATGGCGAGGTGTTCGATGGCTTCGTACAAATTGTCGATGCCTTCGTAGGCTTCGCGAAGGGCTTCGGCTTGCTCGGTGGCGAGGGCCATGTCGAATCTGGCTGTTTCGTGTTCCGGGTTCGGAGTTTCGAGTTCGCTGGCGGCGTTCCCCGGAATTTTAGCGAGTTCGGTGCGCGGGGTGCGGGTGGTGATGGAGCGGATGCGCCAGTCGAGGTCGAGCAATGCTGAGGTGCGGCGCTCGACGAGGGCAAAGAGGTCGGGGTCGGTGCCTTCGATGAAGTAGTAGGTCCATGCGGGGTCGGCGAATTCGCCGCGCTGCCATTGCTCAAGCAGGGCCACGACGCCGGGCATCTTGAAGTCGCGCAGGGGGTTGTAGCGTTCGCGCCAGTGGTTGAAGGCTTTTACGCGGGCGCCGACGTTGGTTGAGCCGGCGGGCCATGTGGTGGGGTCGTCGGTGGAGGGGGCGTTCTGGCCGAGGGTGAGAGGGGCGGGACGGCGGGAGAGTTTTGGAGATTTGGTGGGCATAATTTTGAAGGGCGGAGGGATGAGGGCGGAGGGCGGAAAGGGGAGAACGTCCAACGTTCAACTCCCAACGTTCAATGTTGAATGGGGGAAAGAGTCTTCGGCTGATTTGCAGGATTTGTTTTTATTCGATGTTGGAAGTTGGGAGTTGGATGTTGGAAGTTCAGATCCTCTTTCTTCATATGCCGCAGGATCTTTCGCGGCGGCGTTGGGCGCGCTCGGTCTGGCGCGGGCAGGATTTGAAGAGGAAGGGGACATTGCTTTCGTTGTCTCGGGCGGCGCGGACTGCGAGGGCGTAGGCCCAGAAGCGGTCGGCGTGGCCGGCGGCGTCGCGGCTGGCGGCGATGGAGACGCGACCGCCGGAGGAGACGACTTTCTCGGGCTTGCGGAGGTCGTCGCGGAGGATGGGGTCGGCGGGGATCTCGATGGTTTTATCCTCGAACAAAGCGAGCAGGTCGGTGGCCATGATCTCGGTGACGCGGGCGGTGGGGGCTTTGCGGCCCTCGGCCTGGATGCGGTCGGTGACGGGCTCGGTGGCGGCGAAATTGACGCCCTCGATGCTGTAGCCGTGGGTCTCGGCGGCGTATTCGTAGAGGCCGAGGCCGTTGCCTGTCATGTCGAGCGCGGCGCGGCGGAAGCGTGGCATGGCGGCGATGAGGTCGAGCTGTCGCTGCTGGTCGGGGCTGCGCATGGAGTCCATCTCCAGGATGCCGAGCGTGCGGTGGAGGGCGCCTGCTACCTCGATGACCACCTGCACGCTGAGATCGCGGGACCGTGCGAAATCCTGACCGAGGAAGATGTCGCCTTCCGCGGCGCGGATGCGGCCGAGGGTTTCAAAGCTCCATGCCTGCCTGTCGCACGCGGTCCAGGGGCAACGCTCGGCGGCGTTGATGAGGCCGGTGGTGAGGAGCGGCATGTTTTCATCCTCGAAGGAGCATTCGTAGTTCTGATCATAAGCGCGTTTGTCGAGGGCTTCGGCACGGGCCTCGGCGGGTGTGATCTCGCGGCCGTCCAGGCTGCTGTAGATCTTGAGATCTCCGGTGGCGTGGGCGTCGGCGCGGGTGACGCGGCTGACTTTGTAGCGTCCGTCGGTGCAGAGCTGGTAGAACATGTTGCGTTTGCCGTTGCCGGTGCTGGCAATGCGGAGTTCAAAATCCTGATTACTCGATATAATGGGCTCCGCAGCTTCCCAAATGGCGCGGCTATCCTCATGGAATGCGAACTCATCCATGATGAGATCGCCGGAGAAGCCGCGGGCGGTGCGGGGATTTGCAGCGAGGACCTTGATGCGGCCTACCTTTCCATCGAACATAACGCGGATCTCGTGGCGCATGTTTTCATAGGTAAGGTCGGGGCTGTAATCCTCTGTCTCCATGGATTGTAAAACGGGGCCGAGTTTCTCGCATGCCTCGCGGACCTTGATTACAAACTCGGCGCCGTTCTCGCGGGAGTTGGAAAGCACGGTCACGAGACGCCCCGGGAATTTCAGCACGCGGTTCAGTGCCCACGCAGCCAGGACGTAGCTCTTGCCGATCTGGCGCGACCAATGGAGGACGACGATCTTCATTGGGTTTTCAATTTTAAGGTCAAATATTCCGTGTTGATATTTACGGAATGGAATTTTGAACTTCCCCGAATCCGTCTCAGGAGTTTCTGCCCGCGTTACTGCAAGCGTTTCCTCCTGCTTCGGTTTTTTTGCGGGTTTTGCCCGGGGTTTCCGATCAGGATTTACTGTCGGAGAGGAGGTATGCTGTGCGGCCGGTTTGCGCGCATTGCTGGAGTCCTTGCACGTGCTCATGCTACCTCCTCTCCGAACAGAAGTTGGCGGACTTTCTGAATTTTTTCCGGGTTGCTGAGCCCGGGATTTCCGACGATCATTTTGATCTTCGGGGCCTTGAGCATCGCCCGCTGGGTTGCTTCGAGTTCGTACTTTTGCTGGCCAAGGGTGAGTTGTCCCTGCTTGATCTCGACGCCTTTTTTCTTAAGGAGAGCGTCGTTAAGCTGTGTGAAGATTTTCAGCAACGCCGCCGCACCGTCCGATTTGCCGTCGCGAAACAACTGGAATAATCGTTGCCCGATGAGGAGGATGGCGGCTTCCGGAAGATTTGCGGCTTTGCCGAATGTCTCGGAGATGAGTTGTGCGTCCTGGGAATCCTGCTGGATCGTATTGAGGAAATCATCGAAGGCGGCTTTTTTGCGCAGTCTCTTCAGCCAATGGCCGAGTGCGGTGTCGCTGAGCTTGATCTTGTGCTCGGCTTGGAGCCATGCGACGCCCTCGAGCAGCGTTACTTTTTCGCAGTGGTCGAAGATTTTCCGGCTTTTTTCGGCTGAGATGCGGGCGAGCTTTGCGTCGCAGCGGATATTGCGGTCTGTGTTTGGGCGGGTCATTGTTTAGATAGGTTTGGCGTTTGTTACTTAGGGCGTGCTATGCGGTAGCCAGCGGGGATTAGGCCGCCCCTACAGGGCTGGTGAAGTTATGGGGCGTAGTTCCCGGGGCGTTGCCCCGGGCTGTCGTAGGACGCCCCGTTGGGGCTGGGAAATGATGTGGCATTGAAGTGCATGACAGGCTTGATTCGCCCCCGTTGGGGCTGGAAAGCGATGCGTC
The DNA here is from genome assembly GCA_049692655.1 of Chthoniobacteraceae bacterium. GTDB lineage: Bacteria > Verrucomicrobiota > Verrucomicrobiia > Chthoniobacterales > Chthoniobacteraceae > DASZPK01. The sequence continues at coordinate 6,552 of JBAVPB010000033.1, read as the reverse complement.
TTTGGTGTCTTGAAAGTGCATGGCAGGCTCCAGCAAGTGTTCCAACTGACGGCGTTTGGTTTCACGTTTCAGCCAGTTGCTGAGCGCGGTGTCGCTGATCTGGATTTTGTGGAGTGCTTTTATCCATGTGGTGGCTTCCATGAGCGTATGGTCATCGCAATAGGCGTAGATGGCGTCGCGCTGGGCGAGGGGGAGCGGGGCGAGCGTTGCATCGCTACGCATGACCCTGTGGGTGAATGGCTTTGTCATTGCCGCAGGAGGGTTTTGCCGGTTTCGGTGATGGCCCACTTGACGAAGGATTCGTCGAGGTTGTCGGGGACGATGGCGATGTGGTTGCGGATGTTGAGGAAGATGAGTGCGTCGTCGAACTCGGCCTGGGCGGCGGGTGGACGGAGGGCGGTGTTGAGCTCGACGAGGAGCTGGCGCTCGGGGAGGGCGTAGGGTTCGGCGCGCTCCAATATTTCGAGGGTGGCTTTGCGGATGGTGAGGGTTCTTGTCATGGGTTTTTGAGTTACGGAATTTTTTAACCGCAAAGGGCGCTAAGGACGCGAAGGGGGAGAGGAGAAGTAATCAGTGTTTTTCTTTGCGCTCTTTGCGTCCTTTGCGGTTAATTTTTTGAGGGTTAGGATTCGATGCGGCCTTCGAGGCGGCTTACGGCGGTGAGGACGGCGTCGATGCGGGTGTGGAGCTTGCCGGCGCGGATTTCGCCGCTTTCCATGAGCTTGCCGATGTCGTGCCGCCATTCCTTGCGCAACCCCTCGATCTGGCTGGTGAATTCCATGCGGATGAGGTTGAGCTCGGCTTTGGTGGCATACTCGGCGGCGGCTTTTACCTCGAGGGGTTGGGGGTAGATTTCGCGGCGCTCCTTCTGGCCGCCGAGGCGCCAGATGAAGAAGAGGAGAGTTAGGCCGTTGACGGTGAGGCTGATGATTTGTTCGAAGGGCATGGTTTTTTTGGGAGTTAGGGTTTCGCGCGGAGGCGCGGAGAGGGGAGGTAATCAGTAATCAGTAATCAGTGGTTTTTACTCTGCGTCTCTGCGGGATTCATTCTTTGGTTTTAAGCGATTGCGTTGAAGTTGATGTTTACGAGGGCGGCGAGGGTGTTGTTGCGGGTGAGCCAGCCTTTGAGGAATTTCATCTGGCCGGGGTGGGTGGTGACTATGTCGTAGTAATGTTTCTGCCGCTCGAGGAGCAGGCGGCGGAGGGCGGGCGGGCCGCCGGCGTGGGCTGCGGCGAGGGTGCGGAGTCCTATGTGGCCGTCGATGGCGAGGCTTAGGTCTCCGGATTCGTTGAGGGCGCGCTGGAGGAGCTGGATGGCGGTGCCCATGCCGTTATTGACGGCTATGTCGAAGATGGCGATGTCGTAGCCATCCGGGAGATCGTCGCAGCGGCATTTGGTCCATTCCTGGTCGTGGTAGATTTGCGTGGCGTCGGCTTGGGTGAGGGCCTTGATGTCGAGGTGGGGGTGGCTGGCCTGGTCGATGCCCCACTTGGTGAGGCCGCCGGTGTCGCCGGGGACGTCTTCCCAGACGACGAAGTCGAGGTCGCCGTAGTGGTTGGGTTGGTAGGCGCATTCGTTTTCGAAGACGAAGGTGAGGGCTTTGGGGAAGTTGGAGGTCATGGGAAGTTAAAAAGAGTTAAATGGTTAAAAATGAGTTAGATTGTTGAACAACAGAGGTTCGTTGGATGGGTTAGATGGGGTGAATCGTCAAAAAAGGGTTAAATTGTTAAAGGGGAGTTAGATGGTTAAAAGGCGGGGCGACGTGGGGTTTAACTTTGTAACTGTTTTTACCTTTTAACTTTTTCAGTCGGCCTGGCTGGCTACGCGGGCGCGGGCGCGGTGCCGCCATGAGTTGCGCCGGGGCGGGGTGGGTTCCGGGGTGTCGAAGAATGGGTCGCGGTCGGTGGGGGCTTGAATGGCGGCGTGGGTGTGGGGCTGGTGGCTTCTGTGGTGCCAGGCGGTGTCGTAGTTGATGCTGGGGGAGACCTCGATGTAGGGCTCGGCCTGGGTGCCATCGGCGCAGAGCGGGATGTGTGAAGTTTCGTGCTCGGCGGGGGTGATGGTGCGTAGGGTGATGTGGCGACCGGTGACGGGGCAGGTGGAGTGGGTGAGTTTCATGGTGGGGTTTGGGTTGAGGAATTTTTAACCGCTAAGGGCGCTAAGGACGCGAAGGGGGGAGGAAGTAATCAGTGATCGGTGTTTTCTTTGCGCCCTTTGCGCTCTTTGCGGTTGAGGGATCAGTGAGGCGTGGTTGCGGAGGTGTTGATGGTGGCAGGAGTGGAGGTCTGGGCGGCGGCTTCGGGGAATTCGGCGCGGAGATATTTGTCGGCGATGGACCAGGCGATGCCGGCGAGGGCCATGACTGCGCCGATGAATTGCTGGGCGCCGGAGTCGCTGGTGAGGCCGTGGGTGACGAGTGCGCCAGCGGCGATGGTGACGCTGTGGCGGATCTGGCTGAGGATGATTTGTTTGAGCATGGGGTGTTTTTGTTTGGGATTTTTTAACCGCGAAGGGAGCGAAGGACGCAAAGGAGGGATGGGAAGTAATCAGTAAGCAGTTATCAGTGTTTCCTTTGCGCTCTTTGCGTCCTTTGCGGTTATTTTAGAAGGGTTGGTGGATTTGGAGGCTTAGGCTCAGGTACGGTTTGTGGTAGGTTATGGGGTCGGGGGTTATTGGGGTTTGGGTTGGCTGGAGGAGGTTGCCGTCGAGGGTGAGGGTGCCGCCGCTGTTGCCGTCGTTTGGGAGGCTGCTGTGGCCCCCGTTGGGACGTTTGGGCTTGCGGGGGAGGGGGTGTATTTGATGGCGGCTGTGGCGCTGCCTGTGTAGGCTTGCTGGGTGGCGGGATCAGTGTAGCCGCCGGTGAGGGTGAAGTCGGTTTCGGCGATGTTCGATGCGACCGGGACTGACGAGCAGGCGGGGAGCAGGGTGAGGGCGGCGGAGGCGGCGATGGTGAGGAGTTTTGTTAATTTTGGGTTGTTCATAATGGTTTCTGTTTACAAATTGAACATTAGGACTTTACGCATAATTATTAAAGAACTTTGAAGTGCAAAGTTTTGCACCGATTGATGCTTGACAACATTATGCAAGGTCTTGTAGTCAGTGTTTATGCGGGTTGGCGGGCGGTTTTTGAGGGCGGAGGGCGGAGGGATGAGGGCGGAAAAAAGACGCTAAAAAAGATTTTTTAGCGGAGTTTCGGCGCTCGATTTTCGATTTTTAATGTCGAAATGAGGGAATTTTTCACCACCAAGGCACCAAGGCACCAAGGGGGAGAAGGGATAAGGAAACCGGAATTTGAACAGGAGGACGCAGAGGGAACGGAGGGGCGAGGGGAAAGTATAAAGTATGAAGTATAAAGGCTAAAACGAAGAGAGGAGCGCGAAGCTCAACTTCGAGGACAGGTGCGTGACGAGGTGCAGCTTCGTCGTGAGGAGGGAAAAAGTGGGCAGAAGTTGACTGTGGGGCGGCTGAAGTTCAGGCTGGTCCGTGTGAGGATCAAACGCATTCCCGCTCTTGTCGTGGCGACGATTTTATTGATGACGGGGTTTGGCGGGCATCGTGCTTTTTGTGAACCGGCGGCACCGGTTTCCGACAAGGAGAAGGATGAGCTCGCGGCGGATGAGATCTATCGAAATGACGAGGAACGGTATAACGCGATCTGGGTGACGCTGCTTGAGCAGAAATCGCAGGATGTGAAGGATTTCAAGAAGATGTATTCCCAAGTTGAAATGCGAGTGCCGGGTCCCTATGTCGGGCATCCCCGCAATGGAAACAGACATACTCTAACTCTGCGAGCGGAGTGGCGTGCCGGTTATTTTGTGTTTCTCTACATCCCATTTACCGCCGGGTTGGACAAGAGGACGATTGTTTGGATCGAGCCGCCTTATGAGTTATTTATTGAACCTCCGGATCTTTCAAAACAGCGTACATTTCGCAAGGGGGATTGGTGGGGGGTGTTGAAGAAGCATGGCGGAGACTTGGAGTCACTGAAAGGTGTGAAGGACGAAGCACAATGGGGGGAATGATGAAGCAACCGTTGCCTTATTATGAATAAGATCACTCTTAATCTTGTTGTGTTGCGGTCTGCTGACATAGCGCGGGCTGCGGCTTTTTATGCGCGGCTGGGGTTGCACTTTACGAAGCACCAGCACGGGAAGGGTGCGGAGCATTTTGCGGCGGAGCTTCCGGGCGGTGTTTTTGAGATTTACGCGCAGACGGCCCAGGGGCTTTCCACGCTGGGGACGCGCATCGGGTTTGCGGTTCCTTCCGTGGATGATGCGATCGGGGCTTTGGGGGATTATCCCGATGCGGTGGTTTCTGCGCCGAAGGATTCCGAATGGGGACGGCGGGCTGTGGTTGCCGATCCCGATGGGCATCGCGTGGAGTTGATTGAGGCGAAGGGATGAAGGCTGCTGATTCGCTTATTATGCGTTGTGTTCTGGCTGTGCTGCTGATGTTTGTTTGGTGCGTGGGGGTGGTTGCTGGTGAACGGCAGGGTGTGCAGACGGTGACGATGCTTGCGACTGTGAGGTTTGTGGTGGAGCAGAATGGTGTGGGGCAGATTTCCGGCTCGATAAAGAGGACTTATCTGGTGCTTCCGATGGAGGGATTGGATTCCAGGATTCCCTGGAGCAAGGAGATATCGGGGAGGATGGTGCGGCGTCCGCCTGTGGAGCTGGAGGAGGGGCGGCGGTATGAATTTGTGGTGAAGCGATCCGTGGATGCGGATGGCGTGGAGCATGTGCGGGAGGTGACGGTGGGCGGGGTTGTGATTTTTTCCGACAAGTGGAGGTGAAGAGGGAAGAGGCTCCCGCGGAGGCGCGGAGGACGCGGAGAAGGGGAAGGAGAAGAACTTCCAACGTTCAACTTCCAACATTGAATGAATGCATGGAGGGCGCAATTTCAAAGTTGCCTGGCGCGGGGGGAAAGGGGAAGGTGCGGGGATGAAGAAGCCTGTGTCTCACGTTTGTGCGGTGTTTGTTTATGCGGCGCTGATCATGCTGAATGTGTTGATGTATTTGCAGGGGCATTTTGATCCGGCGACGGGGATTCTGGGGCTGGTGTGTGTGGCGCAGTTGCTGGGGGCGTTTGTTTCGCCGACGGACCGGCGTCTTTACTGGGTGGGGTCGCTGGTGCTGTGGATGGTGGCGCTGGGTGCGCTGTACGACACGGTGGTGTGGCCGGTGGAGCAGTTGATGAACCATGCGCCGGGGGTGCGTGTGACGTGGCCGATCGTGATCATCAATGCGCTGGTGGTGGCGGTGTTTTTCCGGCTGCCGTGGGCGTATTCGTTTGGGGCGGCGAGCAGGGGGTTTTATGGGTTTCCGGTGAAGAAGAAGATTTAACAGGAGATAACAGAGGAAACTGAGGGTGGAGGGATTCTTCACTGCCAAGACTCTGAGAAGAATTTAGGAAGTAGAAGGGGCTTGTAGCCGCGAGCGGTGGCTAGCGAGACTGGAGCTTTGTTACGAAGAGAATGATGAAGAATTTTTTAGGACAGGATTAACAGAATTTACAGGATTATGCTAGCCGGCTTGGGCCGGGATTTTTTTGGATTTATTTCGTGGGCGATTGTAAAACAAGGCGTTGTCTGCGGGAATCCTGTAAGCCGAAGACAAAGCCGTGGGCGGAGGTGGGCGGCTTAATCTTGTTAATCCTGTCTTAATTTTTTTCCCCTTGTTTCACCACCAAGACTCCAAGAAGAATTTAGGAAGTAGAAGGGGCTTGCAGCCGTGAGCGGTGGCTAATGAGGCTGGAGCTTTGTTGCGAAGAGAATGATGAAGAATTTTTAGGACAGGATTAACAGAATTTACAGGATTATGCTTGCCGGCTTAGGCCGGGATTTTTTGGATTTATTTTGTGGGCGATTGTCTTTGGGCGATTATAAAACAAGACGTAGCGTTATTAAACACGCTTGTTTGCAAGCTGCGGCTTCGGCAGGATTGGCGTTCTATGCGGAGCAGATATTTGGTGCATGAGCCAGGCAAAGCTCATTTCGTGACTGCAACCATTGTGGAGTGGCTGCCTGTGTTTACGACGGGGGCTTACTGCGATATTCTTGTACGATCGCTGGAATATTGCCGCGCGCATAAGGGGCTTAAAATTTATGCGTGGGTGATTCTGGATAACCACTTTCATGCGATCCTGGCTGCGCCTGATCTCGCAGGGGTGTTGCGTGATTTGAAGAGTTTTACGGCGGGGCTGCTTATCAAGCAGTTGAAGGAGGAGCGACGGGAGTGGTTGTTGAATCAATTGCGCTATTATTCAGCGCCACGTGAGGACGGGGAGTATCAGGTGTGGCAGGAGGGGTCGCATCCGCAGGTGGTGCCGAGTGATGGGATCATGCGGCAGAAGCTGGAGTATCTGCATAATAACCCGGTGAAACGCGGGATGGTGGGGGCGCCGGAGCATTGGCGGTATTCGTCGGCGTATGATGGGTTGGGTGGGGCTGTGCCGGTGTTGAAGTGTGATCGGTGGATGTAGGTGGTGTTATGGTTTACGTTTCGCGTGCTGGGTGTATGGGACGCCTGCGAAGCTGGAGCTTCGGGGACAATT
>JBAVPB010000032.1:0-4043 GCA_049692655.1 Chthoniobacteraceae bacterium | reverse complement strand
CTCAAATAGGCGCGACATTCGTCTTCTCCGGGAAAGCGCCGCTCCAGTTCCAAAAGAGTTCGCGGATAATCTTCCATCTCTTACCACTACACCTTGGGGTCGGTGGAGAGAAGTGCATAGCCAGTACACGAGTTTGAACAACTACTTTGTTTTCACCCTTCAGAGCGGCACCACCACGGGGCAATTTGATTTCCTGTCGGATGGCACGAACACGATGGCGATCACTTACCTTGATGGAATCGGAACGGTCACACTCGACAATATCCTCTTCGATATAAGCTACACCGGTGATTTTGGCGCTAATTCGACCATGGGTGGGCAGGATGTCGTTCTCACGCCCTACAGCGCCGTGCCGGAGCCCGAAACCTGGACGATTTTCGCGCTCGGCGCATTGGCTCTTTTCCTGTTTCAGCGCCGTAAAAATGCGTGGAAACCCGGCGGGACGGGGGCATAGATTCGAATCGTTTACGTATCGCCGGAGTCCTGCATCGGGCAGATCCCCTCTCCTCCCCGGCTTCATTGCATCGACGCAATTTTTTGTGGAAAGATGGAACTACAGCGCCCGAATTGGATTTTCGCGTTTCGGGGGATGGCGAGGAATATTGCTATCCGCACCTTCCAAAAGTGCGATAGCTTTGGCGTGGAAAAATCAATTCATCCATGATCACGCCGAAGCCCGCCCACATCAACGCCTTTATCTTTTCGGTAAAGGCGGCTGCCGCGGCAGTGGTGTCCGTGGTTTGTTTTAATCTCACGCATTTGCCGGGGACGGCGTGGGCTGCGGTTTCGGCGGTGATCGTGACGCAGCCGGGGCTGCATCCCTCGGTGAAGGCTTCGCTGGTGCGGGTCATCGCCAATTTGATCGGGGCGTTTGTGGGGGCAGTGTTGAGCGCGTTTTTCGGGCACGGTCTGCTTTCCCTGGCAATCGGCGTGATGATCACCGGGATGATCTGTCACTTTACCCATCTGGACGATGCGCTGCGGCCTGCCTATGCGGCGGTGGTGATTTTGATTCTTACGACGGACTCCACCTGGTTTGGGTCGCTGGACCGTGTTTTTGCGGTGATTGTGGGGTGCGGCTCGGCGCTTGCGGTGGGGTTGCTGTTTGGGAAATCCACGAAGCTGTTGGGGATTGGGACGGATTCACACGGTTCGGAATGAGGGTGTTCAAGAGGTTTAAGCCGACATACGTTATAATGGATCCAATGGGAGCGAGCAGTATTCTGAAATTGTTCTAAACAGCCCGGCGCCCTTCATCGAGATCGATAAACTCGAACATGGTTTGCACGGTTCCTGGAGCGAGGCCGATTTGGGCCAGACGCTCCTCCAGCCGCTTCGTTGCCGAATCGCGCCAACCGCGCTTGGTCATGTACCCATTCCAAATCTCGATTTCCTCTTCGGTTGGTTTGTTGCCATGTTGGAACGCCCATTCGAGCAGTTGCTCGTCGCTTTTGTCACTTTTGAGTGTTTCCGCTTCCAACGCCGCGTAATCGATCTGGAGGAATTTGCTACAGAGCGAATCAAAGCTGGTTGGCGATTTCACTCCACGCGACGCCTCCCATCCCAGCGGCAGTTTGCCAGCCGCCGCAAGCCGTATTTTGTCCAACATGCGCCCAAAATGAACGATGCCTTTAATTTGATCGAAAGGGCTGCGCAGCCCGGGAATGTTTGTTGGATAGGAGTTAGCCATGGCCGAATAGAGCATCACGCGCCTGCCTTCGCAAGCGACTGGCGCTCTCGCTCCACGATTTCTCCCGGAACCGAGTTTTTCGGGGTGTTTTTTTCGGTTTTTCTGGAGTTGGTGCGTGGTGGATGAATGCAGAAGTTGTGGTTTTTTTGGCGTGATGCGGCAATGGGGCGTCGCCAGATAGCAAGGCGGGGGTCGGGGAAAAAGTTCGTTGCGGCGGGACACCGCAACCAGCATTCGAGACGAACGCGCTCCCCGGAGCCGCTGCGACGACAAGGGCCGTTAGGGCTTGATTGTGGTGAATGTGAGGCTCCTTGCGCCGAGTTCCTCCGGGGGGTGGTGGGCAAAGCTGGGATGGATGCGGATATTTCGCAGTTCCTCGAGGTCGGCGGGTGTGGGGCCCTCAATGTCGAATTGCTCGATGCGGAGTCCGGTGCTTTCCAATAGCTCGTGGTAATCGCGCGGGCGGAGGCGGTTGTGGGACATGGTTCGGGAATTGATCAATTTTTCCCAGACCCATGGCGAGTAGCGGAGATGGTTGTAGCGCGAAATTTCCGGGTCGATAGCCGCGTATTCGTCCTCCATGCGCACGGTTGCCATGAAATATCCCCCTTTGCGCAGGCTGGCGTGGATTGAGGCCAGGGAGGTCTTTAACTCGCTGATGTTGATTTGTTGAAGGAACATGGTGCTGGTTGCCACGTCGATTTTTGCGTCGATGCTGGTGAATTTTCCGTCGGACAGGGAGATGGGGGTGATGCCCATGGACTCCAGGTGCTCCGTGAGCGGATGGCCCGGTTTTTGTTCGGGGAGGCGGCGGATTTTTTTCCTGTGAGGCCATGCGGGGTCGTTGATGATTTCCAGGAAAATGGCGATGGTGGCGTCGAGTTGGGTTTCATCGAGGAGCGGCATGGGATCGAACAGGAATTGCCGGTCGCATCCCATTGCGTAATAAAGCAAGGGTATGACCGGATGTGGGCCGCAGCCGAAATCGAAGTGCGCCCCTGCCTTCAGGCGTCCGGCGGCGCCGAGTTTTTCGAGCGATTCGAGGTATTGCAGGCCGGTATTCAGCCGCTGTTCCAGTTTCACACGGTCAGGGAGCACCGGTTGCGGGGTGGCGCCACCGGGGAGCATGGACATCGCTTTACGTGCGGCGACTTTGGCAAGCCAGTTCATGGAGGGAGTGTCCCCATGTAACCGCACAATGGGGCGGCTGGCAACTTTCAATAGTCGCGGTCGGCGTCTAGCGTGAAAATGGAAGAGGAAATTTTACCACCAAGGCACCAAGGAAGACGGAGGAACGCTCAACTTCCAATTGTGAATGGCAAAGACGGCCCACAGGGCCGTGGCTACAACGACCGGAGTGACAGTTCAAACGCGAAGCGTTTTAGTGGACGTGGTAGAGAATGCGACCGCACTGCTCGCAGCTTACCACTTCTTTTGCGCCTTTGACGCGGACGGCGGTCTGGGTGGTGATTTTCATGTGGCAGCCCATGCAGACTTCATGCTCGACGGGGACGACGGCGACGTCGCCCTTGCTGGCAAAGAGACGCTCGTAGCGGCTCAATAGATCCTCGTCGATCCCTTCGGCGAGTTTGGCGCGGTCGGATTCGAGCTGGGCCAACTGGCCGGCGATGACTTTTGATTTTGCCTCGATATCGATGAGTTGCTGATTGAGTTGGGCCTTGGCCTTGGCTGATTCCTGATCGGCTGCCGTGTTGGTCACGCGCATCTTTTCGATCTGGTCCATGACTTCGAGTTCACGATCCTCGATGGACTGGATGTCCTCCTCGGCATGCTTGATCTCGTTGGTGAGCGCCTGGAATTCCTCGTTCTTGCGGGTCTGGAATTGCTGGCCGCGAAATTTGCCGATCTGGTCGCGCTTGGCCTGGGCATCGACTTCCAACTTCTTCTTCTCGACCTCGAGGGTCTTCATCTGCATTTTGACGCTTTCGAGGTTTGCGGCGTTTGCAGCGAGCCTGCTTTCGACGTCCTTGCGCTCGTCGGGCGCTACTTTCAGTTCAAATTTTAGTGTGCGAATTTTACTGTCGCGTTCCTGGAGGATGAGGAGTTGTTCGATCTCTTGAAGCATTTTTGGTGGGGAAATATGAAAGTGTTTTCCCTCAATAGCCAGCAGTAAAATCGGGAATTAACGGTTTGAGGGAATGGGTCTTAGAGGATGTACCGAAATTAGGCGGTCCCCTGACTTGGTTTTGCTGTTTTCAGGGGATGTTCATCCCGCAGAGGCGCCGAGGCGCAGAGGTTTTTTTATTTCCATTCAGAATTCCTCCGATTCCCTGCGTCTCGGCGTGAGGTTCTCTTCTTCCGGTCCATTCACGCAGCGGGTGATTCCGCTTTT
>JBAVPB010000031.1:0-15389 GCA_049692655.1 Chthoniobacteraceae bacterium | reverse complement strand
ATTCGCGCCGGAGTTGCGGGATTATATAATTCCGCAAACATTTGATAGGTGCGCAGCAAACCGGCTGGAAGGCATAAGCCTTCCAGCCGGTTTGGGTTTTTGTAATCTATTTCAGTTATGGAGCAACCTCATCCACAGTAAGGTCACCCACCATGTATGCTTCCGGTGTAGATGTCGCGGACGTAGTCCGCGATTCAAACGTGAGGTTCAGCCCTGTGATCGCCTTGCCGGTTCCGTCAGATGTCACTTTGAATTTGTAGCCGCGCCAGTTGTTCGTCCCATCAAACCCCTCGGGATAGGAAGCTTGGTCAACCGTAATGAGATTACCAGCGAGGTAGGCTGAAGTGAGCGCAAGCGGGGAGCCCGCCGTGGAACCGAAGGACGGCAATCCGGTCCAAAACCGGTCACGCCCCTGGCCTCCAGCGGGTGGATTGCCATCAAAGGAGATTGTTTCGATCCCGGCCCGGCCATTGGTGGAAGCCGGACCGTTGCTTGATACCAAACGCTGTACTTTGTAGGAATAGGTGAAAGTGGCGGATGCACCCTGGCTGCCTGCCAGAACCTGGTTGATCCTCATGACGAGAGGATGATTCGCCGGCAGGTTGCACGTAAATATCGTGTCGCTTCCGCTAAGCTGCGGCGTCTCCATGAACTCCACACCCTCGCCGCTGGAGGTTCCCGCATTCGCCACGAGGGTCGTCGTTCCGCCGGTATTGACCGGGCCCGTGAAAGGATTGCTGTTGTCCCGGAAATCCGTGAACAGCAATCTGCTGGTGATTGTCTGTGCGACGGCTGTGCTCAATGTTGTGACCGATTCCACGTTTGAATACCCCGAGTCACCATACGTACCACTGGCCTTCACCCGGTAGTAATAAGTCGTAGACGCGCTCAGCCCTGTATCGGTGAAATAAGCTGCGTTGGCTGCACAAGTGCCGGTCTGCACGAACGTTCCGGCTGCACCTGAGGGGGAACGCTCGACCTGGTAACTGGTTTCACCGGGAACTTCCTGCCAGTAAAGCCGGATGCTAGTGTTCGTGGCCGGTGTGCCCACGAGTCCTTCCGGACTGGCAGGAGGCGCTGACCATCGATATAAAAAGCTCTTCGCGAAAATATCATCCTCGCCAAGCACCAGGTATTCTCCCGTTGATCGGGCGAATGCCGTCATGCCCTCGGAAAGATCCACCCAGATATTGGTGTAATCACCCACAATCGACGGGTCGGGATAAATTTTTCCGACGTAAACGCCGTCGCTCTTGCGATAAATTCGGATGTTGTCACTGTTGGTGTCGGGCTGAAGGCCTTGGTACTGCACAAAGACATACCCGCCCGTGACTTTCATTGCGATCGGTTTGTAGTGCACACCCGAGGACTGCACGTCGGGCAAGTTGTTGCCCGTACTGCCGTCCGTGGCGCCATCGTCCACATTCCTCCACGTGGCAACCGGGGTGGTATTGGTTCCGGTGGCGTAGCTGGTCCAATGATCGTACCGGGCAATGACTCTTCCGATGTACCCAACGCCATCCACATTCAGGGATCCGTTGAGCCTTTGCGGGTAATCGGTGGTCAATCCCGAGACGAACATGACGTCGGTGGGGGGATCATATTCCAGATTGTGCACCTCGGTGAACGGTTGTGGAATGGTGATCCTCTCGTAATACGCCTGGCCGGGGGCGACATCCTTTTTGCGTTTCCACGAGTAAATTGGATTTCCATAGGTATCCAGACCGCCGCATACGAAGTGATTGATGAACGTGCTTCCGGACCACCAAAGGTCGCCAGTCGGTGTCATTTGAACTCTTTCCGAGTAGCCAATGGTGAAAGAGGCACCTGGCAATTGGTATTCTCCCATCGAGCAATAGGTAGTGCCATCCGGAGCTGGAGCGGTGTAGGACGCAGTGCCTCCTTGCATCAGACCGTCGCCATTGCTGTCGGTCCAGATGTATTGCACCGAGGTGAGCGTTTTCTGGTTGCCACCGCCATTATTGATAACGTTCGTGGAGGGTTCCATCGGGGGATAGGTGCCATTCTCCAGCCCCAGATGTTTTCCTGCGATAATGACGGAGGGAATTGCCAACTCACCGAGATTGGCATTATCAAAACGGTAGATTGCGATCCCATCCGTACCGGCAAGATTCTGGACGTGGAACAGGTGATTATTCACGCGCTGGGCTTGCATAAGATAAGTGCCGGCGAGGTGCTGCCGGATATCCTGGTCGAAAGTATAAGGGTCGAGCGTGTATCCGTTGTAGCTCCACTCACCTCCAGGGATGGTGGACGACAGGTTCAGCTTGAAATGCTCCTGGCCGGAATAAACATCGACGCCGTCTGTGGCGGGATCAAAAACGCTCATATCGTAGGAAATTAGCGCCGATGCTTTCCAGTTGAGCGTTCCTAAGGTTGAATAAGACTCCAGCGTGGACCCGGTGTAGGCTCCGTTTGCCAGGCCGGGACGTCCATTGCAGGCGACATAGATATTTCCTGACGAATCACAACCGACACCGCTTGGGCCGTTGAAGCGGAAATTGCCTGTTTTGCCGATATTCACACCAGTGCCGGAGAGAATACCCTCCGCCACGCCGATTGGTGTATCCGGGGTGGCCGTCGTATCGAGATTTTTATAAACCAGTACATTCTGTTGCATCTGGCCGTTGTCTGTGATCAGCAACCGCCCGGAATTATCCATGGCGAGCGCCGTCGGAATGTTATTCACCGAGGGAAGAGTGAAGGATTTCGCGGTCTGCTGTGTCCCGGTGGCGGGGTCGTAGCAGAGAATATTCGCTGGATTTGTTCCGTCGCTGTCGGATATCGCCCAGAGCAGGTTCCGTGTGCTGTCATAGGCCAGCGATCCACCCCTGGGCAGAGTCACCGAGTATTGAAGCGAGCCGTTTGTGCTGCTGTTCGTGGCGCTGATGGTGTAGACATTCAGTGTGTTCTGGGCGGTGTCGCTCACGAAAAGCTGGCTCGCTGTGGCAGCCAGACCGCGGATCGAGGCGGCATGAAGTCCGGCGACGCTATTGGTATCCGTATAAACGAGCAGGAAGTCCGCTTTCTGGGAATATCCGTTATGCCCAAGATCGGACGCGGGAACGCTGCCGCTGAGCGCGCAACGTTTGACGCCGTACCACGTGTCGCCAATCCCGCTGGTTCCGGTGGTAAGCGGATTGAACGGATTGCCATATAAATTCGTTCCGCTGGTTGCAGAAGGCGCGATTTGCGTGGCCACGAAGAGGTTATCCGCGTTGGCTGTGATCGCATACCCGCCATTGGTGCCGATGTTCGACACGAAGTTGACGAACGTGCCGCTTTTGTAAATGCCGCAGTCCATGGCACCCTCATTGCCGATCCCGTCCACAAAGCAGGTGCCGTTGGAGGAGACATAGAGCGCTTCAATGTCGTGCTGGATGTTGTGGTGGTAATAGGCGCTGGAGTTACCCAGCCACGATGTTTTCCAAGTCAAGGTCTGGGCTTGGATATGATGTTCGATGCTGCAGAGCATCAGCATTGCAACGGCGGCGAAGCGCCATTTCCTGACGTTCAGTATGGTCATGTTGTCTCCTGGGGTTGAGGGGTTTTAGGATACTGACGGGATGCCTTTTGTAAGGTGATCCCGCAAGGCTGCCGATCCTCCGGGAGGAAAAATCGGAACCTTTAACTCCGCATCGCTTGAGTTTTGTAAAGAAACTCAAACCAGCGGAATGCATTTAATACTATTTAAAAGTTTTTAACCGATAAATACAATTAAAATACACAATATGCATTTATAAAATAATTTTGAATCCGTCAATTATAATTTAATTGGGGGGCCGAACTACCATTAGAAATGCTACTTTTTCCGCCTCCTGATTTTTTAAAACCACCTACAGCATCGTGTTTGAAGGCGGTCACAATATAACTAAATTATGACCTCCGCTGACAACCACTTCGATGGCGCGCTTCAAATGTTGCTGACCTTTGACGTCGGAAGAATCGGCATCGTAGATTTGATGGGAGGCGAAGAACGCATCGAGATCCTCCTTCACCGGCATGAGCGGATGTTCGCCCTTTAAGAACTGAAACGTCTCGCGTAGATTTTTCACGCCATAAACATCGATGCCTCGACCACCGCAGCCTCCCACGCATTCGATTCAGAGACAAAGATTGCCTTCTTCCCGAGGAGCCTTGCCTCGAGGGCGATGGGCACCTCGCACCGAGCGGATTGCGCCGGTAAGCGCAAGTGCACCCACAAAGGAATATTTTCCTACTTCTTCCAGGTCGAGATCATCGCCCACGTCGATCATGCCGAGGGCAATGGGGAGATCGAGGCTGGGGCCTTCTTTTTTCACATCGGCTGGCGCAAGGTTGATCGTCGTGCGTCCGTGCGGCCACCGGTAGCTGCGGTTCCGGATCGCCGTGGTCACTCGGTCGCGGCTCTCTTTTACCGCGGTATCGGGGAGGCTTACGATGATGATATTCGGCAAGCCGGTGCCTGCATTGACTTCGATCTCCACTTCAAATGCATCCACCCCATAGACAGCGGCGGAGTAAACTTTGGCGAGTATAGGAACGATCTGTCAAAGAGCGGTAAGGATTGAAAGTATGAAGAAAACGCCTTCCGACCGTACCAACGGTAAGGGCGGGGGGGGGTACGGGGCACCTGATGATTGGCAAGGGGCTATAAGGCGCCAGAAGCCCTCGAAAACTCTCAAGTCACCACCCCGGTACTCTTGCTACAGAAGCGGGTATGCGGTAGGAATCGGGGATGAACGATTCCATTGCCACGCTCACATCGGAGATCCGCGCGTTCTGCGACGAACGGGAGTGGGCCCGTTACCACGGCCCCAAGGAAATGGCCGTGGCCATCGCCGCAGAGGCGGGGGAACTGCTGCAGCACTTCGTGTGGCAAGACGCCTCGCAGAGTGACGACCGCGCCGCCGTCCGCCGGGCGCAGATCGAGGACGAGCTGGCGGACGTGGCGACGCTTGTGTTCGAGATGGCCAACCGCCAGGAGATCGACCTTGCTGCGGCGATTCGCGCCAAGCTCGCCCGCAATCAGTTGCGCTACCCCGTCGAAAAGGCGCGCGGTTCCAACCGGAAGTACAACGAACTGTGAAAAGTGCCGGAAAAATTGAAAATCAAGGCAAGATATTGCCTGAGGTTGAAGCCCCGTCCGCCACGCCCCACAAGCGCCGGGTACGTTATGCGGGCAAGAATCCACGGCGCTTTTCGGAAAAGTACAAGGAATTGAATCCCGAGAGCTACCCCGAAACGGTCGGGAAGGTGCTCGCCAGCGGGAAGACTGTGGCCGGGACGCATCGACCGATCATGGTAGCGGAGATTCTGGAGGCTCTGGACCCGAAGCCAGGGGAGATTGCCGTGGACTGCACGCTTGGGTTCGGAGGGCACGCAAAGGAGGTGCTGGCGCGCGTGACGCCCGGCGGGCGGCTCATCGGTCTGGATGCCGACCCGCTGGAACTGCCGCGCACGGAGAAGCGCATGCGCACACTCGGGTTCGCACCGGAGTCGTTCACCGCCCTCCGCCAGAACTTCGCCGGACTACCACGCGCGCTGGCAGAGGCTGGCGCTCCAGGGGGGGCGGACGTCATCCTCGCAGACCTCGGTGTCTCATCCATGCAACTGGACCGCCCCGAACGCGGGTTTTCCGTGAAGTTGGAAGGCCCGCTCGACATGCGTATGAACCCCGCACGCGGCCTCTCCGCCACACAGCTACTGGAGCGCTCCAAACCGGACGAACTGGCTGAACTGCTCATGGAAAACTCCGGTGAGCCTCATGCCGCCGCGCTGGGGTGTCTGCTGGCCGCGCGCCGTTTCGAGACCACCGTGCAGCTCTCGGCGGCGGTGCGGTGCGCGCTCTCCTCCCGGCCCGCCGAAGAGGCGACGCTAAGCGTGCGGCGCGTCTTCCAGGCGTTGCGCATCGCCGTGAATGACGAATTCGGTGCGCTGGATATGCTCCTGCGCCAACTGCCCGCCTGCCTGCGTCCCAGCGGTCGCGTGGCCATCCTCACATTCCACTCCGGCGAGGATCGCCGGGTGAAGCACGCATTCGCCGAAGGGGTGCGCTCCGGCGTCTACGCCGAGGTCAGCCGCGAGGTGACCCGTGCCGGGGCCGATGAACGCCATGCCAACCCCCGCTCCCTCTCCGCCAAGCTGCGCTGGGTGCGCCGGGCGGCGTAAAATATGCAAGTGGCCCCTGCCTTGCCTTAGGACGCGGCACATTCCACTGCTTGCGCCAGAGTGGTATCGACGAGGAACTCTTCGACGTAATCTCCGGATTTGAGGCCCTAAAGAAATATTCCAACAGTCGCTTTTGAGCCCCAAAGGTGCGAATTCGACCATAATATGAGAGCGCTTGGACAACCCATAATTCTAGTGATTAAATATAAACCTTCAAATGTGGAAGAGGCTCTTCCACCACTTTAATCGGTTCTTCATCTTAAGAATTACTGGATGAACAAGAACATCGGGAGGGCGGGCGTTTATGCTTTCATCAATGGTACAAATACTCGGATTGGTTGGTAGAATAGATATTCTACCCCACGGGTGTCCGGTTAACTGACTAAGGATTCATTGTTAGAATTTATTTCTGAGTGACTTGCGAATGAAAGATGATGTGACGCATTTGAATTTCTGGGGCCTCCAGAACAGGATTTCGGCCCATGAATTCCGGCCGCTACATCCTTTCTCAGATTCTCGATCTTGTGCATCGGCAGACTCTCGACCGCCTGGTCGAACGTTACAATGCCGAGTCTCGGGTCAGGCATTTTGGTTGTCGCCAGCAGCTCATCTGCATGGCGTTCGCGCAACTGACTTGGCGAGAGGGATTGCGGGATATCGCCACCTGCTTGAACGCAAGGCCGGAAACACTCTACCATTTGGGTTTTCTCCAACCGGTGGCCAAATCGACGCTGGCCGATGCCAACGACCAGAGGGACTGGCGGCTTTGGGAGGATCTGGCCAGGAGTCTCATGCGCAAGGCTCGCCCCCTTTACGCCGGGGAGGATCTCGGTCTGGACATCGAGAACACAGTCTATGCGCTCGACTCCACCACCATCGATCTTTCGCTGACGCTTTTTCCTTGGGCCGACTTCCGCAGCACCAAGGCGGGAATCAAGATGCATACCCAACTCGATTTGCGCGGTCCGATTCCCACCTGCATCCACATCACTGGCGCCCGCCAGAACGACATGCTTTGGCTCGACCACTTGATTTTCGAGCCAGGGGCTTCTACGTCATGGATCGCGGCTACATGGACTTCAATCGTTTGAATTTGATCGCCCGTTCTGGAGCCTTCTTTGTCACGCGGGCCAAAGGCAACCTGCGCTTCTCGCGCCAGCATTCGTTTCCGGTGGATTACACGACGGGGTTGCGCAGCGACCAGATCGGCAATCCGACTCTGGCCAAAGCCAGGGAAGCCTTCCCATCGCCCTTGAGAAGGGTGCGCTACTTCGACCAGGAGACGAAGCGGTATCTGGTCTTCCTGACCAACCATCTCGAAATCCCGGCGCTGAGCATAGCAAAGACTTATCGGCTGCGCTGGCAGATCGAGTTGTTCTTTCGCTGGATCAAAGGCCATCTGTGAATCAAGCATTACTACGGAACGAGCCCCAACGCGGTGAAGACACAAATCTGGATTGCTGTGGCCGTTTATTTGATAGTGGCCATCATCCACAAGCAACTGAGCCTGCTGGGAACGTTGCACAGAACTTTCCAGCTTTTGAGTATTCATCCCTTTGAGAAAGTGACTCTCCATGAACTGCTTACAGAAACCAATCCCGATGTTTTTGACGTCACAAACCGTAACCAATTACTGTTGTGGGACTTATAACCGGACACCCGTGAAACTTTCTAGATAAAGCGCAGATGGGAAGCTTCGCTAAAATCTTGCAGTGCGTGGAACCATTCCAGATTTGCAGCGAGTGTTTCTGGAATTTCTACTGGAAAGCGTTTTGCGTCCTTCCCTTGCTCAATACGAAATTCTACTTCGACCGTGCGCCGCTCGGCAACCCGCTTGGAAGTCGGGACGAAAAAATAACGATAAGCAACGCCAGGCATTTTATCAAAGGGGCGCATTTGGAGAATGCGCTTTAGTGCACGATAGCAATCGAGAGTGCAACCGAATTCGATGGCTCTGGTCTCACTGCCCACAGTGGCACCGACGCTGCCAAAATAATTTCCATCGCGCTCAGTAACTGCGATGATCTCTGGCAATCCTTGATGGTTGTCTCTCATTATGCGTGTCTGGTCAAATGAGCTATAATTGGCTGAAAGTAAATGAATTCAAGGGAAGCTGGGGATCAAGCTTCATATCTTGAAAGGTTGCATTTCTCCAATTGATAAATTGTCCCTGCGAACCTAGGTTCAAGAACGCGTGTTATCAGACGTCGTTGCTGATGCCCTGGCGATTGACTGCCCCTGCATAATGCTCGGACACGCTCGGATCTCATTTTTTTGCCTCGTCTGAACGGGCGGAATAAATCGTCGAAATGAATGAGTTACCGCATGGAATTCACGTTCATCTAAAGGCTTTACGTTAAACAAACGCAAATCTTCATGTTGTCAAGCCTAAATCGGTGCAAAACTTTGCATCTCAAACCGCTCGTAACGGCCCGTCATCTGATAGATGATTGGCTATATGACAAATACATAAACATCCGAAAACACCGCGCTGACCCCGCCAGGTAAACCGCGCGACCCTGCCCTCCGCACCACGGTCGCCACCTCCGGAAATGTCTCCTTCCTCTTTGTCTCGTTCCGCCGCCAAATCGTACGGGCGATCGCAAAAAGACAAAGATACTGCTTTGGAATCTAACCCCGCAATGAAAACCCCTATGACCTCAATCCCCACGCCATGCGTCGTAGCCACGGCCCTGTGGCCGTTCTCTTCGCGGTCCGTTGACACGTTTATCCCACTCTATCCCACTCAAACCCACTCAGAAAAAACACGAAACCATGAACCCGGACTCTATTCAAAATTGGACGTTGAAAGTTGGACGTTCATTCCCTCTTCAATCCGACCATATCCGGCATTATCCGACTAAATCCGACTCAGAAAAACTATGAAATACGGCAAAACCGCTAGTTCGCCAGCGGCGACAGGTGGATGTCCTTTAATAAACCTCGATCGGCGTGGCCACGATCTTGGTCTGGCCGTTTTTGGCGGCCTGGTTGTCGTCGCTCTGCTCGAGGGCGGTGACGAGGTTGTTGTCGAAGATGATGGAGAGTTTCCCGGCAGGGACTTTTACGTAGATGGTGTTTGTGACGAGATTGCCGAAACGATCGTAACCGCTGGTTTGCTGGGGAACGGTCTCGTATCGGATGTAATCCCAGACATCATGGCGTCCAGCGGCATCGAGGCGGGAGGAGGTTTTCCCGGCTTTGCCGAGACTGGCGATGACTTCCTCGGGGGTCATATTGATGGCGGCTTCCTTCTTGGCGATGAGGGCTTTGACTTCCTGCTGGCGCTGCGAGGCGCGCTTGAGATTCGCAATGAAATCAGGCTTGAGGGCGCCGAGGTATTTGGGTTCCACCCAACCGGCGACCTGACCTTGCTGGGCCTGTCCTTTCACGCGGAAGGCGGTATCGGTGAGGGCCTGCAACTCGACGAGTTGGCCTTTTTTCAAGACGCCAAGGTAGCGGCCGAAATCGAGATCGAAATAAATGGGCGCCTCCTGGACGACGTCGATTTTGACGGGTTTCGGAAGGAGATCCTCGAGGTAGATGACGCCGGGTTCGCGGAGGACGGGCCCGGCTTGCAGTCCCATGGAAAGCGCAGCAAGCGCTGTAAAAAGAGCGACCTTGAAGCGGAGAGAGGACATGGGGGCAATTTAATCCCGGTTTGGCAAAGCGAAAGAAAATTCTGGCATTGGGGACGGGGCCGATATGATCTATGCTCAATATTTTCATGAACAGAACGGAATCAGCGCGGGCATTTGAAACGGCAAAGCAATTTATCCCCGGGGGAGTGAACTCGCCGGTGCGGGCATTTCGCGGGGTGGGCGGTGAGCCATTTTTTGTGGATCATGCGAAGGGCGCACACATCCGTGACGTGGATGGAAATGAGTACATCGATTACGTCGGGACGTGGGGGCCGGCGATCCTCGGGCATGCGCCGGAGCCGGTGATCAC
Source organism: Chthoniobacteraceae bacterium (assembly GCA_049692655.1). GTDB lineage: Bacteria > Verrucomicrobiota > Verrucomicrobiia > Chthoniobacterales > Chthoniobacteraceae > DASZPK01. The sequence continues at coordinate 5,267 of JBAVPB010000031.1, read as the reverse complement.
GGCGATCAAGAACGCGGCGGACCACGGCGTGAGCTTCGGCATTCCGAATCCGCTGGAAATCGAGATGGCGCGGACGATTTGCGAGTGGATCCCGAGCATCGAGAAAGTGAGGATGGTGAACAGCGGGACGGAAGCGACGATGTCGTGCATCCGGCTGGCGCGGGGATTCACGGGGCGCGACAAGATTGTGAAATTCGAAGGATGCTACCACGGGCATGTGGACTCGCTGCTGGTGAAGGCGGGCAGCGGGGCGCTGACACACGGGGAGCCTGACAGCGCGGGCGTTCCCAAGGCGTTTGCCGATTTGACGGTGACGCTGCCGTTCAATGACGTGGGGCTTTTGAAGGAAGTGTTTGCGACGCAGGGGAAGGAAATCGCGGCGGTAATCCTCGAGCCGATCCCAGCGAATGCGGGGTTGTTTTTTCCGCAGGCGGGGTTTTTGGAATTGCTGCGGGAGCTTTGCTCGAAGCATGGGGCGCTGTTGATTTTTGACGAGGTGATGACGGGGTTCCGCGTGGCTCCGGGAGGGGCGCAGGAGTTGTATAACATCCGGCCGGACCTGACGGCGCTGGGGAAGGTGATCGGCGGCGGACTGCCGGTGGGGGCGTTTGGGGGACGGGCGGAGATCATGGATTTCCTGTCACCACTGGGGCCGGTTTACCAGGCCGGGACTTTATCCGGAAATCCGCTGGCGATGGCGGCGGGGCTGGCGCAGTTGAAGGAGCTGAAGGTTGGCAAGGGTTGGCAAAGGTTGGATAGCCTTGGCAAAATCTTCGAGGAAATCGTGCGCGAAGCGATCAGCGAATTTCCCGGGAAGTATGTTTTTCACCGGGTGGGGTCGATGTTCTGCCTGTTTTTCACCGGGGAGCCGGTCATTGACCTGGCCTCGGCGCAACGGTCTGACCGCGAGAAGTTTGCGCGGTTTTTCCATCTTTGCCTCGATGGTGGGGTGTATTTTGCGCCTTCGCAGTTTGAGACGGGGTTCATCTCGCTGGCGCATACGGAGGCGGATTTGCGGCGGACGGGCGAGGTGGCCGCAAAGGCATTGCGCGCAATAGGTTAAATGAAACTTCCATTTGTCGGATAAACCAGTCATCCAATATCGCAATCAATGAGCCCAGCAGTCCTCGATAATCCGCCAGCCACAAAAAGCCTCGAGCCGATCCGCGTACGCGCGAAATTTTTCTTTGAAGGAGACCGGAAGTTTTTCCTGAAAGGCGTGACCTACGGGCCGTTCGCGCCGGATGAAAAAGGGGACTTCGTCGGCACGCCGGAGAAGGCGAAGGCGGACTTTGCGCTGATGAACGAGCTCGGCGTGAACCTGATCCGCATCTACCATGTGCCGCCGAAGTGGCTGCTCGACTGCGCGCGCGATGCAGGGCTGCGGGTGATGATCAGCATCCCGTGGGCGGAACATATCGAATTTCTCAACCAAGGGGCGATGCGGCGGCAGATCGAGCGGACGATCCGCGATGCGGTGGCGGCGAACAAGGGGCACGAGGCGATTTTCGCGTATCTGGTCGGCAATGAAATCCCGACCACCATGGTGCGCTGGCTCGGTGCGCGGCGGGTGATCAGTTTCGTGGAGAAGCTGGTGTCGATCGCGCGGGCGGTCGATCCGCGGCCGCTCTACAGCTATGCGAGCTATCCGCCCACGGAATATTTGCTGCCGCAGAATGTCGATTTCTACAGCTTCAACGTCTATCTCGAGCGGCGGGGCGATTTTGAGAAGTATCTCGCGCGGTTGCAGAACCTGGCGGATGACAAGCCGCTGATCATGGGCGAATTCGGCCTCGACACGATCCGCAAGAGCGAGGAGATGCAGGCCGAGGTGCTCGACTGGCATCTGGATGTCGTCGTGAAAGGCGGCGCGGCGGGGACGATCTTTTTCTCGTGGACGGATGAGTGGTTCACCGGCGGATTTGAGATCACGGACTGGGCGTTTGGTCTCGTCACGCAAGACCGAAAGCCGAAAAAGGCGTTCCATGTGCTGAAGGAAAAGCTGGCGGGCATCGGGCCGATCACCTCACGGGTGAAGCTCGAGAAGTATCCCCGCGTTTCGGTGATTGTGTGTTCGTATAACGGCGCGCACACGCTCGCGGACTGCCTCGCGTCGCTCGACCAGGTGAATTATCCCGACTTCGAGATCGTGCTGGTGGACGATGGCTCGAAGGACAACACGCAGGAGCTTGTTTCGGCCTATGTAAAGACGCGCAACGAGCGCGCGGCACGCACTGGGGAGAAGCTGCCGGATTTCCAGAACATCGTGCAGAAAAACATGGGGCTGAGTTACGCGCGGAATGTCGGCGCGCATGCCGCGACGGGGGATATTTTTGCCTATACGGACGGCGATTGTATGCCTGATCCCGACTGGCTCTTTTACCTCACCGGCACATTGCTCAGCGGAGACTACGCAGGAGTGGGTGGGCCGAATATTTCGCCGCCGGCGGTGGACTGGATCCAGGCTGCGGTATCGGCCGCGCCGGGCGGGCCGAGTCATGTGTTGTTAACGGATGTTGTTGCGGAGCACATTCCGGGGTGCAATATGGCATTCCATCGCTGGGCCTTTGACAGCGTCGGTGGGTTTGACCCGGAATATCGCAAGGCGGGGGACGACGTCGATTTTTGCTGGCGGTTGCAGACGGGCGGAGGCGTGATCGCCTTCTCGCCGAGCGCGATCGTGTGGCATTACCGCCGGTTCACGCTCACGGCGTTCCGCAAGCAGCAGGAAGGCTACGGCGAGGCGGAGTCGATGCTGCGGTTCAAGCACCTCATCTTTTTCGGGCCGACCGGGACGGCGAAATGGAAAGGCCAGATCTATGGCGCGCCTCGGTTCACATGGCTGCTGAACAAGCCGGTGATTTATCACGGAGTGTTCGGGCAGGGGCTGTTCCAGTCGATCTATCCGACGCCGCAATCGGATGTCGCGGCGTATCTGAGCAGCATCGAGTGGGTGTGGCTCACGGCGTTTATTTTCGTGCTGTCGATCCCGCTGGAGAAATTGCGGATCGTGCCTTACCTCATGTTCGGAGGGACGTTCCTCGTCGCGCTTTCCTATATGATGCATGCGCGCATCGAGACCAAATACGACACGATCCGGGCGCGGTTGCTGGTGGCGTTCCTTGCGCTGATCCAGCCGCTCGGGCGCGGATGGGCGCGGTATTTTACGTGGCTCAAGTTCAAGCAGACGCCGAAAGCGGTCATCGCCGCGCAGGAGACGAGCGTCACGGCGGCGCAACATCGTGGCAGCGTGACGAAGCTCGATTTCTGGAACGAGACCGGCGTCGGCCGTGAGAAACTGCTGGAAGAGATTTTCCAACTGCTCGAGACCGAGGACTGGCGCTACTCTGCGGACACGGGGTGGAAGGATTGGGACGTGCAGATTTACGGCAACCAGTGGTGGAGCGTGAAATTGAAGACGGTCACGGAATATCACGGCGGCCCGAAATGCCTGACGCGTGTCCGGCTCGGCTACAAGCCGGTGGCGACGACGATCCTGGCGAACATGGTCGCGCTGTCGGTGCTGCTTTACCGGCTGATTTTCCTGCCGACGACCACGTTTGACCATATCCTGTGGGGAATCTATGGCATCGGGGTGATCTACTTTTACCTGCGCGCCTACCGGCTCAAGCGCCGAGCGGCGGACCTGGTGATCGCGGCTGCGAACCGGTGCGGGTTGCAAAGGGTGTTTGGGAATAAGAGCAAGCCGGCTCCGGTGACGGAGAAGAAATAGTTTCCCGGAGAGTTGTTCGCAGATTACGCAGATTAAAGAAGAAGAGTATTTTGGGAGCCTGAGCCGCCCGCCTCATTTCAATGTATTTGCCTTTCAGCTTCGTACACGGCAGAATATTTTCATGGTCCTCGCGGATTTACCGATTGAAGTTGATATGGACGCAGTTTCCCTTTTTTGCCGGGATCGCGCTATCCGGAGGCTTGCGCTGTTTGGTTCCGTGACGCGCCACGATTTCACGCCTGTAAGCGATGTGGATGTGCTGGTGGAGTACCTGCCGGGTCATCATCCGGGATTGATGCTGTTCCGGCATCAGGATGAGTTGGCCGCGCGCTTTGGCCGCACGGTTGATCTTCATACTCCGGCGTCATTGAGCCAGTATTTTCGTGACGAAGTGCTCGCGCAAGCACTTCCTATCTATGAGCAGGCATGACGCGCTGGTGATTCTCCGGCAGATCGAGGAATTTGCGCGAAAGGCCGCTAAACTTGGCAGTGACGGAAGTCGCGAGGAACTTCAAACCAACTGGCAATACCAGTTGGCCTCCGAACGGGCAGTGGAACTGATCGGTGAAGCCTCAACGCGCTTGCCGCTGGAATTGCGGGAGCGGCACGATGAAATTCCGTGGCGGGAGATCATTGGTATGCGAAACCGTTTGATTCATGGCTACGATGCGGTGGATTACGACATTGTATGGGACGTGCTTGCGAATCATGCGCCGGCACTCGTTGAGAAAATTCCGGCTATTATCGAAAACGAGGCACAATAGCTCTTTGCTCTCGCAAATAGGCCTGGCTAGGATGTGACCGTTTCTTTCTGTTTCTAGATTCTTATGCTTCGCACTGATGATTTTGATTATGTATTGCCGGATGCTCTGATTGCCTGCCGGCCGCTGGCGGATCGGGCGGGGTCGCGGATGATGGTGTTGCATCGGGGTGGGGAGCGGATTGAGCACCGGGGGTTTGGGGATTTTTCCTCGTTTTTGAGGGAGGGGGATCTAGTGGTGCTGAATGATACGCGGGTGATTCCAGCGCGGGCGTTTTCGGATGATGGGAAGATCGAGTTTTTGTTCCTGGAGCAGGTGGCGCTCAATACCTGGAAGTGCATGGTGAAGCCGGGGCGGAAGATGCCGGTGGGGAAACAGATTGCGGTGGGTGGGGTTGCGGGTGAGGTGATCGAGATTCTGCCGGATGGGGAGCGGGTGATTGCTTTTTGCGGGGTGGTGGATCTGGAGAAGAACGGGCATTTGCCACTGCCGCCCTATATGCACCGGCAGAGCGATGAGAGTGATGCGTCGCGTTACCAGACGGTGTTCGCGCATAATCCGGGGGCGATTGCGGCGCCGACGGCGGGGCTGCATTTTACGCCGGAGATTCTGGCGGGGATTACGCATGCGTTCATCACGCTGCATGTGGGGGCGGGGACTTTCAAGCCGGTGCAGGCCGAGGTGATCACGGATCACCGGATGCACTCGGAGCGGTTTGTGATTTCAGAGGAGGCTGCGGAGAAGATCAACGCGGCGAAACGGATCGTGGCCAT
>JBAVPB010000030.1:0-4637 GCA_049692655.1 Chthoniobacteraceae bacterium | reverse complement strand
AATGATACCGATCGGGAACATAATGAAACAGATCACAGACATAAAATCACTCGGGGCAATCGTCAAAACAGTACGGAAATCCCAAAATTTGACCCAGGAGCAAGTCGCGGCGGCGTGCGGGCTTGGACGTCGCTTTGTCGTGGAGTTGGAGCGGGGCAAAGCCACCACCCATCTCGGAAAGGCCCTGCAAGTGCTCTCGGCCCTGGGGATCAGCCTTCACGCCATTGACCGGAAAGGCGACCTGTAATGTCCCGCACTTTGGATGTCTGGTTTTATGGCAACAAGGCGGGTCGTCTGGTTCAGGATGATAGCGGACGGTTATCGTTTGCCTATGACGCTGACTATTTGAAATCACGGGCGTGGCCGTTGTCTGTTTCTCTTCCCCTGCGGGAGGAGGAATTCGGCGATCATGTTGCCCGGCCATTCTTTTCTGGCTTGCTGCCCGATGATTTGGTACGGAAAAAAATTGCCAGACTTGTAGGCGTCTCGGAAAAAAATCCGTTCTCGCTGCTCGAAATTATTGGCGGCGAATGCGCGGGAGCCGTTGCTTTCTATCCGGAAGGAACCTCACCGCATCAAGAAAATCACGAGGATATCCAGATACTGGACGAACATCATTTGGATGAAATTTTCGACCACCTCAAACGCCGCCCTCTCTTTGCAGGTGAAAAGGATATCCGCCTTTCCCTGGCGGGAGCACAGGACAAGCTGGCCGTCCGCATGATCGGGGATAAAATTGCCCTCATGCGTGGCGGAGCGCCCACGACGCATATTTTGAAAACGTTGATGGTGGGCAGGGAGGAGATAAAGGATAGCGTTCATAACGAGCTGTTTTGTCTGATGCTTGCCGCGCGATGCGGCATTTCAGCCGCGCAAGCCCAAATAAGGCACACTGCGAAAGAGCCGTTCCTGCTGGTGGAGCGATACGACAGGAAGTGGCAGGGCGATAACGTCGTTCGACTGCACCAGGAAGATTTTTGCCAGGCGCTTTCCGTTCCGCCGGAGAACAAATATGAGCGCGAAGGAGGCCCAGGGATCCTGGCCTGTCTGGATGAAATTCAGCGGCACAGCGTTCAGCCGATCCCCGACAGGATCGCTTTTTTGAATGCAGTGATTTTCAATTACTTGATCGGCAATGCCGATGCCCATGGGAAGAACTTTTCCCTTCTGCATGAAGAAGGAAAGCCGCGTCTGGCCCCGGCGTACGATTTATTGAGCACGGCGGTTTACTCCACCTTGTCGCCAAAAATGGCGATGAAGATAGGAGGCAAATACGAACCGGAGGAAGTGCATTTACGCCATTGGCTTCGCCTCGTGCCTGACTCCGTCACCGCTCGAAATGCGATGGAAAAAAGCCTGGTCGAAATGTCAGGCAAAGCGTTGGATCAGGCCGCGCAACTCAAGGGCGATCTGAAAAAAGCGGAAATAACGTCGCCGATATTTGAGGGAATCCTAGGCGTCATCAAGCAGCGCAGCACGAATATCTTGAATAAGCGGGATTGAATTGCATCGGCAAAATAGAATTCCATGAAGCCTATTCGTCCTGTGTTTCGCTTCCTTGCTGCATGTCTCGGAGTTGTATTCTTGTCTGGATTCCTATCAACGCTGATAGCCGGTTTCCCTTGGTGGCTTATATCTGGATGCGCGTTCTTCACCTTTTACTTTTTCCTCATTGCTTTGCGTGGACGATAAAATTTCTAATCGGGACATTGTCGCCGCTTCTTCCAGCCGCTTGACCTCGATGAGGCTGCTGGTAAACTCCGCGCGTGCAAACTGCGCTGAATTGACTTTTCGGATGAATAATCAGTTGCAATATTGCAAAAAAAATACCCCGGGCACATGTGATGAATCACAGGGGTGACACCGGGGTCTATAAGTGGACTATCGTCGAAAAATGAACGAAGCGCAAGCTCAATTCGGGTATTCAGAAGAAGAGATTGTTGCCCTTGAGGCGGCGATCTCGGCTTCGCGCCTTCGTCCGTACTTGGTTGCAAGTGATCACAATCGGATAAATGCGATCAAGCTATACGAGCGTAACGTACTATTGTCAGAGGCGCTTTATGGGCCGCTTCAGGCAGTTGAAATTGTAGTTCGAAACGCGATGCATAGGGAATTGTCTAGGGTTTTTGGTAATAACTGGCCCAAAGTGCTTGTGGATTCAGGTGTGTTTGAGTATCCGCAACTGGAAAAACTTGAGAGCGCGATGGAACGCTTGGGAAAAATAAATTCCCCGCAAACGACCGAGAACATTATTTCCGAAGTGTCATTCGGATTTTGGACTTCAATATGTGCTGTGCGTTTTATGCATTCACTTTGGATACCATGCCTGCGTAAAAGTTTTAAAATAGACTCACTTTCCAGGAAAGAGGCGTTTGAGAGGCTCGATGAAATTCGGACTCTTAGAAATCTAGTGGCCCATCATTCTCCAATTTTGGGACGCGACTTGGAGAAGGACTACCAGAATATCCTGCAAACAATTGGATGGGTGTGCGAGACCTCCAAACAATGGGTTAAAATCACAAGCTGTTTTAAAAGCAGGTTTACGACGAGTTGATTCAAATTTTGGCCGCGCTGAATTGAGATGAGCCGGAAATCAAAAGAACGCAGGCGGGGCGAAAAACAGCTGGGAGAACCGCGAAATATTTCCGGGGCTGTGGCTAAGGAATCGCCGTCACATTTTCAACGCTGGCAGGCTGTTGGTATTTCTATTTTTTTGGTGGCGGCGGTGTTCGTGGTCTTCTCGCAGACGATGTGGGCGGCGTTTGTGAATTACGATGACAACCTGACGGTGTACGACAACCCGGTCGTGGCAAAGGGGCTGACGCTTGGGAGCGTGGGGTGGGCGTTCACACATTCGCAGATCGGCCATTGGGATCCGCTGACGACGCTTTCGCACATGTTCGACTGCCAGGTGTTCGGGCTGAACGCGGGCGGGCATCATTTCGGCAATGTGCTGCTGCACGCGGCTGCGGCGGTGCTGCTGTTTCTCGTGTTGCGCAGCATGACGGGGTTTGTGTGGCGCAGCGCATTCGTGGCGACGGTGTTTGCGGTGCATCCGCTACGGGTGGAATCGGTGGCGTGGGTGACGGAGCGGAAGGATGTCTTGAGCGGCCTGTTTTTCATGCTCACGCTTTGGGCGTATGTCCGCTGGGTGAGGGGGACGCCAAATTACCGCCGCTATCTCGTGATGTTGCTGTTGTTGACGCTGGGGCTCATGAGCAAGTCGATCCTGGTGACGCTCCCTTTCGTGCTGCTCCTGCTCGATTACTGGCCGCTGGCGCGCTGGGGGAGCGTGTCGCCCGCGCGGCTGGTGTTGGAAAAAGTGCCGCTCTTCGCGCTCTCGGTGGCGATGTGCGTGGCGCAGTGGCTCGCCGATAAAACGAACGTCGTATCCGTCGATCTGCTGCCGCTTTGGCCGCGCGTGGGGAACGCGGCGGTTTCGTATGTCATCTATCTCGGGCAAATGCTCTGGCCGTCGAAGCTGGCGGTGTTTTATCCCTATTTCCTCACAGGATTCTGGTCGTGGCAGGTGGTGCTTTCGTTGCTGGCGCTGGCGTTGGTTTCGGCTGGCGTGTTTGCGGTCAGGAAGAAGGTTCCGGGCCTGCTCGTGGGCTGGTTGTGGTATGCGGGAATGCTGGTGCCGGTGAGCGGGGTGATCCAGTCGGGGGAGATGTCGCATGCGGATCGCTACACCTATCTTCCACAGATCGGACTTTATCTCGGCGTGACATGGGCCGTGGCGGATTGGTCCAGGAACTTGCGGCATCGTCGCGAGGTACTGGGTGGGTTAATGGCGCTCATCCTTTCGGCGCTGATGGTCGTCGCATGCCGGCAGGCTTACTCATGGCGCGACAGCGAATCGCTCTGGACGCACGCGCTGGAATGCACTTCAGGCAACTACATCGCGCACGATCACCTTGCCAATGAGCTGATCCGTAAAGGGCATGTCGATGAAGCCGTCTCGCACTACCAGGAGGCCCTTTCCATCAAGCCCGGATACGCGGAAGCCCTTACGAATCTCGGCAATGCCTTCCTGCAACAAGGACACGCGAGCGATGCCATCGCGAGTTATCAAAAAGCCCTGCAACTGGAACCCGGCAATGCCGAGGCGCACAACGATTTTGGCAACGCCCTCTATCAAAAAGGACGCGTGGTGGAGGCGATAGAACATTACCAGGCCGCGCTCGAGTTGAAGCCCGATTATGCCGATGCTCATTGCAATCTCGGCATGGCTTTGCTGCAGGAGGGGAGCATCGATGCGGCCATTTCGCACTATAAAGAAGCGGTGCGGATCAAGCCCGACTACGCAAACGCGCAGTGCAATCTCGGCAACGCCCTGCTCCAGCAGGGCCACGACGGCGAGGCGGTCCAGCACGCGGAAATAGCGCTCCGGCTCGAACCTGCCAACATCACTTTTCAAAACAATCTCGCCTGGATGCTTGCCACCGTCGCAGACCCATCGTTGCGTGACGGCGCGCGGGCGATCGAGCTGGCGCAGCGGGCGAACCAATCCACGGGCGGCGCAAATCCTGGCATCCTGCACACGCTGGCGGCGGCTTATGCCGCTGCGGGCCGTTTTCCCGATGCCGTGACGACTGCCCGGCTCGCCCTCGGCTACGCCGGTTCCGATCCCGACA
>JBAVPB010000029.1:0-6189 GCA_049692655.1 Chthoniobacteraceae bacterium | reverse complement strand
ATTCCACACCCCGTGCGCCACCGCCGCCTCGTCGCCAAAATATTCCCCGCCCAGCACCAGCCCCAGCGTCGCCTTCGCCGGCATATTGTCATTGTAGCCGTGGAATTGGTAATCGCTCTGCCGGTTTCCCGCGTAATCCGCAAGCCCGGCACGCGCCCATCCCTCCAGCTTCTCCCGCGCCGCCGCCGTCAGCTTCTCAGCATGCAGGTTCAGCAGATGCACCGAGTGGTTCGTCACAAAAATATCGAACACCGACGCCACCTCCACCTCGCTCCGCGCCGGGACATGACGGTGAAACTCCAGCCGCTCCAGGATCGCATTCGCCAGCCGCACATCCGCCTCCGACCCCGGCAGCAACCCAAAGCACAGCCACACGATCGTCCGCGTCTGCACGTCCTCCCACTTCACATGACGGTCCGTCCAGCCCGCCACGTTCGTCCAGTTTCCATCACCGTCAAACCATGTGTGACAAAGTTCACTCGCCAGTTTCCACACCTCCCGCCGCCTTTCAGCCTGTGTAGGCATCGTATCCTTATCCGTGAAATCCATAAATTCGTCCTATGAGAAACGCGGAGTGTAATGGCTCCCGCCGCCGAATGGAGCCTAAAATGAAACACTTTTACAACCTCCCCGACCGCTCTGCCGGGGGCATCCGCCCCCGCTTTACTTCGTGGACCAGGTCGCCGAGAAAGCCTCCCCATTGGCGGATAACGCACTCGGCACCGCTCTCCCGCCATTAGCGTCCACCATCGTCAGCGGATCGGGAATCCATGCGTCGATCGGCGAGAGCACCTCCTTCGTGCGCAACGAAGCCGCCTTGCAGTCGGAGAAATTGATCGTCCCGAAATTCGCAAGCGGCAACACCTGGCGTCCCGTCGGCGCTTCCATTACCCACTCGGCCGAGGCCAGTTCCGCCTCCGGGATCGTCGTATAGCTCTCCGGCACCGTGTAGGACACATTCCTGGTGTTATTCTCGATCGTCAGTTGGAACACACTCTCCTCCTCCGTCCTGTTCCTCCCCACCTGCACCTTCAGCAGCCCCAGGTAATGCACCTGTGCCGTGATCGAATCCCCCGGGCTCGCAGGAAACCCCGTGATCTCATAGGCCCCGTTGGGATACATCTCAAACCACACGTAATTCTGCTGCTTCGTCCCCGTCCAGTCCTGCTCGCTCCCGATCTGCTCCACCGTCCCATCCTCATAGCCGTCGATCCCTATCCACGCGGAGGAATACGCCGCACTCCTGCCCATCCCCGTCACCGTCGGGATCTTCCAGGTCCCCTGGATGTCGCTGAATACATCCGTCTCCCCGCTCTTTTCCAGCGGCACCGCATAGCCGCTCCAGTTCCCGCTCGTCGACTCCCGCAACCGGACCCGCGGCAGCCCCGTCTGCGCATGATGCACCGCGCTCGATGGGATCGGCTTCAAAACATAAGTCATCTGCACTGGATGCGCCGGGTTCACCGGGCGACTCGTCACGACAGCCTGGGCGGATCCCGCAGGACTCGTCCGGAAATACACAGCCGCAGTGGCGAGCGCCGCCGCTGCCACAAGACAGGATATTCTCTTCATACGATTGGGGCCTTTTTTTGGGTTCGTGACAGCCGGACCATCAGGCCGCTCACGTTAAACAGCGTCTATATTTTCTAAAACTATGGAAAACATCAACGCAATTCATCCCCCTATGCAGCCGTAATCATGCCACCCCGCGCACGAAATAACATCCAGAACCAGGAGCTTTGAACTTGCGTCCTACCGCGCCACCGCATTCACCCACTTGCAATCCTTCAGCTCCCGCACCGCCCTCTCCTGCGACACCACCCGCAGCTTCTCATTACCCCCGAGGAATCCCAGGTTCATATCCACGTAGTAGGTCTGCCCCGCCTCCACCTCCAGCGAAGGCTGCTTCTTCGCCACATCCCCCGCATGTGCTGGCCCCGAGCTCTGCGTCGTAGTGATCTTCAATTTCCCCGGATCAGCCTGGTACGTGCAGAACAACCCCCGCCGCAACTCCCCCGGGATCCCCTGGCCGTTCACATACACCTGGCATCGCGCATTCCGCGTCAGCATCTCCTTCTTGAAATAAAAAATCACGAGCGCCTTCCCCGGCTGCGGAGTCAGCGAAGCCTCCACATCATGATAGTAAACCGGAGCGCTCGCGCACCCCGACAGCAGAGTGACCACGAATGCGAACGCCATCAGCATCGACAGATGTAAATAATTTTTCATAACAGATAGTATGATTTGAATTTCCCCGCGCCATCACCACCCCGGCTCACACACAATGATTACACTCAATTTCTAATTGGACTAACCTGGAGAGACATGCTCTTGTCCCAGTCCGCGATAGCTTCTTCGGACATCAATCTGCGAAATCTGCGGACTCCCCGCCTTACGGCACCAGAAAAACCTTGCCCGTGTAGGGACACTTCACCTCCGTGCCCGGAGGGAATCCCCGCACATCCACGTAGCCCTGGGTCGGAGCGTACGGGCTCGTCACATACCCCGGTTTCCCCGGCACAGGCTTCGCATAAGGCACATCGCCATGCTGTGTCGGAGCATCCCCGGGATTGCCCGGCGCCGGCGTCGTCTGCCCTGTCGGCGCAGGGGCAGGCGTAGCAGTCTCCTCCGGAGTCGGAGTAGGCGCCGTCGCCTTTGCCACCGGTTTCTGTGGTTTGCCCACCTGGGTCTTCGTATTAGTGGCGCAAGCCGAAATCCAGACCACCACCAACCCCGTCGCGAAAGTAACAATAAGGCGTTTCATGACCCCTATAGGATGGGTGAACCCTCCACATTATTCAATTTAAAAACAACACCCCTCATTTCACCCGGAGCGCGGCGACTCATTCCCGGGAATGCATTCGTCCCGGGTGCTGGTTGTAGAGTCTCTCCGCAACGAACCCGGCCCCCCCACCTTGCGCCTCCGTCAGGCTGTGCCATTGTTTTATATGAGGCAGTGCATCTCATGGGCGGCCCTGGTCGCGTTGATCGGGTGTTTCCTATTGGTCATCTCACCCGGGCCGCAGGCTTCCCCGGAGACCGATTCCTATGCAGGAGATACGCCAAACCCCACCACCCCGGCAAATCCCGGCAACACCGCCGCTGCCGGGCTCGATCTCACCAAATCCAGCGCTCCCGTAAATAATCTGCTCCCCATCATCGTCATCGACCCCGGTCACGGAGGCCACGACGAAGGCGCTTACGGCTTCGGCATCTTCGAAAAAAACCTCGCGCTCGACATCGCCCTGCGCCTCGAGCGCCATCTCCAGCAATATCATCTCCTCACCGTGCTCACACGCCGCAGCGACGTCTATGTCTCGCTCGCCGACCGCACCGCCATTGCAAACCGGTATGACCATTCCATATTTGTCAGCATCCACGCCAACCAGTGCGCCGAACCCGCCGTCGATGGAATTGAAATTTATTACGCCAATGAAAAAAGTTTCCCCGATATCCTGTGGAGCTGGATCGGTCTCGATCTCACGCAGCCTCCGCCGCCACCGGATACAGGGAAAACGCTCGCCACTTCCATTCAGGACTCCCTCACCGGCGACCTCTCCATCGCAAACCGCGGAATCAAGGAGCGCAACCTCTACGTCGTCTCCCACGTCCAAAATCCCGCAGTGCTTGTCGAGTGCGGCTTTCTCAGCAACCAGTTCGATGCCACGCAGTTCGCCAGCGAAGACTATCTCGAAAAGCTCGCCGCCTCGCTCGCAAAAGGCATCGTCAATTACCAGGCCACGCAGCAGCTCCAGCCGGAAAAGCCCGCACCCGACATCTATGCGTCATACTCCACTCCTGCTGCAACCCCTGCTGAAAAAACCGCCACCGCTGCTCCATCGCCAGCCCCATCACGAGCCATCGCAGCTTCTTCCGTGGCAAAAACGAAATCCATCGCATCAAGCCACCCGCATCCGATAGCCAGGCATTCGATCCAGCATTCCGCTCATCGGACAATAGCCCTGCATAAGCATCGCACCCGAAGAGTGGCCAGCAGCTGATTTTTTCACCTTAAATCGATCGCCATCATCCCGCCAAGATCTCACGCAACTAATGGCACTCCCCCGACGTTGGACCCTTGGAGGGACACGCTTTGTCGTGTCCGCGTCAGCGATGCTTCTTAAAAAGCGAGCTCGACCCTACTTCCCTTTCTCGGTGAGGAGGTCTCCCACGATATCGTTCCAATAAACCCATTCGGTCGTGAAATCGGCTTTGGCCACCGCGGCGTCGCGCGGTTTGGACTCGCTCGTCTTCGGATTATAGGTGAGCGCGGAGGCCAGCGTGCCGTCGCGGTGGACGCGGTAAATCTGCAGCACGTCGGGAGCGGTGGAGGCGCTCAACACGATATCGTCATTCTCCCCGAGGCCGATGGCAAAGCTATGGGCGAGCACCGCGCCGCTGCCTTTGAGCGCCACCTGATGGTCCGGCCACGCCTTCCCGGAGTTGGCGAGGCCCAGGGCGGTCGCGATTGTGGCGGGGACTTTGCTATCCTTGCCATCGAGCGCGATGGCTTTGAGCATGTCGCCGCAAAATTCCGCCTGCTGGTGTTTTAATGTCGCGGCGATCGCCGGCCGCCAGTATTTGGCGATCCGCTCCTGCTCGGTCTTGTAGAGGAAAGGATCGTTGTGCTTGAGGTAGTTTTCGATCGTGGCCACGAGTTCCTCGTTCCTGTCGTAGAGCGCCGGGCACACCATCGCGTAATAAAGGAGGGAGTCGGGCTTGGCCGCGAAGCGCTTGGTCAGGCCATCGAGGAGTTGCTTGCGCAGCACCACGTCGTCCTCGATCAGGAAAGAGCGGTACGGCCAGCCCCCTTCCTGAGCCGGGTCCAGGATCGAGAGCTTGATCTCATGGAGGTAGAGATTGACCACCGCATCGTTGAAAACCGAAGACACGGAGTCCGGCGCTTCGTTCTGCGTTTTCAGGAGCTTGATATCCACCTTCGCGGGATCCACCGGGGTGCCCTTGCGCAAACCGTCGATCATGTCGTCAAACTGGTCCGCCCGGGCGCCGGCGGCGAGCACCGCCAGCAGGACGATAAACAACGTAAAACGATTGCATCTCATGAGGCGATCCTATTGCCGTGGGGCGGGGAGTCAACCCGGGAATCGCGGGTGGGTGGCAGGGGCGCGATGGGAACACAAACCGGCGAAGCCGCACTTATTAAGAACGGCGCAAAGCGCCGGTGTAGCGTCCGCTGTCCCCAGCGGAGGCACGCGTCACTTGCAGCACATAGTCGCATCATCACTCAACCCGCTCTCACAAATGTCCTGCTCGCTTCAAGGAAACCCCGCGAGAAAAATAATTTGCAATCATAACTCCTATAAATATAGTGACTATAAACAAAGGAGTTAATATTATGAATCCATCCCATTATTTGCAGTCAGGTTTGTTTCTCGTCCGTGCGGTTGTTCTTTTTCTGCTGCTGCTCGGCTTGTGGCGGGGGCTTGGAAAAACGGACCTCTCCATGAATACCCGTGTTGCCACGCTCTTGTGCGTGGCCGTCCCGTTGATCGCATGGTTTGTCGCAATGCAGGCGCTTGCGGTGCGCGGCTTTATCCAGACGACACCCGCCGCCGCTCAATTCGGGATTCCGATCCCGGCCGTGGTGGGTGTTCCCATCGCCGTCTGGCTTTTTGCGTTGATGCGTTCGGGCCGGATCCCGGCCGTCATCGACGCCGTGCCGCTCTCATGGCTTGTCAGGATCCAGGCATTCCGCGTCATCGGCAGCGTCTTCCTCCTGCAATTGGCGCTACATCGTTTGCCCGCGGTATTTGCGCTTCCGGCAGGCATTGGCGATGTCCTCACGGGACTGCTGGCATTGCGCGTCGCGCAGGATCTTGATGCCCAAAAGAGCGGCACCCAAAAGGCCGCGCTCGCCTGGAATCTCTTTGGCATCGCCGATCTGGTCGTCGCCCTCAGCATAGGCATGCTCGCGTCACTCCATATCCTGAAGCCCGGCATCCCGTTCCGCCTGGAGTATCCGTTGATCATGGTCCCGGCGTTCGCGGTCCCGCTCGCCCTCATTTTGCACGCGCTCTCGCTGTGGCAGCTCAGGAGACGCCGCACCCATGCCGGACACCGCGACCTCGAAAGTGGAGGCATCGCCGGATTATCCGCGTATCACTAACCCGCCGCCGGAACCGGGAGGCGGGTCAAATCCAGCCTTCCCTGTCTCGAAATTCCTTGCAT
>JBAVPB010000028.1:0-14988 GCA_049692655.1 Chthoniobacteraceae bacterium | reverse complement strand
GCAGTGTACGGACGATGACTGGCTTGTTGCGATGTTGGGACTGGGACCTGACAGAGCAGGTCCCTCCATGGACGCGCTGTGGACGTGCGGAGCGCTATTTGTATGCGGCGTGCCGTGTGAGACGTCCCCACAGGAAAGCGGCTACAACGGATGGCGCTATAGACGGACGATTTATTTGCCGATGCAGAAGGTGCTGAAGATGACGCCGAGGAGTTCTTCGCTGTCCACTTTGCCTACGACTTCGCCTACGGAGTCGAGGGCGGCGCGGAGCTCGATGGCGATGAATTCGGCGGAGAGCTGGTCCTCGATGGCGCGCTTTGCGGCGGTGCAATATTCGGAGGCTTTTTGCAGGCAGGACTGGTGGCGGGTGTTGATGGCGATGCTGGCATCGGCGGTGGCGATATTGCCGCCCATGATGCGCTGGAAGATGGCGTCGGCGAGTTGCTCCATGCCCCCGCCTGTCTTGCAGGAGATGCGGACGGCGGGGAAGGGTTGATCCGGGTCGGCAAATGAGCACCATCCACGATCCTCGCCGAGGTCGCTCTTATTGAGCAAGGCGATCGCCCTGCCGCGAGGATCTTCGAAACTTTCCAATGCGAGTCCAGATGCCTGATCGAGCGGTGGGCGGTGGGCGTCGAAAATGCAGAGAGCGAGGTCCGCCCTTTCGATCTGCTTCTGCGTGCGCTCGATGCCTTCCCTCTCGACGTGGTCGGTGGTTTCCCGTATGCCTGCGGTATCGATGAGGCGCAGGGGGATGCCGCGCAGATTGATCACTTCCTCGATGGTGTCGCGCGTGGTGCCGGGTGTCTCGCTCACGATCGCGCGCTCGTAGCCCAGCAGGATGTTCAGGAGGCTGGATTTGCCGACGTTTGGCGCTCCGTAAATCACCGTGCGCACACCCTCACGCAGGATTTTTCCATGGTCGGCGGTGCGAAGCAATGTGGCAATCCCATCACGCACCTGTTTGAGTTTGATCAATAACGTCGCGCCGGTATCGGGGCCGATGTCTTCGTCGGGGAAATCGATGAATGCCTCGACGTGGGCGAGGAGGGCGAGGAGCTGCTCGCGGAGGGTGCGGATTTTTTCGCCGAGGCGGCCTTCGAGTTGCTCGGTGGCGGCGCGGAGGGCGAGGTCGGTCTGGGCGCGGATGAGGTCCATGACGGCCTCGGCCTGGGTGAGGTCCATCTTGCCATTGAGGAATGCGCGCTGGGTGAATTCGCCGGGCCCGGCGGAGCGTGCGCCGCGGGCGAGGAGGAGCTGGAGGATGCGGCGGGTGACGAGGATGCCGCCGTGGCAGGCGATCTCGACGATGTCCTCGCCAGTGTAGCTGGCAGGGGCGCGGAAGAGGGTGAGGAGGACGTCGTCGATGACGGTGGGGCCATCGAGGATTTTGCCGAATTGCTGGAGGCGCGGGGCGGAGGCCGAGGGTTTGGTTTTGCCGTGGAAGATTTCATCGGCGATGGAGATGGCGCGCGCGCCGCTGATGCGGAGGAGGGCGATGGCGCCTTCGCCGAATGGGGTGCTGATGGCGGCTATGGTGTCGTGCATGGAAGCGGGCAGGTTAGCAGGGTTTTAGATATAGACGAAACAGAGTTTCGTGAGCAAGTGCGCTCCCAAATCGGAGTTTGGGAGCGAGGGAATATTGAGGTCCGAAGAAGCTATCGCGGACTGGGACATGACAGCGCATGTCCCTCCACGACGCGCTGTGGAAATACGGGGGCGTTGTTTGCTTGCGACGCACGGGAATCCGCTGGGGACAGCGGACGCTACAACGCGCGGCTTTTTGTTTCGCGCGGCATGCTGTCTATGCGAGGAGCTTTTTCAGCTCGGCGATGAAGCGTTCGTTTTGGGGCATGGTGCCCACGGAGACGCGGATCCACTCGGGGAGTTTGTAGCTGGTCATGTCGCGGATGATGATGCCGGTCTGCAACAGCTTCTTGAAGATGTCGCTGCCGTTGCCGACTTTCACCAATACGAAATTTGCGTGGCTGGGGACGTACTCGAGGCCCATGGCGGCGAATTCCTGCTGCAGGTAGTCGCGGCCGAGCCATGTGAGCTCGCGGGTTTTTTGCTGGTGGTCGTCGTCCTGGAGCCCGGCGAGGGCGCCGGCCTGGGCGATGCCGTTTGCATTAAAGGGCTGGCGGGTTTTTTGCAGGACGTCCATGATCTCGCGGCTGCCGAGGCCGTAACCGATGCGGAGATTTGCAAGGCCCTGGATCTTGGAGAATGTGCGAAGGATGAGAACATTTGGACGGCCCTCGCGGACGTACTTGAGGGTGTCGGGGGCGTCCTTCAAAAACTCGTGGTAGGCTTCGTCGAATACGACGATGACGTGGGGCGGGACGCGGTCCATGAAGCGGTCGATCTCGGCCTGGGAGACGAGGGTGCCGGTGGGGTTGTTCGGATTTGCGATGAACAACTCGCGGGTGCGCGGGGTGATGGCGGCGGCCATGGCATCGAGATCGTGCTTGAAGCCGGGGTCGGGGACTTCGACGGTTTTTGCGCCGAAGAGGGTGGCCATTAATTTGTAAACGACGAATGCGTGCTCGGCGCTGATGACTTCGTCGCCGGGCTTGAGGAATGCGTGGCCGACGAACTCGATGATTTCGTTTGAGCCGTTGCCGAGGATGACGTTTTCACGCGCGAGGCCGAATTTTCCGGCGATGGCTTCGCGGAGGTAGAAGCCGCCGCCATCCGGGTAGAAGTGGGCGCGTTCGAGGGTCTCGTGCATGGCGACGAGGGCCTTGGGCGATGGGCCAAGGGGGTTTTCGTTCGACGCGAGCTTGATGATGTCGGAGGTCTGGAGGCCGAGCTCGCGGGCTACGTCCTCGACGGGTTTGCCGGGTTCGTAGGAGACGAGGTCGCGGAGTTGTGGATTCGCATATTGCCAAAGGGACATAGGAAGGGAGATGGTAAAAGCAGTTTTGGTAATTGGCAACCCCTTGTCTTCATTTAGCATTTATCATTTAAGATTTGGCATTTAAGATCTGCCTTTCACCCCAAGCCTATGCGCATTGCTGTTATTGCCGACACTCATAATCATTTGCCGGAATCGTTGCTGCGGTCCATCGCCGATGCGGATGAGATCTGGCACTTGGGGGATGTGACGGATGAACATGTGCTGGCCGGGCTGAGGGAATTGCGCAGGCCGTTGCATGTGGTGCGGGGGAATTGTGACAGCAATATGACGTGGCCGATGCATCTGGATTTCGCGATTGCGGGATTGAAGATCCGGTTGATCCACATCCCGCCGTCGCAGGCGCCTCCGGGGTTTGACCTGCTGCTGCACGGGCATACGCATGTGCCGCGCAAGGAGATGGTGGGGGCGACGTGTTTCCTGAATCCCGGATGCGTGACGAGGCCGAACCGCGGGGCGCCGTCGAGCTATGCGTGGCTGACGCTGGAGGACGGGAAGCCATTTGAGTGGCAGGTGCATCCGATATTCCGGAATTGAGAGAGTTAAACATCGCATAACATCCCATCCATGTCCGGTTTACCTGAAATATTAACGTGCGCATTGCGGACAAAGGAGGTGTTCACGCCCTCGGGAGCGAAGACTCCGCTACACTCCAACGTGAGTGAAGAGGAATGTGTGCGGCTGTATGAAACTGTAAAGGCCATCCGTCCCTCCGCGAGCGTGGAGGTCGGTTTCGCCCAGGGGATTTCCACACTCGCCATCCTGCAGGCGCTCCATGAAAACGGGCATGGGCATCATCATGTGATAGACCCTTTCCAGAAGAATTTCGGAAATTGCGGGCTGGCAATGGTGGAGAAATCGGGGCTGGGCGACCGGTTTACGTTTCACGAAAAATTTGCGGAGGATGTCATTCCATCACTTCCGAGGCTGCAATTTGCATTCATCGACTCATCGCATTTGTTTGATCGTGCGATTTGTGAATTTGTCCTCGCCGACAAGCGGCTGGATGTAGGAGGGCTGATCGGGTTCCACGATCTCTGGATGCCATCGCTGCAAGGGGCGGTGCGGTTCATTCTCACAAACCGCGCTTACACGGTGCATGGGCCACAATTGCCCAAGCCGGATATGCAGGGCCGGTTTTTTACGCGTGCGGCGAGGATGATTGCCAACCATGTGCCGGGGCGCGACCACATTTTTGCGGGCGAGTTTCTGAAGCCGTGGAGGGTATTGGGGATTGCCAACATGGTGCTGCTGCAAAAGAACGCGGACGACAACCGGCATTGGAACCACCACAACGCATTTTGAGCTGCGTATTCCGCTGATTGTTGCCGAGGAGGACGGCGGGCTTTAAAGCGGACTGCCTTAAAGCCCCGCCGCGTGTCTTTGCCGTTACTTGGTGCTGCTGGATTCGGCTTCGGCAGCCTTGGCTGCGTATTGGTTCGCCACGGCCTGGAGGGCGTCGGTGTTCACGCCCTCGGCTGCGACGCCGATGTTGCTCTTCTCGCTGACCAGGAGGCTGAGCAACTGGCCGACGAGGCTGCTGTTCATGCCCGCAGTGTCGCTGCCTTCGCCGCTGCCGCCTCCACCTGTAACAAACAGGCGCTCGGGGACGAGGGGCTGGGTGCTCTTTGAAAACTGCTCGGCGACGAGGTTCAAGGCAAAGAGCCTTGGATCGCGGTAGGCATTTACTTTCTGCAATGTAACGGCGGCTTCAGCGAGACCGATCTGGGCAATGCGCGAGGCTTCACCTTTACCGATCATCTCCTTGGAAGTGGCCTCACCCTGGGCGAGCGCGATCTGGCGCTTGGCAAGGCGCTCGGACTCGGCGAGCTGGGCTTCACCACGGTTCGCGGCGACCTCAATGTCGATCTTCGACTGGGTGAGCTCGGTCTGTTTCGCGGCAGCGGCTTCGGCCTGCTTGAATTGCTTCAAGGTCTCCGCGGCTTCCTGTTGCTTCATGTAGGTCGCCTTTGATTCATCCGCAAGGCGGCGCTGGCGCAACTGGTCGAACAGGCGCTCGATGGGGTCTTCCTTGCCTGCCTGGGCGGCGGATTCCGGGCGACCGATGAGGACGGCGACGCAGTTGATATCGTACTCCTTGAAGCGCGTGCCGAGGGCGATGGTGGCCTCGCGCTGGATCTCCTCGCGCCTGGTGAGGAGGTCGAGCATGCTGCTATTCTGCGCGACGTCGCGGAAGTATGCGGTGAGGATCGGGTCGAGTGTCTGGTCGATGAGGCGCTTCACATCGCCGAAGCGCTGGATGACGCTGGAGGCGCGCTGGTAATCGATATGCACCACGAGGGAAAGCGGGAGCGTGGGCTCGTAGGCATCCGACGTGATGAGGGCGATGCTCTCGAGATTCTCGTCGTACTTGTGGTCTTCGCTCTCGTTGGTGATCCAGCGAAGGACGAAGTTGATAGTAGGGACGTACTCGATTTTCACCGCGTAAGGATTCAGCGCGTATTTGCCGGGGGCGAGTGCGTGTCTCCAGACACCGCGCTGGCCTTGCTCGACCTGTTCGCCGTAGCGGAACGCCTCGCCGCTGACATCATCGCCAGCCGCACCATGGTAGGAAACGATCACGCCTACGTAGCCGATGGGCACGAGCGTCTTGGGCTTGATCTCGACGGTGGCAAACCAGCGATTGATGAAGAATGTGCCGTCCGTGAGGACCTGCAATTGCTTGCCGCGCTTGCCGCCGAGGGCGAGGAACGCCTCGGGGTCTTGGAAATAATCGTGATCGGGATGCCCGGCCTGGGGTTTCACCTCGGGCGCGATGATCTCACCGGAGCCGATGGTCGGGCCATCCTGCACGCTCACCACGCCGATGGTATCGGTAGGCAGCAATTCAGCGCCGTAAGCGGGGAAGCTGTTGCCAGCCGCGCCCTGGCCTGCTTTTGCGATACGGACATCCACTTCCACGGAGGGCATGCCGGAGGCCGCGGAGCCGATGACCATGGGTTGGAAACCGCGCATGGTGTCGAGCTGGGTTTTCCATTGCACGTATTTCGTTTCCTCGTCGTCACGGAGCGGGCCGGAGAAGACTTTGTCCTCGGTGATCACGACGAAGAGCGCGAGGTTGATGGCATAGACGCCCTCGCGAAGAATCGCACGCTGGCGGCCACGCTGTCCCTGGTTGTTCAGAAATGCAGCGGCATCCTGAAAGTGATTGCTATCGATGGTCTTGCCAAGTGTCTGCGTGGCGGGAAGAGGATCACCGTCACGCGCATAGACGTAGCCTATTTTTCCCTGGCCCACGGTCACGAGCGGTTGCTTGTGCACACGGTACTGCCATGAGTAGAGGCCGAAATGGACGCCACCACGCAGGATGCTGGTCTGAAAACCTGCCTCGCCACTGCGCGCGATGATGCGACCTTCCCTCAGCGAGCCCCTGGCGCTCCAGAGTTTCTCGATGACGCCGATCTGGGTGTGCGGAATGTAAACGATGCCGAGCAGCCGCGGCAAGAAAAACAGAACGATAACGAAGAGGACTCCCGCCGTGATGTATATGATGGTGTGAACGTCTAGCATAATATTCCTTTTGTTGTTGAGCAGATGTTCTAACAGAAGGGCGGCGGATGTCTTTTATAAAACAATGAACGGTTTGTAATCGCCCATGGCACGGCCTTTTGCCACACTGAGACTACTCTATGAAATCGCACGAACTTTTCCGCACATTGCTCGAGGACTGCAACGCAAAGCAGCTCGCCGGGCAGATGTGTCTCTCGACCTCGATCATCTACAAATGGGCGGAACCCGCCACCGAGGGAGGCAGCGGGACGCTGAACCCACTCGACCGCGTGGTGCAATTAATGCAATCGACCGACGGCAAGACGATTGCGCAGTGGATCTGCGAGCAGGCGGGCGGTTTTTATGTGAAAAATCCGCGGCCGCTTCGCAAGACTTCGCATTCCGCCGTGATCGCCACCAACAAGATCGTGCAGGAATTTGCCCACATGCTTTCGCTGGTCGCGTCGGCCGCCGTGGACAACTCGATCGCAGCGGAAGAAACGGGCGAAATTCGCGAGCGCTGGGAACGCGTGAAGTCGGCGACGGAGGATTTTGTAAACTGCTGCGAACAGGGTAATTTTGAAGACATCCATCCGCACGCCATTGAGCCGGAAAAAGAGCGGGCTTCGAAATCGTAAGAAGCTGTAAAAAGTCCCCATCATCCCAGGTTCCGGGTTCGAAGGTTCACTTCCAGATATTTTTGTTTGGTCGGATTTACCCGGATTTACCCGGACTGGGCCGGACTGAAGCGAGGGCGGAGGAAAGGCAGGTTGAACGTCCAACGCTCAACTTCCAACGTCCAATGTTGAATAAGCGGATTTCGTATTTTCTAAGTGGGATATAGTCGGATAATGCGGGATAGAGTGGGATAAATTTTGAGTTCAAGGTTCCGGGTTCAAAGTTCGAAGTTTAAAGAAGGGGAGTCCACAGATTTCACGGATTGACACAGATTTTGGGTTTATTTCGTTCACTTTTGATTCAAAATTGGGTTCGTTCGGAAAAAATGTCGTTTTTCGAAGTTGCCGTAGAGTCCGCCTGACGCGATGCGTTCATAGTATGTTCTTTATTTACTTTAACATTACACAAAAATCTATTTTTGTCAAGTATCTGTAATGTAAACGCAACCTTTTCCAGTGTAAAATACCGGAAAATATTTAATTCGCGCCGGAATTGCGGGTCCTGGAATGAAGTATTTCCAAATGACCATTTACCGTGGATCTCTCCATTTCGTTTTCCGCGACAAACCCGATATGTGACAACCCGAGTCCGGCAGCTGCCTTGTGATAGAGCACATTCAGGAGACCGCTTGATGCAATCAAAACCCGGCTTCCGGGCTTCGCGGAGACTTGGATCAATTCCGTTCCAATGAGCAAGCCGCTCAGGTATGCGCTTCCGTCCGTCGCAGATGCGTCCTTCAACAAGTTCCTCGCACGGATTTTAAAGAGCGATTTAAAAAAACCGGGCGACATTGCTTCCTGCAAACCATGGACAAACGATGGATGAGATTCTTCAAAAGCGACCCCGGGGGAAATACTGTCGCGCAATGTGGGCACGGCAGAAAGGCTTTGGTAGAGTTCGCCGGTCATCAATGTCTCAAAATCCATGATCCGTCCATTGGATAACCTAACGTGTTTGCTATGGGTGCCAGGCAGAATCACTGTGATATCAGCGGCGTTTGCGATGAACGGCAATGACTTTGCCAGCCCAATGATTTCGACCTCTTCGCCTCTCATCACATTCTCGTCGCTCCTGACGCCTGAAACGAGAACGACTTCCAGTTCGGGATGATCCGGGACAGGAATACAGAGCGACTCCACTACCAACCCACTGCCATCCAGAGGCTGCGGCAACACGGCATAAGGAAGCTCCTTCCATCCAAGGCGCGAGCTGGCCATGCCGGATATCACGCAGCAAGCCGCAGTTGCATTGTTACGTCCCAAAAGAACTCCGGCCTGGCATGCCAGAAACTGCGCGTAATATTCTTCACGCGGCGTGTCTCTGCATCCGGCCGACATTCGCGCGACGCCATCCGGTGTTTTTAACTCGTCAACAATCGTCCCATCCTCCGCATTCACAAGACGCAGCCGGAAGTGAGTGGTCCCCCAATCGCAACTTAGAAACAGGTGAGCGTTCATAAAGCGGACCTTTCACCAATTCACATCACCCCGGTGGCCGCGTTTACCAATATGCGCTTGCGCGCTTGCGGCGAACTCCAATCTGCAGCCTCTACGTCCTGTTCCGTAAACACAGCCAGAAGGATGTTTTTTTCCTTCGTCCGGTTGAAATCGTGGATGATGTAAATCGTCCCATCAGGCGCCTGCGTTCCGTCGGGATAGGATACGCCCTCGCGATCGTCGAGCAGAAGTCCCCCCAGCCATGTCCTGCCGTCATCCTTGGAAATCCATGCAGTGAGATGAGAGCGGGTCACCTTGTCTGAAACAATGGCCGGAGAATTGTGCCGGACCAGTAGAAGATTGCCCGATATCAGGCGACGAATAAAAAACCGGGCGTCAATGTGCGGAATACCGGAGAAATTTCCCTCGCTCCAGTTCTTACCTCCATCCGTGGAAACATTTTCCCAGATTCCGTGCCTGGTCCGGCTCAGCATCCACAAACTTCGATCCCGGCGTTCCACGATCATATGTTCGTCAAAGCTCCTGTCCTGCTGACTTGCCGCCCGGCCAAGGTATTCAAAAGTTTTCCCATGATCCCGCGATACCACTGCATAGGCTCCGGTAGCGGCATCCATGTTAAAATAGAACGGCTCTGCCGATACGTTTCCGGAATCGGGTGGCCAGATGGAAACGGGAAGCAGCCATTCTCCCGAATGGGTGACTGTCGGCTTATTCATCATGATCCCATCCCCGATGCGGCGCGGTTCCGACCATGCCGGGGTTTCGCAATCCGGATATGATGCTTTCGCAGCCCACACACCGAAACGCCCATCGCATTTTTCCAGTGATTGAGACCAGAAAAGCCAGAGATCGCCCTTCGGATCGAGCCACAAACAGGGATCGAAGGACCGAGTCTGCGTGGAGGGAGGTGTGACAACAGCGACAGGAGCCGACCATGATGCGCCTTCATCCGCGCTGGTAGCGAGAAGCACATAATTGCCCGCCTCCTCTCCACTCCCTCCGGAATACCAAGCGGCCCACAATCGACCCTTGGGCGCCCGTTCAATGCCCGGTATGCCTTGAAAGTGGCGATTTTGATCGGCGAATTCCGGACCCGGCCGGGTGATGATTATGGAGGGTGACAACGCAGGATCATTCATCATTCAGCAATTTTAAGCATAAAAACGCCTGTTTATTGTCGGACTCGCCAATCAATCGAGATTCGCCGAGCGATAAAGGGCGGCGTAGGCGCCATTTCTGGCGACAAGATCGGGGCCTGTGCCTGTTTCGGCAACCTGGCCATTTTTGAGGACGACGATTTTTTCCATGTCATGCACGGTGGCGATGCGATGGGTGATGATGAGCGTGGTGCGGCCCTGCATCAGCTCCTTGATCGTGACCATGATGGCGGCCTCGGTCGTGGGATCGAGGGCGCTGGTGGGTTCGTCGAGGAGAAGGATCGGGGCGTTTTTCAAGAACGCGCGGGCGATGCCGAGCCGCTGGCGCTGGCCCACGCTCAAATGCCCGCCACGCTCGCCGACCTGCGATGCGTAGCCCTCGGGGATCTGCATGATGAAATCGTGCGCCTGGGCGCGCTTTGCAGCCTCGATAATTTCCTCCTCGGTGGCATCCGGACGGCCATAGGCAATGTTTTCGCGGATGGTGGTGGAGAAAAGGAGTGTGTCCTGCAATACGATGCTCATCTGGTTGCGCAGGGATTTTTTTGAGACGGCGCGCAGGTCCTTTCCATCGATGAGGACACGGCCTCCAGTGGGATCGTAAAAACGCGGCACGAGCGAGAGGAGCGTCGTCTTTCCCGCGCCTGTCCCACCCACGAATGCGACAGTCTGCCCGGGGGCAACGCTGACGTTGATTCCATTTAAAATAAGGCGTGCGGGATCGTAGCCGAACTGCACGTTTTCAAATGCAATCGAGCCGGTTGTCGAGGTAAGTGTTTCGGCGTCCGGTGCGTCTTTGACCTCGTCTTCCTTGTCGAGCACTTCAAAGCAACGCTGGGCGCCGGCGGCAGCTCATTCGAGCGCCCAGCCGACTGTGGTGAGGGCCTCCAAGGGTTGGTAAAGGGTGATAAGGTAGGTGGAAATAACGATCAGTGCCGATAGCGTGAGCGATCCTTCCAGCACATGCTCGGAGCCGAGCCAATACATCCCTGCCGTTGCCAGCGCCATGAGCACGCTCACCACCAGCGAGCTTTTCATCGAGGTCCCCTGGAGCCGGATATTTGCCTCGAGGCTCTGGCTGGCGCTGACCTGAAATTGCTGCACCTCATGCTCCTCGCGCCCGAATGCCTGCACCATGCGCACACTGCTCAGGCCCTCCTGTGCCGCAGTCAGCAGGGCGCTCTCGCGTTCCGCAATCACGGTGGATTCGTTGCGGATGCGCGTCGCGAACAAACGGAATGTCGCCACCATGAAGGGAATCACGAGCAGCGAAAGCAACGTCAGTTTCAAATCGAGAAAACACATCGTTATAAACGTGCTCACGAGCGTGATCATCGTCTGGAAAATAAAAGTGATGCGGCTGTAGAATGTCTGCACCGACTGGGAATCGTATGCCACGCGAAAACTGGAGTCCGCGCTTCGCCGTTGATCGTGGAACTTGAGCGGGAGGATGTGCAGATACGCGTAAAGTTCCGTGCGGAGCCGCAGCAACCCCTGCAAGCCGACGCGGACGTACATCATGATCGCGATGAGATTCAGCCAGCCGCTAAGAAACTGCAGCAAGACCATCGAAATACAAAGCACCGTGATAATCTGCGATTTGCTCCAGCCGACAAAAGCGGCATCCAAAAACCTCACCAGCGTGTTTGATTTCTGGCCAGCGCCGAGCACGCGGCCGATGATATAGGCAAAAGGCCAGGGCTTCAGCAAATTCAACGGCATGATGGCCAGCGTGAGCAGCGTGGCCAGGATCGACTGCCCCAGGAAAGGCCTGAAATAGGCAAGCGTGCGGCGGTAAATGGACATCGATAAAAGTGAATACCGGAACAGGGTCTGATTGCAACGCTTCTCGCGGGAGATTTTGGGGGTTGCGCGCGCTCCGGGTTTCACGTATTGCACAACAACAAATGCCCCCGATCAAAATAGAAGAACTGCTCCGGAAGTGCGACGGGCTGCTGCGCAAAGGCCGCGGAAAGATCGTGTACGCCTCACAGCACTGGCGGGAGACCCTTGCGGATATCCGCAACAAACTCCTCACAGGAATCGTGGTGGCGGTGCCGATGATCGTCACCTTCAAGGTGCTGGAACTTGCATACGGCTTCATCGACGGCATCGGCGCGCCGTTTTTGAGCCAGATGATCGGCAAAGTGATTCCCGGCCTCGGGTTTCTCGTCACCGTCCTGCTGCTGATCTTCCTCGGCTACATGGCGACAAATGTGCTCGGCCAGCGGCTGATCGACTGGACGGAACGCCAGCTTTTACGCATTCCGCTCGTGGCTACGATTTACACTGGGGTCAAACAGGTGATCGATTCCTTCAAATCGTTCAACAACATGGCGAACTTCAAGCGCGTCGTGTATGTGGAATACCCCTCCCCCGGTTGCAAGCTGATCGGCTTCGTCACCGGCCAGTATTACGACCAGCGGCTCCAGCAGGAGATGGTTTCCGTGGTCATCCCCACGGCGCCCAACCCGATGACGGGCCTTGTGATTGTCGTGGAAGCCTCCCATGTCATCGAAAGCGAACTCAACCTCGAGGAGGCGATGAAGCTCATCGTTTCCGCCGGTTTGGTGTCTCCCAAGCGAAAAAACACTGTTTCGGTCGAGACAACAGCGATTGCGGACTAAAAAGCGTCAGGTTTTCACGAATCGCTACACTGGGTGTATCGAAAGATTACACTGTTACGGCTATTTTTTTACACTTTCCGTGAACTTTTTCCGCATCCCCGCGTCTAACCTTACTGTTGAGAACGTATATTTAGGCGGTTGGCATCAGGCTTGCTTAGTAAGTATTTGAGTCAACCAAACAACGGAAAAAACCAATGAAAAAGAACCATCAAAAAGTAAGCAGAATGAACTACAGCCTCGGCGATTTAATCCTCGCCGTAAGCGCCTACAGCAAAAATAACTGCGAAACAGTCGCCGCAGTAGCCGACCTGATCGAAAGCGGTCGTGTGCGCTTCCAGACTAACGGACGTAAAGTCCGCGCCCACGTTTGCTAAAAACAACCATGCGTCCAAAGAAAATTTAAGTTTTCCCTTTATTGAACGGCTCAGAGCTTCCTATGCTCTGCCGCTGTGATAGAACGCTACTCCTTACCTCAAATGCGCGACCTCTGGTCGGAGGCGCGCAAATTCGAAATCTGGCTGCAAATCGAGCTCCTCGCAAGCGAGGCTCTCGTAAAAGAAGGCATCGTCCCGAAGGCCGATTTCGCAAAACTCAAGCGCGGCATTGATCTCTGCCTCGCAGACGTTCCCGCCCTCACCCGGCGCGCCAAGGAACTCGAAAAAACGTTGAACCACGACGTGATCGGCTTCACTACGGCTGTCTCGGAAAAAATCAATCACCCGGCCAGCCGCTGGCTTCACTTCGGCCTGACCAGCAGCGATGTGGGCGATACCGCCTACGGAGTCCAGATGACTGAAAGCGCCCGCCTCTTGATCGTGGATGTGAAGACCGTGCGCAAGTCCATCGCGAAACAGGCCAAAAAATACAAATTCACCCCCTGCATCGGCCGCAGCCACGGCATCCATGCGGAACCCACCACATTTGGGCTGAAGCTGGCGCTCATGCATGACGAATTTGGCCGTGCCCTCGAGCGCCTCGAGCGTGTGCATAAAACCGTGGCCGTGGGCAAGCTCTCGGGCGCAGTCGGCACCAGCGCGCATCTTTCGCCACGCGTGGAAGCCTATGTCTGCAAAAAACTCGGCCTGAGGCCCGCCCCGATTGCCACGCAGGTCGTGCAGCGGGACATCCATGCGGAATTCCAGACCACGCTCGCCCTGGTGGGAGCAAGCATCGAGCGTTGGGCGGTCGAGTTCCGCCATCTCCAGCGCACCGAGGTGCTCGAAGCGGAGGAGCCATTCACCAAAGGCCAGAAAGGGAGCAGCGCCATGCCGCACAAACGCAATCCCATCACATGGGAACGCCTCACCGGCCTCTCACGCGTACTCCGCGGCAATGCACTTGCCGCCCTGGAGAACGTCGCCCTCTGGCATGAGCGCGACATCAGCCACAGCTCGGTGGAACGCATCATTTTCCCGGATTCCTGCACGCTGCTCGATTACATGTTCAGCCTGCTCACCCGTCTCATGGATGGCATCCACGTCTATCCCGAGAACATGAAGAAAAACCTGGGCCTGAGCCTCGGCATGTGGAACAGCCAGACCGTCCTCCTCGCCCTGATCCGCAAGGGCCTCACCCGCGAAGATGCCTACTCCCTCGTGCAGCGCAGCGCCATGAAGACCTGGGAAGTGAAGCACGCCGGTCGCGACGATGCGGATTTCCTGGAGGTGCTGAAGGCCGATCCCGACGTGGCGAAACATTTCCAAAAGGATGAGCTCAAAAAACTCTGCTCGCTCGATTTCCATTTCAAAGAAGTAAACAACCGCTTCAAGAAGCTGGGGCTATAGAAAATCGCCGCGCCAAATCGAAGAAAGCGGTTTAAAATCAAAAAAAATTCTGTATCTTCCCACCCTTCCAAATACCGTGCTTAAATCCATGAATAGAAAATTGATTTTGTGCTGCCTGATCACCGGACTTTCCTTCACAGGCTGCAAGAAGCTCCATTCCATTTTCCACAAGGGGCCTGAAAAGACCGCCGCCGACACCACGGCCCAGAATGCCGACGCGCCCGTGGCGCCCGTGGTTCCAAAAGCAGCTCCCGTAGCTGCTACTCCCACGCCGCAGCCAGTCAAGGCGATCAACAAAAACGCGGTTGCCATCTGCCTCTGCTATCACAACATCGAGGATGGAAAATCGAAGGCGCTCACCATCTCGGTGGCCGAATTCGAGAAGGAAATGCAAGCCATCAAGGACAATGGCTTTACCGTGATCGGCTTGCAGGATTTCCTCGCATGGCGCCGCGGCGAGAAAAATATCCCGGCCAAAAGCGCCATCATCAGCCTCGATGACGGCTGGGCTTCCTCCTACTCGACCGCATGGCCGATTTTGAAGAAATACAATTACCCCTTCACGCTTTTCATTTACATTAATTACGTGAACTCCGGCGGCAAATCCCTGACATGGGACCAGCTCGCCGAGATGCGTGATGCCGGCGCGGATATCGAGTGTCACACCTACTCCCACGCCGACCTTCGCTCGCCGATGCGGGCCCGCAGCGTCGATGCCCGCACCATGGGCCTGATCAAGGCGGACATCGCCACCCTGGGTGAGGATGGCTGGATGCACAAGGAAATCGCGGAATCGAAGCACGTGCTGGAAAAGCAACTCGGCATCAAGGTGGACGCCATCGCCTATCCCTTCGGCAA
>JBAVPB010000027.1:0-11550 GCA_049692655.1 Chthoniobacteraceae bacterium | reverse complement strand
GTTGTGGACACGGATTCCCGCAGCCTCCGCATTGGCCTTCAGCCTGGAAAATGTGTCGGGATTCGCCTCAAATGCATAATAACAGGTCTCCGGCATCACCCGGCGCAATCTCGCAAAAGTGAGCGAGTAAATCCCGACATTCGCCCCCACATCCACAAACGTATCCCCGTTGGAAAATATCGATGCCAGGTTGATAATGACCGGCACCTCCTCCCGTAGCAGCGCCGAGCTCTCCACCATCCGCGATGCCCGCAGGTAACCGTGTTCCTTGATCGAATTGACGCAAAGCTCCACCCCCAGCATCCGGACATTTTTCGTGCGATCCCCCTCGAGGATTCCCGTTACCAGCCTCCGCAACCGCGGCTGCTTGATAAAGTAGCGATCAATAAAACGCATCATCACAACACAGTGTTTACTCCTTCCGGAGCTTGGAACAAGACATTGCGGTCCCGGCGGAATGGCCTATCCCGGAAGATCCTTCCCCGTGGTGGTAATGCTCAGTTTGCCGTGCTTCACCCCCTTGGCGCCAATGAGCCGGTCGGCAAAGGTCTTGATCGCCGATGCCTTCCCGCGCACAACCAGCACCTCCAGGCAGTTGTGGTGATCAAGATGCACATGCAGCGTGGAGACGATCGCGTGCAGATGATCATGCTGCAGCTCGGTCAGCGATTGCTGCACATGCGGGTTGTGATGGTCAAAAACCAGCGTCACAGTCCCTGCGGCGTCGATATCGCCGAGCTCCTGCTGGTGCTCTACAAGATCGTCCGAGATCATGTCCGCGATGGCCAGCGACCGGTTGTCGTAGCCTTTTTCGCGCACCATCCTGTCGAGTTTTTTGAGCAGTTCCTTTTTCAAGGACACGCTGAATCTTGCCACGCCATCGTCACTCATAGTGACCGGCAGCCTATCACAGTCCCGCACCGGCGCGTAAGGGGATTCCCAAAAAAACCTTGATCTCCCGTTTCCCATGGCTTACCACTCGCCCCGGTTCTTTGTTAAAGTAAGGTTAAGCAAGTGGATGCGAGAAATTCCGTGAAAACCGGAAGCAGTTGCGCTGCTGTAACTGGATACAACTTCCCAATATGCCAATCGTCGGGACACCGGCGGTGAAGGCGGGGAGAAGGCTAAGCCAGGAGTCAGAACATTCGCCCCATTTCGCTCTCATTCGAGCCCCCGCGTGTGCGGGACCGCCCGGCAAAACTTCTTCGCAAAAAAGAGGAATGAGGGATCAGAAACTCGCGCGGCAGCGCTCCATTTCGATCTCTCGAAACTTGGAGACATATATTGAAAAAACTACTGATCATCATCGCAGCGGCGTACTTCGCCGTTCTCGCAGCGGCACAGGCCGACACATCATACCTGCTCATCCAGGGCGCATTCGGAGACGGTGGTTCCACGGAGACATTCCTCTGGCAGGTGAATTACCAGGCCGGCACCCTCGTCACAGGGCAGGATCTCTTGACCGCAGTCCTCGGCTCGACATCACTTAACGGCACTTACGCAGACGGTTTTGCATCGACCTACAATTACTATACTTCTGGAAACAGCACACAGGGAGCTGCGTTCATCGATTTTGGGTCGAGCACGTCCAGTCCACCTGCTCAACCCGTTACCCCATTTGTAGTCTCATTCACACTCGGTGGGACGACAGTGGCCCAGGATCCCAGCTATAGCCCGGGGTGGACCTATTACGTGGCAGGCGGAGCTGGTACCAATGGATCCGATAATCTTGGGGGGGCATATCCTGATGGCACATGGAGTTTTTCGGATGATGGTGGTTATAACCGCACGCTTACCAACGGCAGTTTCGACGGTTACGTTTTTGGAAGCACTTCAGACTCGCCTTCTATCGCCGGCTTTGACCCCACTGTGACGGATTTTGCCGGTGCCACGGTGATCAACGTCATCCCCGAGCCCCGCAGCACAGCGCTGTTGATCTTTGGAGCGGGCGGGATGCTATTGCTGTTAAAAAAGCGGCGGCGCGCATAGCGTCGTTCACTACCGTGAAAAAAGCTTTCACACTCGTCGAGCTCCTGGTGGTCATCGCCATCCTCGCCGTGCTCGTTGGTATTTTGCTGCCGGTGTTTTCTGCGGCCAAAGTTTCCAGTGCGAGAGCCATCAGCGTCAATTCCCTCAATCAATTGATGGTGGGAGGCCGCCTTTATCTCAATGATAATGGCGACACCTTCTGGCCGTATTCACAGGGTGCGACCGTGGGCGGCACCGCAGGCACAATGTGGTGGTATGGGTTTGAAGCAGGCACCTCTGTGCACGGTACACCGGAAGGTCAGCGTATCTGCGATTATTCCCAGGGGCCGCTGGGGCCGTACGTCATGACATCCGGCGGCATCAAAACCGACCCTGCATTCCTACGGTACTACCCGCGCCTGAAACCCAAGTATAAGGATGGAAACTACGGCTATGGTTACAATGTCCTGCTCGCCCAGGATTCCAATGCCAATCCCCGCAATGCCGGACAGGTCACCTATCCCTCGCAAATGATTGTCTTCGCAACCTGCGCGCAGGTGAATAATTTCGAGCCCCCTGCATCGATTGCTAATCCGATGATCGAGGAGTTTTACTGGATCGACGACATCCAGACCACCGCCCATTTCCGCCACGGCAAGCAAGCCCTCGCTGCATTTCTCGATGGAAGCGTGCGCGCTCTCGACATGGCTACCGACATGCAACCCGGCAGCCAGGATATGCGCATTCCCTCGGCAAATATCGGGCGTTTTATCAGCAGCGATGTGAGGCAGGCCGGCTGGTGAATTCTTAAAAAAGCAATCGCAGTTTTTCGAAAACTGTTTAAATTACCCATAGATACCACCGACCATGAAAAATATCTCCAAAGCCTGCCTGACCGCATCGTTACTATTAGTCGTCGCTGTTCTCTACCGTCTCAGCCTCGGTCTCTATGGCAGCCACGCGGGATTTTTGTCAAACTTCGCACCGCTCGCCGCCATCGCATTGTGCGGCGGGATTTATCTTCCTAAAAAACTCGCCCTCCCGCTCCCGCTCGCCGCCCTCTTCATTTCCGACCTCGTCCTGAATGCGCATTACCATGCCGCGCTGGTCGATGTCCAGATGCTCTCCCGCTACGCCGCGCTCGCCATGGTCGTGGCCATCGGCTTTACATTGCGCGGCCGGGTCCGCATTTCCACCGTCCTGCCAGCCAGCGTCGGCGGCTCACTCCTTTTTTACAGCATCACAAACACCGGCTCATGGATCGACGAGCCCGGCTACGCAAAAACCTTCGCAGGCTGGCTGCAGGCGCTCACCACCGGTCTCCCCGGCTATCCGCCCACATGGTCCTTCTTTCGCAACTCCCTCGCGAGCGACGTCGTGTTCACCCTCCTCTTCGTAGCCTGCATGGCGATCACATCCCGCCGCGAATCGTCCGCCGCCCCCGCCGGCCTGGTCAATTCACCGGCGACGCGGTAACGGTCAGCTTGTCATAGCCCTTCGCGCGGTAGATCACCGCCGATACCAGCCAGCACACCGCAAAGATCCCGATGATCAGGTAACCCAGGTTGCCGAAATTATCATTCAGCGACCGGATCGCATCCCAGAATTTTCCCGCAAAAGCAAACTGGTCGCCGATCAATCCCAGCGTCTCGATCCCCCCCACCAGCAGCGCCACCAGCACCGACACCGCGGTGATCGTGATATTGTAGAAAAGCTTCCGGAGCGGATTCAAAAACGCCCACCCGTACGCCCCCAGCATCAGGATGCCATCCGTCGTATCCACCAGCGACATCCCCGCCGTGAACAGCGCCGGAAACACCAGCACCGACCACACCGGCAGCCCCTTCGATGCCTCCGTCGCCGAGATCGCCAGCAGCGCCACCTCCGTCGCCGTGTCAAACCCCAGCCCAAAAAGAAACCCCAGCGGATACATGTGCCAGCTCTTCCGGATCAACTTGAACACCGGCCGGAACAGATGCGCCAGCGGCCCGCCCCGCGACAGGATCATATCCATGTCCTCCTCGTTATACACCCCGCCACTCCGCACCCGGTGGAAGGTCCGGCAAGTGCCCACCATGATGAAGATATTCATCACCGCCACCAGCAGCAGGAAAAACGCCGAGACCGATGTCCCGATGATCCCGCCCACCTCCTTGAACGCATCAAACCTCCCATGCAACTCACTCGCAAAAAAAGCCACCGCCGCCGCCATCAGCACCACCACCGTCGAGTGCCCCAGCGAAAAGAAAAACCCCACCGATACCGGCCGCTTGTTCTCCTGCATCAGCTTCCGCACCACATTATCGATCGCCGCGATGTGGTCCGCATCCACCGCATGCCGCAGCCCGAAGCCATACGCCAGCAGAGCCATTCCCAGCAGCAGGGGATGTGCATGAAAAGCCGCATAAGCCCAGATCCACACCGCGATATTCGCCACCCCCAGCAGCACATAGATCCCCACGATCGCAAAACGCACATCCCCTGGCTGGTCCCTGAAAATACGCCTGATCACACCTCTCATAAGTTTTATTCCGACTGGTTCCCACGCTCCTCCAAAACAAAGCAAAGCGCGAATATTACTATTTATCAATTCGTAATACCCATGCTGTCAAACGAAAAGCGCCAGCCTCGGCATTTGGCCGTAATGAATCTCCAAGTCCCGCAGGGACGACCCGATAATAGGCAGGCGATTCATCGCCTGTATCCCCCCAACGCTGAACCGCAAGTCCCATCGGGACGAAAGAGATCGTCTGCACAACATGGCGCTACGGTATTGTTTGTCTCGTTTTGAAGCTGTCTGAAAAATAATCGGAACAAAGAGTCATTTTCCGAGGCTTCCCTTTCTTTAATCCGTACAAACTGTGGATATAAATGACTTTAAAACGCCCCTCTAAAAATTCGGATCGCCCTTCCATTTGGTGAATTTCCGGCTCTTGTTCAGCACATCTCCGCTCGTGATGAAAATCCCCTTGCCGCGATAGTGCAGTGTCCGTGGATACTTCGGCGCCGTCGCCACATGAGCCTTCACCACCTCCAGGATGAAAAAATTGTAATCCTTTACCAGCCGCGTATCCGCAACCCGGCATTCCAGGTTTGCAAAGCATTCCCGGATCAGCGGCGCACCCACCTTCGCAGCCGCCACCGGAGTCAGTCGAAACCGCTCAAATTTATCCACCTCATTGCCCGAGCAATTGCCGATCCCCACCACCTCATCCACCAGGTCAGCCGTCGGAACATTGATCACGCATTCCTTGCTTTTCCGGATCATCTCAAAGCTCGCATTCCCACCCGCGATCACGCACCCCACCAGCGAAGGAGAGAATTCCATCACCGCATGCCACCCCATCGTCATCACGTTCATCTTCCCCTTCCATGCCGAGCTCACCAGCACCACAGGCCCAGGCTCCAGAATCTGCCGGATCTTGGAAACCGGAAAATCCTTTTTAGAATACCCCTTCATTTTACGCACCCCCTCGTTTGGTTTCATAGAAGTTCCTCTATAATCGGAGTGTGCCGGGCATTTGGCTGGCATTTTTTTCTGAAAAAAACGCGCGGAATTTTCCGCCCAAGTCTCGCAGACTGTGAGGTCGAGATTCTGGCCTTGCTGTCCCAGTCAGCAGCAAAAAGGAAATCGAGGCCAAGCTCTTAATCAGCGAGACCACCGTCAAAGGTCATTTGCGCGCAATGTCTTGAGCTGCACCGAATCGGACATCACAGTCCGCCGCCGCAGCTTATCCAACTTTGGCAAAGGATATTAACGCGGTCTGCGCGGGGACCAAATCTCGGATATTAATCATTTTGACGAATTTCCAAGACAAATAAAAACTCGACACATCATTGGTGTTCTGTCAACACGAATGTTCCTAAATTCTACGGTATGTCTATCTTGTACATTCACGGAGTTAATACTCGGGATCCCGATTCCTTTCTCCCAGTAAAGGAATTACTGCGTGAATATATAGCTCCCGCTATTTCGATTAATCCTGGGACTACGGAAATTATCCATGGTTTTTGGGGCGACCTTGCTACCCATCCTGCGCCGCTTTCGGATCCTGCTGGATTAGACGATTGGGCAAGTACGATGAAAAACCCTGTAGCGACGATATCTGCAGCTCTTGCGCTCTATGAAAAAGCGCCGGGTTTGGATATAAATACCCAGACTTCCGAATTGGCGGATATGGGCATTGAAAACGGGGATTCACAACCGTTCCTCAGTGAAATCGCTCCAATTGAACTGGCAAAGCTGCTTGCTCTTGCCGTCCGCCGAAGAGGGGAGTATCCCTCAATTTTGACGGAGGCGTTTTTCAGGAAACTGGTGACGTCGCCGGATTTTCTCACTTCACTTGCCTCTTGCAACAGCTTCAAAGAGGAACTCGCTTTCCTTAACCGGAGGCTTGACTCTGTCGGAGACTCTGAGTTGAGCGATATGGGGCCAAAGAGCAAGGCTGTTGCGGAAGTTTTCGGTCTTGTCCGCGATAAAATGCGATCTCCCCAGATCAAGTTGATTGAGCACGCGCTACGGAGATGGCGAGCGGCGCTTCATAATTTGACTACGGCTTTTATAGGGGATGTTTTCCACTATCTCAACACCCGGGGCTCTCCAACAGCGCTTGGAGAGATCCTTACCCGTATTGTTGCGCAAATTCAGGCTGGTTCGAAGCGCAGTCGGGAACTTAATGAGCCATTCGTGCTGCTCACTCATAGCATGGGTGGTCAGATCGCTTTTGATCTGCTTTCCTCTGTTGTTCCATTGCTTCCTGACAAACCTAAAGTAGATTTCTGGTGCGCCAGCGCGAGCCAGATCGGCTATTTCGCTGAAATGCGACTCTTTCTTTGTCAGAAGGATAACGACAAATTTCCGTTGTCTGTGCTTTCGAAATCTTCCTGTGGGCGCCTGTGGAACGTCTGGGATCCGTACGACATTCTCAGCTATACAGCCTCAAAGGTAGTAGGAGGGATTTATGAGTCCTGTTTTCGTAGCGAAATGGCTTCGCCACTGGCAGCTCATGCTGCTTACCTCGAGCAAAAGAGTTTTTATCAGGCATTAGCTGTTAATATTGAAAAGTTCCGTCGGAATGAATTCTAGTAATCTCCCTTTTTTAAAGCCAGAGTCTGAAATTGGAGTTTGGCACAATCCCCTATGGAAAAGCGACATGCCGGGTTTGGTCTGCAGAAAGCCTGGCTTGTTTTTCTTTATAGTGGGTCTCAGCGAATATGATCAGGATTCAGTATACCCGAATCTAAGTTTGAAAGGTCCTGCGGCTGGAGCTCATCATTTATTTGAGTGGCTCAATCACAATTATCAACATTCCGAATATCAGCTTGCGCGCGGCTATTTCATCGCTGCTCCCGCGGAGGGGGAAGAAGTGGGAATGAAGCAAACGGCACGCTCAGACTTCGAGGCACTTAGAAAAGCCCTGATCAATTTTCGCAAGATGGTTGTCAACGCCGGGCGACCTGTATCGGGAGGGGGAATCGATTGTAGTCATCTGCGGGTGCTCATCTATCTGAGCGGTCATGGCTTTGCAGGAAAGGATTCAGATTTGCTATTCCTTCCCTCGAAAAGCGATACTGAAGAGCAGGTCCTTTCTCAAAGACATATTCTGGATTCTTTTGAACGGCTGAATCTCAATGTGCTTGTCTCTTTTTTTGACTGTTGCCGGGTTGAACATGATGAGATGCTTGGCAATATCGTTCCAGATTCAATCTTTTCGAAAACTCAGGAACAATCCATCGATCCCCCGGCTTCAGTTTTCACCATTCATAGCACCTCACTACGACAGCCTGCTAAAGTCGTTCGTAAAAAGGGGTTTACATTGCTTTCAGAGGCACTCCGAAAGACTCTCGACTTGGAGTCGGATAATCAGTATCCGACGCTTTCGGTGACTTGGGCAAGATTCATAGAGCTCCTGAAACAGCATTACAGCGAGATTAACAAGCAATACGAAGCCGGGGGGAAATTGGATTTTGTCCCAAAAGGCGACGGTCTCAACTTGAGCTTCTATTTTCCAAAGCATTCAATGTCGCCCGCTTTGCGAAGATCCAAATACGGTGTACTGCTCGAACATCAGGGGGCGTTGTTGGATACTCTTCGTAAAGCATTTCCAGATCTGAGTAAACTGGACGCTGCATTTCAGTGGATGCAAAAGACGAATAACTTGCAACCGCTCCCCCTGGAGAAAATTCTTCCACGCAGCACGGGCACACAAACCATTGAGGATCATGCTGTGGCATTTCTGCAGCATTTCCACCAGAGTGATATTGCCCCCGAGCACCTTTTGAAAAAGTTAATTGAATTCTATGCCGAAAAGGAGGGGGCCAGTGTATTTGTATTGACTTTCTGGAGGGACTTGGCTGCAGAACTTGAAAATCAACCCGATGCGCAACCTGTTCCATCACTGGATCGCTGTTATATTCCACAACGCCCTTTCGTAGGTAGGCAGAGCTTTCGTGAAGCTGTGAGGTCGCTGCTTGTACCGGATGGCAGCATGCGGGCGGTAATCGTCAGAGGAGAGAGTGGTTCTGGAAAAAGTTACTCTAAAGAACTTATCCACTTTGCCCTGGAGGAACCGTCGATCGCAAACCGCATCATACTCTTGGCTCACGACCCGGAAAACAACCGAAGTTTGACCGGGTTCTCAGACGTGCTAGACCGAATATTTCACGTATTGGATCCGAAAATTCGCGAGCGTTTGAAAGGCCTCGAATCTTTGGACCAATTGATGCAACTGCAATTCTTTCTGCAAAATAAACAGTTATGGTTTCTTTTTGATGGTCTTCCGTCCAATGACCATACTCTCTTTCTTGATCTGCTTAATTTGGCTTTTGAAGTAAATGATAAGCTTACGCTTTGGCTTGCAGAAATGCGTTTTATTTTCATCGAACCTACTTTGTCTACTGTCCAAAACAATCTTGCCGAAGGAGTGCATATTGATCGCGTGGAACCGATTGTCCCGTTGGATCTCAATAAGTTCATCAGAGAATTGCGGCGTCAGGAACTTACACTGCTGCCTCCTTTTGCCGTCGAAGTCCCGGAAAATAAAATTCAAAAGAAGGCATTTAATTTATATGCAAAAGCAGAAAAAACTGCGGGCGGACTTAGAGCACGACATCTGGCGATAAATCGAATTCTTCGCGAAGACCGCAAACAATTGTTGTCCGACGGAAATGATCCATTTTGGGATAAAAAAGAATGAATCGAGGGGATTTTATCTTGGCAGCCGCGACTTTGGATCTTTTCGATCCGATTGCCCTCGAGGAGTCTTTATCATCGTTGGACATCGCCAGTTTGTTGGGGGTGTCACCGAGTCTTATGTCAAACGCTGGTAGCGAGGAGGAAGGTTTGCCTCGGGAGGAAATAGACGTCTCTGGCACCAATTATCGCTTGTTGGCTGCTCAACCGTTGACTGATGCGTTCAAACTTCACGGAATTGGTCATGCGGCTTGGGTGCTTAGACTGGAGATCCGGCAATTGGCTTTACAGGTGATTTCTTCGAAACATGCCTTTATGGACATTCACCGGCGGGTATCGCGAGCTGCGGTAAGTTCCCGAGCCAACAGTTTGCTTTCTGAACTTATTCGGCCTTTACCCGGCGCGCGAGCTGGTGGCATCGAACCTCCAAAGGCGCGTGATCTTTATGAGCTTCGCCGATGGTTTGCGCTTTCGGAAAAGCTCGCAGCGGAATTTGACCTTCCGTCTCAAAGTATCCTGAGTGGCAATTTACGTCGACTACCGGAAGAAAAAACGGTTGCGCGGCTATTAGGCAATCAACCGGCGCCGGACTCGGAAGCCGCAAGTTTGGTGGGTTTCCTAAAGGGGATTTGCGGAATGGGAAAATGGGCGACTTTTTCTTGTTCGGAAACGGTAATGAAGTCCGCTTGGAGCACTTTGGCTAGTGGTTTGCCGATCCGGGCAGCCTCTTGCGCTTACTTGGATTTAACCCGACCAAGCAATGGGGCTGACGACCTTGAACGATTAGTGCAGAATATCTACCTCATGGCTGGAATCGAGCCGTTACCAGAGACGGGTACGCCATGGCAAATCGGATTGCAAAATCTAGGCAACATAGCGTTTCCAAACAACAAAAACTTCCTGCTTATCCTTGGTATGGACAGACATACACGCAGCTGGCGACCCAGGTCCGCTGCGTTGTTGATCATTTTTCTGATGGAATGCGCCGCACTCGGATTTCAGGTTGCTTTGCGTTTTGACGGGAGCCCGGCGCGATCGCATGCGCTTTCGATCGAGGACGGCATCGCGTTGATGCTAAGATTGGGATTCGGAGTTCAACCCATGGCAGCGGTGAACGCCACATTGCTCACTGAAGGCTTGCCAATCCGTACGATGAAAGAAATAGTGGCTAGTCTCACACAACGCAGAGGATTCGTCCACGGGCTTGTTCGATCAGCAAAAATGCAAAAGACCTTGGTTGTAACGAATACAACGAGGAGCCCTCATCCTCGTTATTGCAAAATTGTTACCAGAATTCATAAGTTTTATGCACATGATGACAAGGAATTGGCGCGACGAGGTGACTATGTTTTGCTACGGCCGACCCGGCCGCTAAGTAAAACAAAACGTTGGCGATTGGTTGCGGTGCTGGCTAGACCGATTGAGTAGGCGACGTTTTTATTGCTTATCTTTTTTTTACATCCGAAATTTCTCCCTCTAATTAGAGGGCATTCTTATTATTGACACAAAATTGCGGATATCGCCCAAGCTTCGTTCTCTCTAAAATTCATACCCCGCCATAAAACCCGCGCCGCGCCCCGAACTGCGGCGCAAACACTCCGATGCCCGACCCATCCCGGATCTCGTAAACCTTGTCGAAGAGATTCACGATATCGAACCGCGCCTTGAGCGTCCCCCCAGCCTGGAATCTTGAACGCATGTTCGATGCCGATATTCACGGTCGCGTAAGCGGAGAGCTCGCCCGTGTTCGCAAAGCCGGAGCATAACCTGCATCCCCAAGCGCAAAACAAAGCATCGCAGTCCTCAATTTCAACGAGCAGGGCGGCAGCGCCGCATCCCTGCATTCCAAGGCGCGATGCAACAACATCGCTGCCCCGTATTTCAAGGTGCGAAGCACCGCCGCCAGGCGGCAAATCGCGCCGTCTCGGCACGCTTTGCCACGCAGCCGACATCGAATTCACATACAATCATCCTGAGTTATTAACCATCATTGATAATGAAATCGCGATAGCAATAATTGGATTTTCCCTCAAAACTCGTAAGTCACCCCGCCATAAAACTCCGCGCCGCCGCGCTGGCACTCTGCTCATGCACGAGCCCTTCATTCAAGATTCCCGGCTGGAGGACGTCACCCGCATCGCAAGGCAAGATGCAACAACATCGCAGCCCCGCATTTCAAGGTGCGAAGCGCCAACGCTGCCGCGCGGCAACCCGCGCCGCTTCAAACCAGATAGTCGCACACGACCTCTCCATTAATCTCCTTTAGCTACACGCCATGATTGATAACAAGATTGCAATATCATTAAAACTCATAAGAAATCCCGCCATAAAACCCGCGCCGCGCTCCGAACTGCGGCGCAAACACGCCAATCCCCGAGCCATCCCGGATC
>JBAVPB010000026.1:0-12477 GCA_049692655.1 Chthoniobacteraceae bacterium | reverse complement strand
TTTTCGGGATCGGTTCTTGCCACGGCTACCTGCGCATCGAGGTCGATTACTTTTTGATCCCTGAGCGCCTTGGTTTTCGCTTCGCGAAATTTGATGCGGTCGGCTATGTTATCGATATTTTCCTCGGTCTTGTTTTTTTTCACCACGGGGCCAGTGACGCCCGGGCGGCTTGTTTCCCTAGGTTCCGTAGAGCTTTCCGTGCTTCTATGCGATGGCTTTTGCACAGGAGGCGGCATATTATCCGGCATGTGGGAAAAAGGGGTGGGGGAGGGCGACGCGAGGGGGAGAGGTTGCGGCTCGCTTGGTACGGAGTCGGGGATGGGCACTACGCTTGCATCCTGGGCCATCACCGTGGAAAGTGAGAGGAGAAGAGCAGTAAAAAAAGTAGCTGTAAAAAATTTCATTTGGCGTCCAGTTCGCATACGATACAGAAAATTTTCCATTTGAAAAGCTCCACTATAGTAACCGGGAAACCTCCCGTTGCGGCATCCCTCGATTTCACGCCGTTCGAGGCGGTTTCCTGCTGCCGGCATCTCCCGGGGCTCGTGTTTTTTGACAGTGCGCTGGATGGGGGGGCTCCAGAGCGCCAATCGATCATTGCCGCGATGCCCTCCGAGGTGGTCACAGGGAGCACACGGGAGGACTGGGAACTGCTCCGGGAAAAAATCGCCCGGTGTCAGGTGGGAGGGGGTGCTGATACGGGTATCCTGCCTGGCATGGCGGCCGGGTATGTGAATTACGATGGGAGTTTCTGCTTCGGTTTTTACGATGATCTTCTCATTCATCTCCATGCGGACCAATCGTGGCGCGCCACAGGCAGTCTGGCATCGCGCATGATCACTCCCGGGCGACCAGTCGCC
The DNA here is from genome assembly GCA_049692655.1 of Chthoniobacteraceae bacterium. Taxonomy (GTDB): domain Bacteria; phylum Verrucomicrobiota; class Verrucomicrobiia; order Chthoniobacterales; family Chthoniobacteraceae; genus DASZPK01. Next base: position 11,617 of record JBAVPB010000026.1, on the reverse strand, counting down.
CTGCAAAGCCTCGCATTTTCATCAAAAACCATACGGGAAGATTACTGCCGCATGGTTTCCCGTGCGAAGGACTACATCGCGGCAGGCGATATCTACCAGGTGAACCTCTCCCACCGTTTCGCTGCGCCATGGAACGGCGATGCATTGCGGTTTTACGAGGCGCTCCGTCACTATTCCCCCGCGCCTTACGCCGCCTATCTGGATATCGATGGGAGACCGGTGCTCTCCTCCTCGCCCGAGCGATTCCTCCGCATGAGCGGCCGGAGCATCAATACCAGCCCGATCAAGGGCACCCGCCCACGCCATGCCGATCCCGATGCGGACGAGCTCTCGGCGTACGACCTGATGACCTCGCCGAAGGAAATCGCCGAGCTGATCATGATCACCGACCTGGAGCGGAACGACCTCGGGCGCGTGTGCGACTATGGCACCGTACATGTGCGGGAATTGCTGAAACTCGAGCGCTACGAGCAGGTGTTTCACCTTGTATCGACAGTCGAGGGGCAACTTCGGCCAGAAATCGACCACGTTACGGCCTTGCAAAGCTGTTTCCCGGGCGGCTCGATCACTGGTGCCCCTAAAAAGCGGGCGTGTGAAATCATTGCGGAGTTGGAGCAGGAACCACGAGGCCTTTATACGGGAGCCATTGGTTACTTCGGATTTAATGGTGAGAGCCAGTTCAATATAGCCATCCGCACTGTCGTTATCGAGGGGGGCGTCGCCCACTTTAACACCGGCGCGGGCATTGTGGCCGATTCCGTGCCGGAGAAGGAATACGATGAGACGCTGCATAAGGCGGCGGGCATCCTCATGGCTGCCGCCCGCATGGGCGAGCTTGATGCTTGAACAGCTACCACGATGGCGATATTTTTCAGGATGTGCCTGCGCTCGTAGCGGTTGCTTTGTTTGGAGGATTGCTCCTGTGCCGGTTTTTGTAAAACAGCGAAATCAAACGCCTTCCCCGCGGGTGATCCGTGCATACTCCGCCGGACTGCGCCCCATGTGATGCCGGAACACGCGGTGGAATTGAGGATAACTCCCGAAACCCGCCAGAAGCGCCGCCTCGATCATCGAGTATCGGGCTCCCGTGCGGTAAATGCGCAGGAACCGCTCGAGGAATTTCCGCTGGCGGAATGCCGTGAGACTGATGCCTGTCTGCTTTTTGAAAAGGCGGCTCAGGCGCGGCGCGCTCAAGCCCGCCATGCGGGCCAGCTTAGTGAGCGGTACGGCTTCCTCCGCCTCCGAGATCAGGCGCACTGCCCGCGCCACGGCTGGATGCACATCCGTACGTGCAATGGGTTCGCTCGAAAGCTGGAAAGCCTGCCATGAGGCGACGAGGGCATAGGCGAGCGCGGTATTGGTAAGCTCGAGGTCATTCTCGCCGGTCGCGGCACTCTGGTAAATGTGATTGAAGGCATCGACGGTCGGCGGATCGAGCTGACGGCAAAAAATAGTACCTGGATCGGGCGACCGCAGGATGCGCCGCCCACTCTCCTGCGTGTAGTGCTCCACGAATTTCGGTTTGAACACGAGAACCCACATCATGAAATCGTGCGATCGGTCGATCAACATGTGTTCCTGCCTGGGAAAAAGCCAGATCATCGACCCGGCGACGAGAGGGATGCGTTCCCTGCCAAATAAATAGGCGGCCTTTCCCGACAACACCAGATTCACCTCCAGTTCCTCGTGGTGATGGGAATATCTCAAGCCCACTCCCGGCCAGGAATGGCAGAGGGCGAAACCTTCGGCGCCGGGGACGATGGGGATCTTCTCTTTCATAACGACAAGAAATGATAAGAAGACGAGCGGGCAATGAGAAGCGCGAAATTACGACGCCTCGTAGAGTGTCACTAAATCAACAGGAGAAAATCATGAGCACCATCGCACCCACCAGACCAGTCGTCACCGAAGAAAAGAAACAACAATTTCGTGACGACGGCTACTTCGTCCTCGAACGCTGCGTCCCGGAGGAACACTTGCAATTGATGAGAGACAACTGCCAGGAATTCATCGACGAGGCCGATGCCGAGATGGCCGCCAAGGGGCTGGACCGCATGGGCCTGAATGCGAAGGGACGGCGCTACTTTGCGCCCTATTGCTACCAAAAGAAACCTGTGCTGGGGCAATTTGTTTTCAGTGAACTGATGGCGGAAATCTGCCGGGCGACGATCGGCGATGAGGCATTTCTTTTCTGGGACCAGTACGTGGTCAAGGGGCCCGACAAGGACAGCTCATTTTCCTGGCATCAGGATTCGGGATTTGTCCACCTCGATTGCCCCATGTACCTCACCTGCTGGGTAACCCTCGACGACGTCACCCTGGAGAACGGCACGGTCTATCTTCTCCCTTACTCGCAACTGGGCATCCGCACGGTTGTAAAACACATCCGCGATCCCAAGACAAACGACCTGGTCGGCTATTTTGGCAAGGATCCGGGAGTCCCCGTGATCCTTCCCGCAGGCAGCATCGCGGTTTTCTCCAGCTATGTGTTCCATCGCAGTGGCCCGAATCTCACCGACAAGTTCCGCCGTGTGTATCTGCCGCAATATTCACCGACAATCATACGCAACCTTGAAGGGAAGGAATGGGGGCAATCCGTGCCATTTCTCCAAGGTGGAGAAATCATCTGGAACGGGCCAGTCGCATAGCTTATATTTCACGCGCAGTTTATGGAAAGCACCGTCACGTACCAAAAGAATTCCAAGATCAACTGGTATCGCTGCCAGGTTGATCCGCGGGTGATGAGCGAGTTGATGCGCTGCAGCGATTTCCACGGCCTGCGCCAGGTATTGTTGCATCTCGGCTTGTGGATCGCTACTGGGACCCTGGCGTACGTGGCGTTCCTCAACATCACTCGGGCCAACTGGATGTGGTCGGTGCCAGTGTTGCTGGTGGCGCTGTTTGCCCATGGGACAGTCGGTTCGTTCCTGGGCGGCGTGGCCTGTCACGAGATGAGCCACAAGACGCCCTTCAAGACCAAATCCATCAACGAATTTTTCCTCAGGATTTTTGCGTTCCTGGGCTGGTGGGACCAGGTCTGGTTCAGGCCGAGCCACATCCGGCATCACCAGGTCACCGTCCACCACGACTACGATGGCGAGGTGGTGCTCCCGCAAAAACTCTCGATCAAGGACTGGCAATTCTGGCTCGGCCTGGTCGCGTGGAATCCGGTGCAAACGTGGAAAACCCTCCAGACCTATTACCGCCGTGCCACGGGCCGCATGGATAATGCATGGTGGGAATTCGTTCTACCCGAGAGCAACGAAAAACTCCGCAGGGAACACCGCAACTGGGCGCGCATCACCCTCATCGGCCACGCCCTGCTGGCACTCCTCTTTATCGCGACAGGGAATTGGTTCCTGATTTTCATCGTCAATTTTGGCTCATTCTACTGCGGCTGGCTGGTGTTCCTCTGCGGCACCCCCCAGCACTACGGCATGTCGCCGGATGTTCCCGACCACCGCCTCTGCTGCCGCACCTACACCTGCGCGTGGCTGCCTGCCTTCCTCTACTGGAACATGCAATACCACGTCGAGCACCACATGTTCCCCGCCGTGCCATTCTTCAATCTGCCCAAACTCCGCAAAGCCATCGAGCATGACCTGCCTCCCGCGCACAATGGACTCCTGGCTACATGGAAGGAAATGATGATGATCCACCGCCGCCAGCAGACGGAGCCGGACTACACATTTATCCCCGATCTGCCGCAATCCACCGGCACACGGGCCACCGACGACATCCTCGAAAACGAGGCCGCGCTGACGAATTGACGACGGACGGCATGTGCATGCTATGATCATGCCATGAACCCTGATCTCGGAAAAATTGACGATGCTGTGCTGGCATTATTACATCTGACCAGTTTCACGGAAGGTAAAGACGAGTATGCCATAACCCGGGCATGGAAGGGGCATGATTGGGAAGCTCTGGATCGCCTTCACGAAAAAGGTCTTATTTCAGATCCAAAAAATAAGAACAAATCGGTGGTATTCACCGAGGAAGGCCGGAAGCTGGCGAAGGAATTATTCCGCCAACTGTTCTGCGAGAAGACATGAATCGGCACATCTTCCGCCACACGTCTGACATACTCCCGGCGTCAGATCTTGTCAGCTAATACGGCGTCCCGATCACCCGTCTCGCAGGATCGGTAGCCTCTGCCGTGCGGAATATCGGCGCAGGCGACACGGAAGAGATCTCGTATCCCGTAAGCACAAACTCCGGGTAAAACCCATTGCTCGCCGGCTCATACACGGTATCTCCCGAGAATTTCCCGTAGAGCTTGTATTCGTAATTGTTGTCGCTGCCGATCTGGTTCACGGCGCGGTCCGGCGCCAGCTTTTGCTGCTCGTTGAACATCACCAGCTTCGCCGTGCTCCAAGGCTGGCCGGGCGTCCGGACGAACCCCCAGAACTTGTAGTCCTTCTTGTAATAACGGCGGCCGATGAAATAATCGCCTGGCGTCTCTGCGGAGATCCCCTTGTTCATCGCCTCCCGAGCCGCCACTCGCGCCGACTGGATGCCTTGCATCTCCGGCGACTCGCAGCCCGCAAACAGCAGCAGCATGAAACTCAGCAAAACCCCCTGGGCGAATATGTTTTTCATAGAATGTGTTGTTCCCTACAGCCCGATTTCTTTCAGGAACGGCGCCAGCCACTCGGCCAGTTCACGCTCCTTCAGCGAATGCGGTTCCGGGATGTCCCCGAATAAATACCAGCGCTCCGTATGCGCCACCGATTCCCCCGGAGCCAGCTTTTTCAGCGGGCTCAGCGACTCGATCTCCAGCATCTCGGAGTTGGTGAATGTCTCAAAATTGCACCCAAGGTCGGGATACACCGCTCCTTCCACATAGTCGAAGGTCTTGATGAAAAGCGCGTCCCGCGTCAGGTATCCCACCCATTTTTCCTTGTGCGCGAGTCCCAGCTTCGTGGGATTCCCTTCCGAGGTCTGCCGCAGGGTGATGAACCGCTCCCCGAAACGCCAGCGCGGGTCGGACAGGTCGGTGTAAGGCCACGCGATCATCACCCGGTTCGGCAGCAGATTCTGCGGGTGCGGGCCAAATGGCGGCAGCGGCAGGATCTGCAGGCCGCCCGGCACCATCACGCTCAAGCCCCAAGTCGCGATCTCGATCGGCTCCGAGCCTTCATTCGTCGCATGATGCACAATCGTCACCTCGGAGGAATTTTCCGCAAGCGACACCGTCATTTCTTTTTTGATTTTCCATGGATCAACGCCGGAATTCACCAACCGCACCCCATTCGGTTCCGTAATGTCGTAATTCACGGGCAGATTGTCCGGCACATAGCTCAGCACCTCGTCCTCCGGCGCGATCCAGAAACGGTGTCCGCCACGGATCATCCACTCAACCTCGCCACATTTGCCCATCTGCTCGGGATAATTTTTCAACACATTTTCCGCGCGCGGAGTCTTGTAGGAAAGGATGCGCGGCCCCACGTCGAGGCTGATGATCAGTTCCACCTTGTCGTTCACGATCTGGAGGTTGTGTTCCCATCCGCCGTGGTTGAGTTGCTTGATGTGCATATGCTCTAGTTCAAAATTCTGATTTGAAATTCGTTAAGCCCTATGTTTGTCCGCACCGTTCGCTTTGTGCAAGACACTTCATCAAAGATCGGCATCTTCTACGCGATTTGACTTTTCACCTTCGCTAGGAGCGCGGGCTGCCGTCGTAACTGATTCGTGAGCGCCTCGATTGCATGTAACGTCGGTGGGCTGATATGGTGCTCCATTCCCTCCACATCATGGTAGATCACCTGGTCATCCAGCCCCAGCAATTTGAGGAAATCCGTGAGCAACTGATGCCTATGCGTTATATTCCGTGCCAGCGTCTCCCCCGCAGTCGTCAGCACGAGCCCCCGGTATTTCTCATATTTCAGCAACCCCTCGGCATCCAGCTTCTGGATCATGTTCGTCACGCTTGCCTGGGAGATTTTCAATCCCGAGGCGATATCCACCACCCGGGCGTAACCCTTCGAGTTGATCAACTCCAGGATTCGCTCCAGATAGTCTTCCACGGCCATCGAGCTGCCGAGTGCGGATGAGAAATTTTTGCCTGCCACGGCCTGAAAATAGGAAAGCCGCAAAAATTAGTCAAAAATATAAAGTATTGTTCGTTGACAGGATCATAGGATAATGTAAATAAGTTAGTCGAGGCTAACTTAATGAAACACACTAAATACTATTTGTCTTCCCGAAATCTGCCTCACGCCATGCCTGGAAATGGGGGTGGAAGATGAAGGGATTGTTCAAGGAAGACGGATTGAAGACAGCACCCGGCATCCCCTCGCGGCCTGCCGCAGGCAACCGCTCGCTCGAGGGCTTCCACGGCACAGTCGCGATTCCCCCGCCTTCCGCCCACCCATGGAAGCAATACCTCGCATTCGCCGGCCCTGCCATGCTCGTCAGTGTCGGTTACATGGACCCGGGGAACTGGTCCACCGACCTCAGCGCCGGAGCCAGCTTCAAGTACAGCCTCCTCTGGATCGTCGGCCTCGCCAGCCTCATGGCGATCTTCCTCCAGGTCATCTCCGCCCGCCTCGGTGTCGTCACCGGCAAGGACCTCGCCCAATGCTGCCGCGATCACCTGCCGCGCTGGACCCGCTGGCCAAATTACCTCAGTTGCGAGCTCGCCATCGCCGCCTGCGACCTTGCCGAGGTGCTTGGCAGCGCCGTCGCCATCCATCTCCTCTTTCCGCACATCTCGCTCCTCACGGCGGTCTTCATCACCGCGTTCGATGTCCTCCTGCTTCTCTCCCTTCAGCGGCTCGGCATGCGCTTTATCGAATCCATCATCGTCGTCCTCATCGGCACCATCGGCGTCTGCTACTTCGTCGAGATATTTGTCCTGCCGCAGACCCGGCCCGACCTTTTCCAGATCGCCACCGCCACCGTCGCGCCCGATCTCGCGGGATTCTTCCACGATAACAGCATGGTCTATATCGCCATCGCCATCATCGGCGCCACCGTCATGCCGCATAATCTCTACCTGCACTCCGCCCTCGTCCAGTCCCGCAAACTCCAGGCGGACGATCTCTCCGTGCGCCGCGCCATCAAGTTTAATACCCTCGACTCCGTCATCGCCCTCACCGTCGCTTTTTTTGTGAATGCCGCCATCCTCGTGCTGGCAGCCATCGTCTTCTACGGCAAGGACAAGGTCGCCCTCCCCGGCGGCAGCGTGGTCACATTCAGTGCGGATGCGGATTGGATCCAGATCGCCCATCTCACCCTCACGCCCCTCCTCGGCACCGCCATGGCCAGCATCCTCTTCGCCCTCGCGTTGCTGGCCAGCGGGCAGAGCAGCACCATCACCGGCACCCTCGCCGGCCAGGTCGTCATGGAAGGCTTCATGGATTGGAAGATCCAGCCGTGGGTGCGCCGCCTCGTCACCCGCATCGTCGCGATTATCCCCGCCATCATCCTCATCGGCTACCGCGGCGAAAACAGCGTGAACGACCTCCTCAATCTCAGCCAGGTCGTCCTCGCCATCCAGCTCCCGCTCGCCATGTTCCCGCTGCTCTACTTTACCACCTCCCGCACCATCATGGGCGAGCACCGGAATGGCCGCTTCCTCGCCATCGCCGGCTGGACCTCCTGCATCCTCATCACCGCCCTCGATATTTACGGCTTGCCCGGCGCCTTCCACGACGCGATGACTGTATTCAGCCATCACTGAGATTCGGGGGATTAATAACCATGTATGAAAAAATTCTCGTCGCGCTGGATGCCACCCATGCCGACCACACCATCCTCGAGCATGTCTCCGCGCTCGCCCGCACCTTCCACAGCTCCATCGTCCTCCTTCACGTCGCCGATGGATGGGCCGCCCGCCTCTTCGGAGAGGACGCCGTGAGCCCCGAGATCAGCCACGACAAAGCCTACCTCGAAACCATCCGCGCCCGCCTGGCAGGCGAGGGGCTCAACGTCGAGATCGAGCTGGCCTACGGCGAACCCGCGGACGAAATCATCAAATGGATCGAGACAAAAGGCTGCGACCTCGTCGCCATGTCCACCCACGGCCACCGCTTCATCAGCGACCTCCTCTACGGCAGCACCGCGGATAAAGTCCGCCATCAGGTCAGCGTCCCTGTCCTGCTGCTCAAAGCCCGGTAGCACTCCGCCTCCGCATCCCGGGCATAAATCAGACGTGGTGCCGAAGGTTAAATGGTTAAAAATGCGGAATTGTTAAACCATGACGCTCAGGGCCAATTTTTAACGATTTAACCTTTTAACGATTTAACTTTCTGTTAATCACACAGCCCACTCCATGCGACGAATTTGCATCCCCTCTGCACAGGCCGCAGACTGATTGACCGGCCATGAGCTTTCACATCGACAAACACGAAGCGCCCGAAAGCGAATTTCGCAGGGTATTGTGCGGGCAGCTCACGCGTGCAATCAAGGAACTCAATCAATCCTCGCCCGCCTTGCAAGCCCGCACCGTCCACCAGGTCCGCAAGCGGATAAAAAAGATCCGTTCCGTGTTGCGGCTGCTCCACTTCGCTTCCCCCCGTGCAATTCCGCAGGCATATCACACCCCGTTGCGCAAAGCAGCGGAGGAGATCGCCGCGATCAGGGACGCCTTCGCCGACGCCAGAACCATGGCCGCACTCTGCAAGCATACTTCCATCGCACCCTCCCGCTTTACCGGAGTCTTCAAATTCCTCGCCCAAGGGCAGAAAACCGCTTCGGCCGGTTCAGGAGCAGCAATGCACAAGGCTGCCGCCCTGCTCACCTCCGCCCGCTCCGCCATGGAGAAATGGGAGGACGACCACCTCAAGTGGCACGATCTTCCCAGGGGAGTGGCCCGCATTTACAAACGTTGCCACACCTCCTTCCGGAAAGCCTCCGGCGAAAAATCTGCGGAAAACCTGCACCGGTGGCGCAGACGCACGAAAGACGTTCTGCACATTTTGCTGCTGTTGAAAAAACGCGGCCCGAAAAAAGCCATCAGCAAACACACCCACCACGCCCGCAAACTCTGCGTCTTGCTGGGGAAAGACCACGATCTCGTCCATCTCCGCGAAACACTGGACCAATGCGCCATCGGTGTGGAGACGGAGACCTTGAACGAACTCATCCATTCCAGGCGTCTTAAGCTGCAAGACAAAATCATGAAACTCGGCCCGAAACTCCTCGCAGAAAAATCGAAGGATTTTGCAGCGGAGTGCCTCGGCTGATTGCACCAATCTTCATCGTCCCCCCGGCAATGGCAAGCATCAAGCCGCTCTTCCTGCGTGCCGTTTTCGTTGACAGGGATGCCTTCCGCGCCAATAGTTAATCCATGGTTACGCTCAACGAAGCCTATGCAAAACTCGGCGCTCTTTCCGAGGAAAGGGCCCAGCGTGTTTTGGAATTGATCGTCGATCTTGCGGAATTGGAAGCCCGCGAGAACGCCGAGGATCTGGCCGCTGCACAGGAAGCCCTTGCAAGTATCGCAGCAGGCGAGAAAACCTACCCGTGGGAAGAAGTAAAAAAGCGGCTCGATGCAATACAGGATTGAGCTTGCCAGGGAGCCCCGGAAGTTCCTCGAGGCGCTCAAGGATGGCAAACTTGCCCATCGTTTCTCAAAGGCAATCGATGGTTTGGCAAAGAATCCGCATCCGCCCGGCTCTCTCAAAATGCAGGGCAATGAAGAACTTTATCGTATTCCTGTTGGAGATTATCGCATAATTTATAAGGTGCAGGACGCGGTCTTGGTCGTGCTCGTTGTAGCTATTGGCAATCGCCGCGATATTTACCGTTAGATTTATTCTTGGACAAATCCCTCAGCCACGTTCGAAGAACGGTGTAGCGTCCGCTGTCCCCAGCGGAGGAACTGCGCGTCACAAGCAATCTGCGCATCGCATTTCAAAACCAGTGCAACTTTCCGCCCGCTTCAAAAATCTGTGTAAATCCGTGAAATCTGTGGATAATAGCGTTCCCTGCTTCTTGTTAAGACGCCCACTCACCCCATGTCCGCTTACGCATTGATCAATTTTTTCAAAGTCATGCGCGGCATGTTCATCGCGCTGGTATGCCTTGCTCTTCTGATTGCACTGATCGTCGCCGAGGAAAACTGGCGCGGCAAACGCGCATGGGAGGAGTGCAGACACGACCTCGAAGCGCAGGGCGAGCATCTTGACCTTGCATACTTCATCCCGCCGCCCGTGCCGGATGATCAGAACTTCGCCCTCACCCCGCTGCTCAAGCCTCTGCTCGATTACGCCCGCGATCCAGCCACACACAAGGCCATCTACCGGGAGCCGGATCCACCGGTTAAAAAGATCCAGATATTCGTAGAGGATTCAAAAGCCACAAAACCCAAGTCGCCGGGCTGGATGTTTGGTTGCCGGAAGGATTTGAAGACATGGCAGACTTACTATCGCGCCTCCCTTCCGGACATGACACATCCGCAATCGGCTGCGGATGACGTACTTGCAGTGCTCGGCAGGTTTAACCCGCAGATTGCCGAACTCCGCGATGCTGCAACCACTCATCCGCTTTCGAGGTTTCCGCTGAAATATGAGGAAGGTTTGTCGATGGAATTGCCGCATTACACTGCGATTCAGGCCGTGACCTCCTTCATCGCGCTTCGGGCTACAGCGGAGTTGGACTTGAAACATAGCGATGATGCATTTGCGGATGTCCAATTCGGTTTTCGATTAGTCGAGTCTATCCAGGGCGAACCATTGCTCATTTCCGGTCTCGTTCGAATTGCCATGATGGCCGTTTTGATGCAGCCGATCTGGGAGGGGATTGCCACGCATCAATGGACCGATTCCCAACTCGGTTGGTTGCAGAAGCGAACTGGCAGAGCCGATTTCCTATCCGATTACTCCCTCGCAATGCGGGCTGAGCGTGGCTCTGCAAATTGGATGTGGGATGAGCTTCGCAACGATCCCAAATGGCTCGCAGGCATGGTTGAGCTTGAAGGTTTTGGCGGGACTGATGGCAGATACCTTTATGTCTGGAAATACGCCTTGAGTGGTTCGATGTATCAAAGTCAGGTGTTTTTAAACCGTTTCATGCAGGAGGATATGCTTTCCATCTTCGATCTGAAGAACCGGACCGTTGATCTTCATCAGGCTGCCAAAATGAGGGAGATGCTCGATTGGGTTCGCAAATCCCATTCTCCATACATGCTCATGCCAAAAATCATGTTGCCTGTATACGAGACTATTCCGGAAAAGTTTGCCCAGTATCAGTCGTACAGCAATGAGGCGGCAATCGCCTGTGCCATCGAGCGTTTCCGCATCGCCCACAACGCGCTGCCAGCCACGCTCGACGACCTGCACATTCCCGCCCTCCCACACGACATCATCACCGGCCAGCCCCTGCACTACCGCGTCACTGGCCCCGATGATTACATTCTCTACTCCGTCGGCTGGAACGGAACCGACGATGGCGGAAAATTGGTCAAAAGAGAAAACGGCACCCCCGATTTCAAACAAGGCGACCTCGTCTGGTCCCTCAAGCCGTTATAGCCGGAACAACCCCTGTTTCCTTCCCATGCGACGCATCATCTTCAAAATCTTCAAATGGGGCATCATATCGCTCGTAGCCATCGCCATCCTCCTGGTGCTTTTGGTCCTCGAGGAAAACTGGCGTGGCAAACACGCATGGG
>JBAVPB010000025.1:0-14559 GCA_049692655.1 Chthoniobacteraceae bacterium | reverse complement strand
GGTTTTTCACCTCGATGCTGTGCAGGGAGACAAATGCGGCGTGCTTGAGTTCGGCGACCAGTTCGGGATGCACGCGGTTTGCAAACCAGACGACGATGTCGGTGAGGTTGTAATAGAGGTAGATGAGAACGGCGGCGGTCAACGCCGCGAGGACAACCGAGAAAAAAACCAGCACCCGCAGCCAGCGAAACCAACGCCGCGGCGGACGTGGTTGTGGTTTGCTCTGTTCTGGCATCGCAACCGTTTACAATTCCACGGAAGGATTGCCAATCTTTGAAAGCGGAGAATGATGTGAGCTCTTGTACCCAGATTTTGGCGCTACGCAAAAAGATGTAGCCAATATACCAGTGGGTCACCTAACATTTTAATCGAATGATTACTGCATAGCAATAGGAGAGCGGAGCAAGCTCAATCACAACAACTGCAGAAATGAAGTCTGTATTTGAAATTGCCATCACCTATGCACCAGAGGTTCTTGCAGGGATTTTTCCGTTTATTCGCATTCTTCGAGGAGGGCGTGCCCTCACTTCATTTTTTCTCTGCTGGGGATTGGTCGTTTTCTGGACGTTTGTCTTTGCCATTGCTCCGGTTGTAGCCGGCTTCGTGAGTACCAGTGTCTCTCATGAATTGGACTCGTGGACGCCAGGATTATACATCCCCATTGCGATGGTATTTTCCGGTTGGTATTCTTCCTCTGTCACAATTCTGCTGGGGCTCATTTTCAGGTTATTTGGTCAGCGGCTGAACTTGTATAAAGATCAACAAAAAGACAGATCGAATCAAAAAAGTGATCAGACCGGGATCATTGCTCTTTCTGTCATCGTCATTTTTGTAACGGCGTGGCTTTTTGTTTTTCCTATTTCACGTCCTCCAAGAGAGGCGGACTTCCTACAGAATTTCTACGCGCATCGCACCGCGTTCGAGGAATTGAGGGAAATGCTTCAGGCAGAGCCGGATGGTTTCAGAGTTGCCTCTTGGGGCGTAGATACGGGAAACGGATTACCTGAACCGCCAGGTGGAAATTTTCCCATTAAGAGATTTGACCGTTACCTCGCTCTTCTAAAGGAAGCCGGTGGAACAAACGGAATACGGAGGAAGGGAATTCACCCTATGATCGGCATTTTGATGTGGGGGCAAGGCTTTGCAGGAGATACTGTGCATATCGGTATCTGCTGGCAAGAAATTGTCCCGACTCGTCAGGTGGAAAACCTCGATGTTTATTTCCACGATCACAAAAGCAGTGGCACCAGGGGTTGGGTTTACAAGCACATAGACGGAAATTGGTATCTCTTTACAGATATTGCAACTGGTTCCTAGGCAACCGAAGATCAGACAATGCCTCTTTTTTGCAAACATGATGCAACCCACTTCGGGGTAGGATCATATTTCGTTTGGTTCCCATGGTAGACGCTCGCCAAGCTCACGCCAACCATGGGCTATAGGATGCAACCGCGTTGCGGTAGGCAGATAAATCGATCTACCAAAAACAGCGGTAAATTCCAGTCATTACCGGGCGCTTATACACGGAAATAATTATCATTTGTTTTGCGCGTGATGGTGTTTGACGGGCTGCGATTGTTTGCCTAATACCACCTCACGAAACAACCCCTGCAATCCACAACGATCTGCGCCAAGGATAGAACTGCCCACGAGACATTTTTTCCTGAAATGCACCGGACTGCGCGGGGGACGCAATCAACCAAAAAAATATCATAATGACTCTATTGAATCGTGTTGTAATGCTTGGCGCGCTCGCACTGGCGCTGGGAGGAATGGAAACGGCCCGTGGCCAATATGCAGTCACCGGCACCACAGCCGGGGGCGGAAATAACATCACCGGCAGCGGATTGCTGGGTTCGCTGGTCTCCGGGGACGGGACTCTTTCAGCCGGCGGTTTTGACAAGTTGAACCTCTCCGCAGGCAGTTTTGCGATCGGCAGCGGCACGGACACGGTCACATTCACCACCGGAAACAACACGCTGCTGAGCAGCGGCACCATCGGCGCGGATACGGGGTTTAGTGCGGTGGTATTCGAGGGAAATCCCACTCATGAGACGATCTCGACCGGCCTGACCTCCCTCATCCTTGGCGGCGCGGGCACACCGGACACGGGTTCCGGTGGTGGAGATGGTGGCAATGGGTTATATATCCATTCTCCCTCCGGGTCGTCCATCGACACGATCTCGATTGCCAACTCCGGTGTCATGACCGGCGGCAATGGAGGAACGGCTTCCGCCAATTACAGTTCCGGCGGATATGGCGGCGACGGCATCAACCTCTCGGCTTACGACAGCATTTCCAACGTCAACATTTCCAACCATGGGACCATTTCCGGCGGTCTGGGTGAGAATGGAGGCCCGGGCGGCTACGGCGGCTACGGAGGGAGCGGCATCTTTGTTTCCAGCGGCACTGTGAATGGAATCTCGATCGTTAATTCCGGGGAAATCCTCGGTGGCGACAGTGTCAGCAATATCAACTACCACTCCAGCACCATCGGTTCCGGCGGACAGGGAATTTATCTCTACTCCAGCTACGACTATGAAAACGTGTCGGTGAGCAACGCAGGAACCATCGCGGGCGGACGCGGCGGGGACGGCGGGAAATACTCCTATGCGGGCGAAGGCGGCGATGGCGCTTTTTTCGAGGGATACTACGGGATCAACGGAGTCACGGTCGGCAATTCCGGCAACATCCTCGGCGGGAACGGCGGCATGGGGACTGACCTTGCATACGATAGCGGCCGTGGTGGAGACAGTATCGAGATTAATACCCAGGAAGGTTTTCTTCAAAACATCAGCATCACCAACTCGGGCAACATCTTTGGCGGCAATGGTGGCACGGGCGGAAATGAAGCATACGGTGGCGACGCCGGCAACGCAGTCTATATCCTTTCCCACGACGATAATATCGCAAACGTGACGATCAAGAACTCCGGAATCATCCGGGGCGGGAATGGCGGAAACGGCGACGATGCGAATTTTCTCAACGGTGGCTGGGGCGGCTACGGGGTGGATATCATTGCATCCGGCAATGTGTCGAACGTCAGCATCGCCAACACCGGATCGATACTCGGCGGCAATGGTGGAAATTCAGGCTATGGCCTGGAGGCGATCAACATCGCCGGCACCCAGGACGGCATCTCCGGTGTCTCCATCACTAATTCCGGCGACATCATCGGCGGAATTGGCGGCTCCTCGGCCAGCCAGAACGCCAGCCACGGCGGCGGCGGCATCCTCCTGCGGTCCAATGACGACGTGGATAACGTCATGCTCGCGAACACTGGCCGCATCATCGGTGGAAACGGCGGAATCTCGACCGCGCTCTCCCGTTTATCGGGCGGCGGCAGCTATGGGGTGGATATTGAAGGTGGTGGAGACATGCACAATATCGCGATCACCAACTCCGGCCTTATCCAGGGCGGGAATGGTGGCGCGGAAGTCGATATGGATGTAGCCGGAGTCTCCGGTGGAATTAATGTCCGCGCAAACGGGGTCCTCACCAACCTCTCGCTCGTGAATACCGGCAATGTCATCGGTGGCAATGCCATTGGCAGCAATTACACCGCCGGGACTGCCGTGAATATCTTCGGAAATCCGATCGGCTCCGCAGACAGCAACATCGTCGTGAGCAATTACGGGACCCTCCAGGGAGGCAGCGGCATCAATGGCGCAACGGCTGGCGCAGGCGTGACGCTGGAGACCAGTAATGCGGTGCTGAATAACTGGGGAACCATTTCCGCAGGCGGCGGAGCCAACGCGGTGGGCATATCGGTCCAGGGGCTCAACAACACGGTGAACCTGAACGGCCACTCATCCGTAAACGGATTGATCGCCGCTAGCAGTGACTCCAACAACGTGCTAAACCTGAACTTCACGGGTCTCTCCCCGCAGGCAATCGCAGCGCTGAAAGCGCAGATCGCAGCGCAGGGGAATACGCAGAACTTCACCGGCAGCTTCACAGTGCGCGGGGTGACTTACAACGTGGATCCGATGGTGATCCACATCAACGCCACCTCCTACCAGGCATCGGCACTCACGCCAAACCAGTTTGCCATTGCGGCGAACCTGGACAGCTTCGCGGTGAACCCGACCGGGGACATGCTCACCGTGCTGAATACAGTGGATGCGAGCGGAGATCCGGCATCGGCGTTCGAGGCTTTCAGCCCGCAGAAATACCAGATCTTCGGCGACATCGCATTTGCGACGCAGAACTCGCTCTCACTCGGTATCGATGAGCGCCTGAACAACCTGCGCGATGGCAGCGAGAACATCGACACGATGGGAATAGGAGGGGACAACGCGACTACGACGGCCGGGTTCAGCAAGGATGGCAAGGACAACAAGAACGTCGTGGTGCCAGAGGCAAAAGGCAGCGAGCGCCGCTGGGGTTTCTTTGCAAGTGGCGACGTGTTGCTGGGTAACTTCGACGCGAGGCAGAACATGCAGGAGTCGAAGTTCGACACGGCGGGCCTGATACTCGGCGTGGATGGCAGGATCAACGAGAACTGGGTGATCGGCGCGTTGTTCGACTACCAGCACACCACGGCGGACATGGACAGCATCGGAAGCGAGGCGCGCGTCGATAGTTACGGTGGCGGCATCTACAGCGGCTACCATAACGGCGGTTACTTTGCGAACGGACTGGTGACCTACGGCCACAACGACTACGACAGCACGCGCGTGATCGCATTCCCCGGCCTGACACGCTTTGCCAGCAGCAACACAAGCGGCGACCAGGAGGGGGCAAACCTGGATGGCGGGTATGACTTCAAGATCAACGAGTCATTGACAGTGGGGCCGATCGCCGGCCTGCAATACACGCACCTGCGTGTGGACGGATTCAACGAATACGGAGCCGGCTCCGCAAGCCTCGCAGTCGATAGCCAGGATGCGGACAGCCTGCGCTCGCGCCTCGGATTCCGCGCCGATTTCCACAAGCAGATCGGCAGGGAAGTGGCGTTCGCGGCGGAAGGCCGCGCGGAGTGGCAGCATGAGTTCCTGGACGACAGCCGCGACATCAGCGCGTCGTTCCTGGGCTCCGGCCTCGGCAGCTTCGCGGTAGGAACCACAAAGCCTGAGCGTGACGCGGCACTGGTCGGCGGCGGGATTAACTTCACCGTGCGCGACCGCATGACGATCTTCGTGGATTACAACGCGCAGGTGGGACAGGAGAGCTACTTCGAGCAGAGCGTGAAAGGCGGCCTGAAGTTCAGCTTCTAAGTCCGGACCCGGCAGGTTAGCTAACTAACCCAACCAACATTTATAAAAACCCCGGCCGTGGAGACGCGGCCGGGGTTTTTGGTGTGATGTGGCAATGGAGCGTCGCCGGATAGCAGGCGCGGGTTGAAGAAAAAGTTCGTTGCGGCGAGGACTCCGCAACCAGCACGGCTGGAGCCATGCGCTCCCCGGAGGAAGAGATGTCGCGCTGTGTGGGCGGGGGTTTTTGGGTGGTGGCGGTTCTATCGTGGGGCTTTTTGGCGGGCCGCCTAAAAGAACATTCGAGCCGAATATGCTACCCGGAATGTTGCTGTGCCGTCCAGATTCGTTTGGAGACAAGCTCCTATTTTAACTGCATGGATACGGCTAAGCGTGCCCTCAACACCATCTTCTCATAGTGGACAAGAAAGGGGGGATTGGCATGCTCGTTGGGCGGTTTAACAAAATTAGATTTACCTCCACCCGAAGGCGTCTCCCTCCATTCATTAAGGTCGTATGAGCAAGAAAAGCATGTTTGTCACTGCTGATGGCAGGAATCTAATCTTCACCTTCCTCCTTGTCAGCTCACTGTTTCTCCTCTGGGGATTTTGCAACGGGATGACCGATGTGATGGACAAGCACTTCCAGGAGGAACTGCATTTGAGCCTGTCGCAATCGGAATGGGTGAGGGGGCTTGCTGCGACGGGCGGGCATTGAGGCGCATTCAGGGTAGGGTTTAACCCCATATCCCATGCAGGACTGATGGCATATTTTCACGGGTGCCAGAGCCTATGAAAAAATTCACCATTCCATGCATTGCCATCGTTTTTATTGTGTGGATGTATGTCTTCACACATGTGCGGAGGCAGGAGAAAAACGAGGATGCGGCGGCACACAGGACGACCACCTCGACGGAAGAAAAAATGATTAACGGACAGACTGGCGGGGCGACCCCGCCTGTTCAACCTAGCGTGCAGAAAGATAAGCTATGAGCCACGGGCACAAGCATACAGACGGCAAGGAAGGGCCTCATCATGGGGCGAATGAACAGAACCAACCATCGAGAAAAAAATGGCACAGGGACTGGCGGGTGGTCGCGGTGGCGATCCTGATGCTGGCAGCGATGTTGATCTATGTGCTGACCATGGATGATTCCATGTGGCCCGGCAGCCGTTTAATAAAAAGGAACCAGCCTCCAAAGACTGTTCCGGCGGCGCTTCCTTGACCCGAGTTCTCGAAAGTGCGGCTGGCTTGCGGTTCAAAGGGCGTTGATTTTTTCCACATTCACTGCGCAAGCTTTGTAGGAGGGTTGGCGCGAGTAGGGATCGAAGGAGGGGTAGGTGAGTTGGTTTGCCTTGGCGTAATGCATTGGCACGAAGACCTGGCCGGGCTGGACGGTGGTGGTAATGAACGCGGTCGCCGCGACTTTCGCGCGGCGCGAGGCAATGGTGACCTGCGCGTTGGCCGTAATGCCGAGGCGTTCCGCATCGAGCGGATTGATTTCGATATATATTTCCCTGGGGTAAAGCTTACGGAGCACGTCGGATTTTCCCGTGCGGGTGTTGGTATGCCATTGGGAGGAGGTGCCCCGCCCTGTAAGCAGCGTGAATGGATATTCTGCATCCACGGGTTCGGGCAGTTCCCTGGGTTCTTCAAAAATAAACTTCGCCCTGCCATCGGCGTGGAAAAACCTGCCATCCTCGAACAGGCGGCGCTGCTGAAGGGGAGGCTCCGGGTTTCCCTGCGGCCAAGGCCATTGCACGCCACCGCATTCATCGATCATGTGGTAATCCCCGATGCCTGAGAAATCGCAGGGCTGATCCTGGGAAAGTTCCTTCATGATTTGGAATACTGCTTCCGGGGACGACCAGCGGGAGAACATGTCGCCGCAGCCCCAATATTGAGCGACGAGCTTGAAGATATTGAAATCGGAAAGCGCCTGGCCAGGGGCGCGGGAAACCCGTTTTACCAGGCCGATGCGGCGCTCGGAATTTATGAAAGTGCCCTCCTTCTCCCCCCAGCCCGCCCCGGGCAGCACAAGGTGCGCGCGCTGGGCCGTCTCAGTGGTGGAATACATGTCCTGCACCACGAGAAAATCGAGCTTTGCCGTCAGCTCGTTGAAGAAATTCTGGTTGATCCACGAATGCGAAGTATTGGTTGCCACGATCCACAGCCCCTTGATTTTTCCATCCTCGATGCCCTGTAAAATCTGGTCGTAAGCCAGTGAGTTTACCGATGGGATACGATCCGGATCGATGCCGAGAACGCGCGCGATTTTTTTCCGGTCCGGCTCGCTGGTGAAATCGTGGCCCCCGAGCAGGTTTGTGGTGTTACTGAAAAGGCGCGACCCCATGGCGTTGCATTGGCCGGTGATCGAGTTTGCACCCGTGCCGGGGCGTCCCATGTTGCCGGTCATGAGGGCGAGATTGATGATCGCCTGGGCTGTGCGCGTGGCTTCGTGGCTCTGGTTCACTCCCATGGTCCACCAGAATGAGACGCGTTTACCATCCGCGATTGTCTGCGCGAAACGCCAGAGGGCATCCGGGGTGAGGCCCGTGACTGAGCAGACATGATCGGTGGTGAAGCGGGTGACGAACGCGGCAAATTCATCGAAGCCGCTGGTATGCGCATTGACGTAGTCGCGCTTGATCCAGCCGCTGGCGATGAGGATGTTTGCCAGCCCGTAGAGCAGCGTGAGATCGCTTTTTGGTTTTATCGCGTAATGGCGCGTGGCCGCCATGGCGGTCTCCGTTTTGCGGGGATCGACCACGAGGATTTCCGGATTATTCCTATTCCTCATCACCCTCTGCCACATGATGGGATGCGCGATGCACAGATTGGAGCCGACCAGCACAATGACGTCCGATTCCTCGAAATCCTGATAGCAATAAGGAGGAGCGTCGAAGCCGAAGGATTGCTTGTATGCGGTAACCGCAGTCGCCATGCACTGGCGCGTATTGCCGTCGCCGTGGACCATGCCCATGCCAAATTTCCCGAGCGCGCCGAGGAAAGCCAGTTCCTCGGTGCAGATCTGCCCGGTGCCAAGCCAGGCGACCGACTCCGGGCCATGCTTGCGCTGGATCTCCTTGAAACGTTCACAAAATAAAATGAGGGCGCGTTCCCAGTCCACGGGTTCCAGCTTGCCGCGTTCGTTGCGCAGCAGCGGCGTGGTGGCACGATCGTGAGAAGCGAGCGGTGTGAGGGCTTCCCAGCCTTTCGGGCAGGCCATCCCGAGATTAACCGGATAAAACGTATCTGCGCTGAGATTGATGGCCTGCCCATCCTTGAGGTGAATATTCAGCCCGCAGCCGGTGGAGCAGAAGCCGCAGACCATGGTCGTCGTGTCGTCAGGCTTGAGACGCTCCGGGACTTTGCCAAGGCCGAAGTTTCCCGGCGTTTGAACAAGATCCTTTGTCAATGGGCCATCCGTGGCACGAATAAAACCGGCTGCTTTGGATCGCAATGCTTTCATGCGTGCGACGATTGTCCGGAATCCAGCGGTCCCGGCATCCGGTAAGCGACGACCGCCGTGAAGAAAAAGTACCGCTCGATAATCTGCGAACCGAGCGTGAGCAGGAAGAAGAGCGCCGACGAAACCGCGACGCCGGTGCCCGTAATCGCCAGCATTCCAAAAAACAGCGACCCTGCAAAAAGCGCGCACAGTGCCGTTATCAGCGGGCGGCGCAGTTTCCAGATCGTCAGCGAGGAGCGGTGATCCAGATCGCGGGGGTTCAAGAGCGCCTGACGGAAACCGGCGGACTCCCGCGCAAACAGCGCCACGCGAAAAACCAAGGCCGCCAGCATGAACACCCGTGCGGGATATTGCATATCGCCACCCGTAAAGAATCCCGTCCAAGCGATCACCATCGAGATCCCGGCGGCGCCGAGAAGAACCGCCGTGCCGAAGAACTTCACAAAAGTAAGTCCGCCTCTCCAGTAAATGCGCCGTGTATCAATATAAATCATCGCGGAGCAAATAACACCGAGTACCCCAAGGAGCGCCGTGGCCACCGCAAGCGGTTCGGTAAAATGCGAGGGGTTGATGAATCTTTCGAGCAGCCGTAATTTCGGAATCAAACCGGTCGCCACATTCCAGAGAGCCGCCCCCATGAATGCCGCGGCTGGCGCGGCAAAAATGCTGAAGGCAAAAATCTCACGGCTCATCCACGAGGTGCGCAAGCCGAGAAACGCCCGCCACGCGCCCAGGGGCCGGCCTAGGTGCAGGACGCTGACAGCCAGCCCGATATTCAAAATCACAAACGCCGCCACGGCGACCGGTGCTTGTGTGACAGTAAAACCATGCGGGCTGCATAACCCCAGCAGGGCCACGCCCATATACATCCCGGCGGCGATTTGCGTGAAGACCAGCATCAGGATCAGCGGCCAGTGCGCATGCTCCAGCCGCAACGCAGTGCTGTCGCCAGGCTGTGCATTCGCGGGCATTTTCCGGCGTGTGGTATAGGTGGTGGCCGGCTTCGTGTAGGTGGAATCATACGCCCCGGGCAGCAGCGCGTCCCCCGGCATCGTGGCGGCGATCAGTTCTGCTTTGTTCACGATGCGGATCGCGATCGCTCCGCTCGGGCATGATTGCACGCATGCGGGGGCTTCGCCTGCACCCAGCCGGTCGTGGCACATGTCGCACTTGCGGACGATGCCGCGTTTTTTCGAATACTTCGGCACGTCGTAGGGGCACTTCAGCACGCAATACTGGCAGCCGATGCACTGGTCATCGAGGTGCCGCACGATGCCCGTTTCCTCCTCCTTCTCGTAAGCTTTCACCGGGCATCCCTCCAGGCAGGCGGGCTCCGCGCAGTGATGGCAGGCTGTCGTCACGATCTGCTGGTAAGGTTCCTCCGCCGTGCCGCCGTGAATCAGGCCGATGTTGCGCCAGATCTCGTCGTCGTCGAGCCCGTTGAGCGAATGGCACGCGCTCACGCACGCCTTGCAACCCGTGCAAATATCGAGATCGACCGCGAATGCATACTGCTCCCCCTGCGCCGGTTTGGTGAGGGGGATGAGGTCTCGGTAATATCTCGCCTGCGCCGGAAGACCATGCCGCTCATGCTTGCGCGCAAATCGTTCCACGGCGGTGAGCGTCTGCTGTTCCGCAAGCAGATCGTCGATCAGCGTGCGTGGGGATTGCGGTTGCGCAGGCATCCCGCTCATTTATTCCTCATTGCTGAAAATGGCCTGGAGATTATTGAGGTCATACCGCGTGGTGAATGCCTGGAAACTCTCCCCCTCCATGCGATGGCGCTGATAGCCTTTCAGCATGTTTTCGACCAGGGACGGCATGCTGTCGCAGGGGATGCCATTAAAAACCTGGCGACCCACCGCCTGGTTCGCTCCGAAGCCTCCGCCGACGAATATGTGATAGCCATCCACGCTTTCCCCCGCGACCTTGGTCTTCACGCCCATGAGCCCGATATCGCCCATGTAATGCTGCGCGCAGGAGTTCGGGCAGCCGGTGAAATGGATGTTCACGGGCTGGTCGAGCTTGATCCGCTTGTCGAGGTAATCGGCCAGCGCAAGGGCGTGGCCCTTGGTGTCAGACTGCGCAAATTTGCAATAGGCGTTTCCCGTGCATGCGATGATGCCGCTGCGGAGGTTCGATTGGTGCGTCTCGAATCCGATCCGGCGCAGCGCCTTCCTCGCTGTTTCCACGAACGCGTCGGAAACATTCGGGATGATGAAATTCTGCCAGACCGTGAGCCGGATTTCACCGGAACCATAAAGATCGGCGATCTCCGCGATGCGAATCATCTGCTTCGGCGTGAGATGTCCCACGGGAATCGCGACCCCGATGTAATTCAGGCCCGCCTGCTTTTGCGGGTAAACACCCACATGCGAGTGCGGAATAGCCTGCCCCGGATATTGGATCGCCGCGGGATCAAGCGGCACGCGCTCCAGCTTTGCTCCGAGCACCTTCTCGGTCTCCTCGAGATATTGTTCCAGCGTCCACTTCTCGAGCAGATGCTTGAGTCGCGCCTTCTTGCGGTCAGTGCGATTGCCGTTTTCGATATAGACGCGCACGATTGCGGCGACAACTTTGTTCAGTTCCGCGGGCTTTACCAGCACCCCAAGATCGCGCGCAAACGCCTTGTGACCCGTCGCGCCCCCGAGTGCGATGCGGAAGAAAACCTCGTCGCCCACCTTCACCGCTTTCGCCCCTACATCGTTCGTATCCTCGACCGTGCCGATGAGCCCGCCGCCGTCATACGCGATGTTGAATTTCCTCGGCAGATCGTAAAAGGAGCGGTCGTTGATGATGATCTGCGCCATCTCGTGGCAGAACGGCATCACGTCGATCAACTCATGCGGATCAATACCGGCGGTCGGGTTCGCGGTGAGGTTGCGGATATTGTCCGCGCCCGCGCCCCGTGTGTGCAGGCCGACATGCTGGATGCGCTGCACGAACTTCGGTGTATCCTTCGGCTGGATGAGCCGCATTTGCAGATTTGCGCGCGTGGTGATCTGGACGTAGCCGGTCGTCAGTTCCTTCGCCACTGCCGCCAGCTCGCGGAGCTGGAATGTGCGGAGCTGCCCGCCGGGGATGCGGAGCCGCGCCATGAAGGCTTCCTTGTTCGGTGTCAGGTAAAACAGGCCGTTCCATTTGAACCGGAAGATTTCCTCCTTCTCCGGCGCTTTGTTTGCGGAAGCGCATTCGAGCAGGAGCGGATAGGCGTCCAGCGGATGCAATTCGCGCTTCACGCGTTCCTCAAAAATGAGGTCGTCGAGCGAGACATGTTTTTCCACGGCGGGCGGCGCCACCACATCGCTGAAACGCTGGCCGCGCGCCGTTACCCCCGCGAAAAATCCGGTGAGGTAATTTTTCTGCTCCGGCGAGAGAGGCTGGCCGTTGACGGCTTCTATGGGTAAGGAAGTCTCGTTCATTGGTTTAATAAACATCTCGTTGGTAACGCTTGTCGGATTTCAATTTCTGGATGTATTCGGCGGCCGCTTCCTTGCTCAATCCCCCAGCGGTCTCCGCGATCTGGTGCAGCGCGGTGTCCACGTCCTTCGCCATGCGGCTGGCATCCCCGCACACGTAAAAATGCGCGCCGCTTTCCAGCCAGCTCCACAGTTCCGCGGCATTTTCGAGCATGCGGTGCTGCACATAGATTTTCTCTTCCTGGTCGCGCGAGAATGCGAGGTCCAGGCGGGCAAGGTGCCCGCCGGTCAACCACGCCTCCAGTTGTTCCTGGTATAAGAAATCGGTCGCCCGTTTTTGATCGCCAAAAAACAGCCAGTTCCTCCCCTTCGCGCCGGTTGCCTCGCGCTCTTCCAGGAATGCGCGGAACGGCGCGATGCCCGTGCCCGGTCCGCACATGATCACCGGCACATCGCCATTCCCGGGGAGGCGGAACCCGTGCGAGATCTGCACGTAAACCGGCACCGGTGTGGACTCGGCGCAACGGTCGGCGAGGAACGTGGAGCAGACCCCCTTGCGCCCGCGCCCCTGTCCCTCGTATCGCACGGCGGCCACAGTGAGGTGGACCTCGCCGGGATGCGCCTTCGGGCTGGAGGAGATCGAGTAAAGCCTCGGCTGCAATTTCTTGAGCAGCGCAACCAGTTCCTCCGCGCCGAATGGTTTTTCCAGGCCGGTGATCACGTCGATGACCTCGCGGCCCCAGAGCCATTTTTTTAATTCATCCTTGCGCTCCGGTTCGAGCAACGCCGTGAGCGTCCCGCCTGCGGCTCCCCGCGCTGCGGCAGCCTTGAGCAGTTCCGCGGATGGCCTCGTGATGTCGTAATGCTGCTCCAGCGCGAGGCGCAGCGGCATCTCCACGCCGTCGGATGTTTTCACCGCTTCCTCGCCATCGCAGGTGATCGCGTCGAGAACTTCAGTGACGAGGTCGCCGCAATTCGCCGGCACCACGCCGAGTGCGTCACCCGCTTCGTAGGTCAGCCCCGATCCCGCGAGCAGGATTTCGTAATGCCGCACTTCCTTGCCGGAGTTTTCGCCGTTGAGTTTGCGGTTGGTGATGAGCCGCGCGGGAAACGGCCGCTTTTTCGAATAGCCGGTTTCCACGGCCTCTTCGGACGTTGTCGCCACGGCATCGGCAGCAGGCACCGCGCCGCCGGCGGAGGCAAGCGAGGCAAAGACGTTTTCCACCCAGGTGCCGGCAGGCGCCTCGTAATCGACATCGCAATCGACGCGCGGATGAATCCGTTTCGCGCCGAGTTTTTCAAAATACTCGTCGCATTTTTTCCCGAACTCGCAGAAGGCTGTGTAATTCGTATCGCCCAGAGCGAGCACGGAGAAATTCATGTGGGCGAGCGGCGGCGCGGTGTCACCCTTGAGGAAGTTCCAGAATGCAAGCGCGTTGTCCGGCGGATCGCCGTCGCCGTAGGTGCTGGTGATGAGCAGGACGTTTTCCTCCTTCGTAAAATCGACGGTCTCGTAGTTCGCCATGTCCACCATCCTCGGTGCAAAGCCGCGTTTCCCGGCTTCCTTCATCGTCTTCTTCGCGAGTCCCTCGGCGGTGCCGGTCTGGCTGCCGTATAAAATCGTGAGCGGTTGCGCGGGGAGCGCCGGTGCGCTTGCAGCGCCGGTCATCGCCTGCGCGTCGGAAAACAATCCGGCGAGATAGCCATTGAGCCATTGACGCTGCTCCGCGTTGAATGGCGCGCTTTCCGGAATGAACGGAATTTTATTCGTAGTGTTGTTGCCTTGCATGTTGCTGTAGCGACACCATAGCCACCCCCGTGCCAACCTTCCCCTGTGTGAACCAGAAATTTCGTTTATTGTATTAATAAAATGTATGAATAAAATTCATGCTGCGCTTTCTTCTCTGATTATAAGGCGCCGTGCCTCATCTTCGCCCGCCCTCCTCTGTAAAATACCCGCCTGAAAAAAAGAAAAACAGGATGTCCATGCTGGTTTATCCTGAAGTGGAAATTGGCGCGTTTTAGCCATTCTGTGGAAAATTATCGCCATCCTCACCTCCCTGGTGTCGTCCCGCCGCCACTCTCATGGCGGCGGGACCGGGACACCAAACCAACATCCAAAAACCGCCGGAGTTTCCGCTCAGACAGCAGGCTCGCCCTCGATGACTTCAGCGGTGGCGGCTGCCCGTTTCGGTCCGTGCGTGAGGTAGAGCGCCATGCCGGTGAAAAGAAATCCGCCAACAATATTGCCTATCGTCACGGGGATTTGATTCCACAGCAACCAGTCCGCAATGCTCACTTTCGCGCCGAGGATCATGCCTGTCGGAATGACAAACATGTTCACGATCGAATGCTCGAAGCCCTGTGCAAAGAAGATGAAGATCGGGATCCATGCGCCGACGATTTTGCCGATGGTCGAGCTCGACGTCATCCCCATCACTACACCCATGCACACCATCCAGTTGCATAGGAT
>JBAVPB010000024.1:0-27448 GCA_049692655.1 Chthoniobacteraceae bacterium | reverse complement strand
CGCGCGGTTATTTTTTGGCGATGGTGATGTTGTCGATGAGGCGGGTTTTGCCGAAGAAGACGGCGGCGGCGAGGAGGATTTTTTTGGTTGCGGGGGTGACGGACTGGAGGGTTTCGGCGTCGAGGATTTCGATGTAATCGGTTTTTGCCAGGGGGGCGGTGGCGATTATTTTCGGGATGACTTTTTTTGCGGTGCGGATGTTTTTTGCGCCGGTGAGGAGGGCGCGGCGGATGATGGGGGCCTGGGTGCGCTCGTCGGCGGTGAGGTATTGGTTGCGGGAGCTGAGGGTGAGGCCGTCGTGCTCGCGGACGGTGTCGAGGGCGTCGATTTTTACGGGGATGTCGAGATCGCGGACCATGCGGCGGATGATGGCGAGCTGCTGGAAGTCCTTTTTGCCGAAGATGGCGATGGCTGGGGTGAGGATGTGGAACAGCTTTGCGACGACGGTGCAGACGCCGCGGAAGTGGCCGGGGCGCGAGCGGCCGCAGAGGGCGTCGCCGAGCGCGCCTTCGTCGATGTAGGTGGAGAAGCCGGGGGGATACATTTGCTGCGGCGAGGGGTTGAAGATGAGGTCAACGCCGTTTTCGCGGCAGAGGGCGGCGTCCTTTGCAAAGGGGCGGGGGTAGCGGGAGAAGTCTTCCTTCGGCCCGAACTGGATGGGGTTTACGAAGATGCTGACGACGACCATGCCGCGGGGGCCGGCGAGTTTGCGGGCGCGGCGGATGAGAGCGAGGTGGCCGGTGTGCAGGGCTCCCATGGTGGGGACGAGCACGATTTTTTTGCCGGCCTGGCGGCACAAATGGGATGCGGCGGATGGGGAGTGGACGATTTTCAAAGGGTGGATTCCGGTTTTTTCGATTTATCGTGGTATCGGGAGGGGCGTTTCTTCAAGGAAGCCGCTTTTTAAGAGAAGAACTTCCAACGTTCAACTTCCAACATTGAACGTTGAATGAAGAAATATCTGTTTTGAGGGGGGATGATTCCAGACGGTGGGACGATGTGGG
The DNA here is from genome assembly GCA_049692655.1 of Chthoniobacteraceae bacterium. Classification (GTDB taxonomy): domain Bacteria; phylum Verrucomicrobiota; class Verrucomicrobiia; order Chthoniobacterales; family Chthoniobacteraceae; genus DASZPK01. The sequence continues at coordinate 26,444 of JBAVPB010000024.1, read as the reverse complement.
GGCCGAAGAAGCTGTCGCGGACTGGGACATGACAGAGCATGTCCCTCCACGGACGTGCTGTTTGAAATCGTGACTTTATCCTTTTGTGCCCGATCACGGCGGAAATGGGATGTTGAAAAAAGGGAGATTTGCGGTACGCACCTCAAATGCAACCGCTCGAGCAGAACGGTTGCATTTGTTAAAATTTTTATGAAAAAAATCAGCCCGTGGTTCCCTACTTGCGGGAACGGGAAGCTGCTTTCTTCGGTGCGCGGGCTGCCTTGGCTTTTGCGGCTGGCATGGCGCCGCCGACGTCCTTGGCGATCAGGGTGATGAGATAATTGCTCAATGACCGATGATCTTTGTTGGCGCGGGCTTTGGCTTTGATGAGGAGATCCTCAGGGCAACGGAATGCAGTGTATTTCGACATATGGGTTTAGTTTAGTGGTGATGAAATTAATTCGTTTTTGCAGATGTGCAAACGGGTTATGCGTTAATCTTGTTAAACATTAATCGTAGCGTTTGCCGTGAGTGCGTGTATTTCAGGCCGGAATTTCGCGGCAAACATAGTTTTTAACAAAGTTTTTCCTGAAAATATCGAAGATGCCGGCATCAATCGCGGCGCGGACACGGGTCATGAGATTCAGGTAGAAATGGAGGTTGTGGAGCGTGACGAGGCGGAGACCGAGAATTTCCTCGGCCTTGATGAGGTGCCGGAGGTAGCCGCGGCTGAACTCGCGGCAGGCGTAGCAGGCGCAGCCTTCCTCGATGGGGCCTTTTTCCATGATGAAGGGGGCGTTTTTTAAATTCACGGTGCCGTGCTCGGTGAAGGCGGTGCCGTTGCGGGCGATGCGGGTGGGGAGCACGCAGTCGAACATATCGATGCCGCGGGCGATCATCTCCACCATCTGCGGCGGGGTGCCGAGGCCCATGGCGTAGCGGGGTTTATTGGCAGGGAGGAAGGGTTCGCTGTTCTCCACGGCGAGCATCATCTCCACCTCGGGTTCGCCGACGCTGACACCGCCGACGGCGTAGCCCTCGAAATCCATGGCGGCGAGCGCGGTGGCGGCTTTTTCCCGCAAAGCGGCGAATGTGGCGCCCTGCACGATGCCGAATACGGCGGGGCGCAGGGTGCCTGCGGCATCCTGCTGGTCGCACCATGTTTTACAACGTTGCGCCCAGCGGAGGGTGAGGTCGAGGCTCTTCGCCGCGTAATCGAACTCGCAGGGGTAGGGGGGGCACTCGTCGAAAACCATCGCGATATCCGAGCCGAGGGTCTGCTGGATCTCCATGGCTGTCTCCGGGCCGATGAAGCAGGGGGCGCCATCGAGGTGGTTTTGAAAATGGACACCCTCCTCGGTGATCTTGCGCAGTTTCGCGAGGGAGAAGACCTGGAAGCCGCCGCTATCGGTAAGGATGGGGCCGCGCCAGTTCATGAAATTGTGAAGGCCGCCGAAGTGTTTCATGACTTCCATGCCGGGGCGGACGAAGAGGTGATAGGTATTCCCGAGGATGATCTGCGCCTGGAGATCGATGAGCTCCATGGGGCTCACGCCCTTGACCGAGCCTTGTGTACCCACGGGCATGAACACGGGCGTTTCAATGACGCCATGCCTGGTGGTGATGCGTCCGCGACGTGCTTTGGATGTGTGATCTGTGCTAACTAACTCGAACATTTAACTAGGTGGGGGGCGGATTATTTCGCAACGATGTGTGGAGATGTCCAGTGGAAATTTGCTGCGAAGCACAAAAGCGTCAATAAAGCCAACTCCATCTGCCGCCGACCGGGGAGTATTTCCGAACAACCCATCTGCGACCGGTGGGCTGCATCAAAACTATTTTTTGCCCATAATACTCGATCAAGACGGCAGTGATGGGAGGGATTCCAGGCGAAATTAAAATTTTCTCGGTGGCAATCACTTTGCAGGATGGTTTGAACGGTTTGCCATCAAACATGATCCCGGTGGTGAGATAGTGATCCAGAACCTCATTCACGGAAGCGCTCGACGGCAATTCGATGATAGGCGTAAAGCCGTCCATCATCATTGCGTTTTTCGGAAAAGTCGCGAGGAGTGCTGTTATCTCAGCGTTTCCGGCGTGTGCCATGAGCGGAAGGAACGAGAGGGAGAGGGCGATAATGATTCGTTTCATGGAGGTATGCATCTAGCCGCCTGCATATCCTTTCGCTCGAAGGATATGAAGGAAAGAGATTTACCGGGCGAGCCTAGCGAGGTGGGTTCGTGGTGCGCTGGGGCGTTCCCATCGGCGCTGCGCCGGCTGAAGCCGGGTTTCTTTTACAATGTATAACAGCGGAATACCGGCGCGGGCTGCTGTCGCGCAGAATCGTGATGCGATGAGGATGCAGAGGAGGGCGGGGCGCAGTGGCTTTGGGAGGGTGGCGGTCCTATTAAGAATAGGGCAAACCGTGACGACGCTGTGTAAAGGGGGTATGAAGCGGCGGGGGAGAATTGTGAAGGATGTGTAAAGCGGCGGGCTCTGTGCGAGGGCGAAAAGGCAGGGGCTGTAATTTTTTTAAATCTTATACTTGCGTCACGGATTAAGTTGGATAATGATGACCCTCCCGCGTGACTAGAAAAGAAAATCACGCGTTGAGTGAAAATTAACTTGCGCGGTCTCTAGATTTTTCTATAGTTCGCGCTCCCCGCATCCAGTGGGTAAGTGAAATGCCTGCTCGAGCGGGTTTTTAGTCCCCGGATGTTGCGGGTGAAAATTAAGAATTTAAAAAATGCCAACGATCAACCAGCTGGTCCGAAAAGGACGGAAGAAAGTAACGGTGAAATCAAAATCACCGGCACTCGTGAATTGTCCGCAACGCCGTGGCGTCTGCGTGCAGGTAATGACACGTACTCCGAAGAAACCGAATTCCGCGTTGCGCAAGGTCGCAAAGGTCCGGTTGACGAACGGGCAGGAAGTAATCGCCTACATTCCCGGAGAGGGACACAATTTGCAGGAACACTCCATCGTGCTGGTGCGCGGCGGTCGTGTGAAAGATTTGCCCGGTGTGCGTTACCATATCGTTCGCGGAACGCTGGACGCACTTGGGGTTGATGGACGTCGTCGCAGCCGCTCGAAATACGGGGCCAAGCGTCCGAAGGCAGGGGCTGAAGCAGCCGCCGCAGGCAAGAAAAAGAAATAACCACGTATAATATATGTCACGCAGACGCAGAGTTATTCACAAAAAAGAAAACCATGATGGCCGCTACGGCAGCCCTGTGGTTGCCCGCTTGATCAGTTCCGTCATGAAAGACGGGAAGAAATCGCTGGCTGAACGCATTGTCTATACGGCGATTGAAAAAACCCGCGAAGGCACCGATGTGGTGGATCCGCTCGAGACGCTGCACAAGGCGCTCGACAACGTGCGTCCCCGCCTCGAGGTAAAATCCCGCCGCGTGGGTGGTGCAACTTATCAGGTGCCGATGGAAGTGCCGCATGCCCGCCAGGTGGCGCTTGCGATGCGCTGGATCGTATCCTACGCACAGGCCCGCAAAAATATCCCGCTCATGGAGGCGCTAGCTGCTGAATTAAAAGACGCAGCCGCCGGCCAGGGCAACGCAATCAAAAAACGCGACGACACCCACAAGATGGCGCAGGCCAACCGCGCCTTTGCTCATTTCCGCTGGTAGTAAGGAGACCGTTATGTCCGCCACTCTCGAAACAAAACCCACTTCCATGAATCCGAATTCGCCAGACCGCGCGTTCCCTCTGGAGCGTACGCGCAATATTGGTATTGCCGCGCACATCGATGCTGGCAAGACGACTCTCACTGAGCGCATCCTTTTCTACACCGGCATGATCCACAAGATCGGTGAGGTGCATGAAGGTACGACTGTCACCGACTGGATGGAGCAGGAGCGCGAGCGTGGTATTACTATTACCTCAGCGGCGACGACTTGTTCGTGGTTGCAGCGTGAGGAGGAGGGTGTTTACAAGATTTTCAACGGCATCAAGATGCGCGTCAACATCATCGATACTCCCGGACACGTGGATTTCACGGCGGAAGTGGAGCGTTCGCTGCGCGTGCTCGACGGTGCGATCGCGGTATTCTGCGCAGTCGCCGGTGTCCAGCCGCAGTCCGAGACTGTCTGGCGCCAGGCCAACAAATACGGTGTGCCTCGTATTGCATTTGTAAACAAGATGGACCGCACGGGCGCGGATTTCAACAATGCGATCAACGACATGCGCACCAAGTTGAAAGCCAACGCATGGCCGATCCTTATCCCGCTGGGCAAAGAGGACTACCTCACTGGCCAGCTTGACGTCGTGAACAAGAAGGCAATCATGTATGCCGACGACGCGACGCAGGGTTCGAAATATACTGTCGAAGAAATTCCGGCTGATCACAAAGAGCTGGTTGATAGCGCATACAACGATCTCGTTACTGCAATCGCGGATCTGGACGACGAAGTGGGAACGGCATTCCTCGAGGAAAAGCCAATCACGCGTGAGATGCTCAAGGCTGGCATCCGCCGCCAGACGATCCTTAATAAATTTGTGCCGGTTGCCGGCGGTTCTGCCTTCAAAAACAAGGGTGTCCAATATCTCGTGGACGCGGTTGTGGATTATCTTCCTGGCCCGATGGATATTGTTGCTGCCAAAGGTCAGGATCCTGATACGGCTGCCCCAATCGAGGTTAGCGCCGATGACAATGGAAAATTCTGTTCGCTTGCATTCAAGCTTTGGAGTGATCCGTTCGTAGGCAAGCTCGTATTCTTCCGTGTTTATTCCGGCAAGCTTTCCAAGGGTGACACTGTTTACAACCCTCGCACGAACAAGCGTGAGCGTATCAGCCGTTTGATCCAGATCCAGGCCGACAAGCGTCAGGATATTGATACCTGTTACTCGGGCGACATCGCGGCAATCGTCGGCATCAAGAATATCACCACTGGTGATACGCTTTGCGACGAAGATCATCCGATCCTTCTCGAGCCTCCAACCTTCCCTGATCCCGTTATCTCGATGGCTATCGAGCCAAAAACGAAGATCGACCAGGAAAAAATGTCGGTCGCGCTCCAGCGCCTCGCTGAAGAAGATCCGACCTTCCGTGTTTTCACAAATGTGGACACTGGCCAGACGATCATCGCGGGCATGGGCGAGCTTCATCTCGAAATCATTCGCGATCGTATGTTCCGCGAATTCAAGGTGGACGCAAACGCGGGCAAGCCGCAGATTGCCTATCGCGAAACCATCACTGCTCCGGCAATGGGCGAAGGTAAGCTCATTAAACAATCCGGTGGACGTGGTCAATACGGTCACGTGGTTGTCAATGTCCGTCCTGCCGAGCGCGGCAAGGGTCTGACTATCGAAAACAAAGTGGTCGGCGGCGCGATTCCGAAGGAATACATCGCTCCTTGTAAAAAAGGCATCGAAGAAGCAGTGCTCAACGGTGTCGTTGGCGGCTACCCTGTCATCGATGTCGAAGTGGACATCATTGACGGTTCGTATCACGACGTCGATTCGAACGAACTCGCATTTAAGATGGCTGCAATCTTCGCAATGAAGGATGGCTTCAAAAAAGCGAAACCGATCATGCTCGAGCCGATCATGAAGGTGGAGAACAGCACTCCGGAAGAATTTCAAGGTGATATCATGGGCGACCTTAACCGTCGTCGTGGTCGCATCATCAGCATCGAACACAAGCACGGTCTCAGTATTGTCAATGCCGAGGTGCCGCTTGCGGAAATGTTCGGTTACTCCACGGCGATCCGTTCGCTGTCGAAGGGGCGCTCTTCCTACTCGATGGAACCGTCGCATTTCGAGCAAGTGCCTGCGCAAGTCCTGGCGGCTGTGCTGGACCAGAAGGGTGAGAAGTAATTTTTAACGAAAGATTTATATGACCACAGGCCAACGCATACGCATCCGACTCAAGGCATTCGATTACAGGGTGCTCGATCAATCCTCTTTGGATATCGTGGAAACCGCAAAACGCACGGGGGCCAAGGTTGCCGGTCCGATTCCGTTGCCGACGCGCATCGAAAAATTCACGGTAAACCGCTCTCCGCACGTGGATAAAAAGTCGATGGACCAATTTGAAATTCGCACGCACAAGCGCCTGCTCGACATCATCGAGCCGACCGCCAAGACCGTGGACGAGCTTAAGAAACTGAACCTGCCTGCGGGCGTGGACATCACCATCAAGATTTAATTTTTTTACCGTCGCATATGAGAATCGGACTTTTAGGAAAGAAAATCGGCATGACCCGCGTCTATGATGACAAGGGCCGTGCCACAGCTGTCACCGTTATTGAAGCGGGCGGCAACACAAAACTGCAGGTCAGGACGCCTGAGAACGACGGCTACAGTGCCGTGCAGGTGGGATTTGACACGCAGAAGGAATCCCGCGTGAACAAAGGGGAGCTTGGTCATTTCAAAAAGGCGGGTTCCGAGCCAAAGAAATTCGTCGCTGAGTTCCGTTTGGAAGACAACGAAACTGTGGGCGACGACCTGAACCTCTCGGTGACTCTTTTCAAACCCGGCCAGCTTGTTGATGTGATCGGGCAGTCGAAGGGCAAGGGCTTCCAAGGTGTCATGAAAAAGCACAACATGGATGGCCAGCCTGCTTCACACGGATCGATGATGCATCGCCGTAACGGCGCCATCGGAAACCGCTCCACCCCGGGCCGCGTGTTCAAAAACATGGGCATGCCTGGCGACATGGGCGACGAGCGCGTGACTGTACAAAATTTGAAGGTTCTGCAGGTGCGTGAAGAGGACAAAATCCTCCTTGTGACCGGCGCAGTGCCCGGCCCGAACGGCAGCTATGTCGTGGTTCGTCCGGCAATCAAACATCCTGTTGGTGCTATTGCGAAAGAAAGACATGGTCTGGCTTCCGTGGCAACGCAGGGAGCAAAGACCGCATCCAAGAAGAAATAAATGAGCGCAAAAGTTTTAACCATTGAAGAGGCGAAGAAGGCAGGTATCGCCCTGATCGAAAACGGAAAGGGATCGCAGGCGGTCCATGATGTTGTCGTCGCCATGCGCGCAGCACGCCGCAGCGGCACCGCCAGCACCAAGACGAAAGCAACTGTGAATCTTTCCGGCAAAAAGCCATGGCGTCAAAAAGGCACGGGCCGCGCCCGTGCCGGATATGCTTCCTCGCCCGTATGGGTCGGAGGCGGCGTGGTTTTCGGACCGCATCCCCGCGATTATTCCAAGAAGGTTCCCAAGACGGTAAAGCGTCTGGCTCTCCGCAAGGCTTTCAGTTCACGCGTTGCTGCTGGTGATGTGCTCATCGTTTCGGATTTCGCTGTGAAGGAAGCCAAGACCAGTTCTTTTGTAAAACTTGTTGCTGATTTCACTCCAGAAGCCAAGGTGCTTGTAATTTCGAAGGCATTCGACGAAGCCACTTACAAAGCGGCCCGTAATGTGCAGCCAACCCAACTCGTCACTTCCCTCGATGTGAACACCGAGCAGTTGCTGGCATACCGGAAGATTATCCTCACCAATGAGGCGCTGTCGCAACTCTCCGAAAGGATCGCAAAGTAATGAACGAGCATTTTGACATTATCGAAACCATCCGTCTTACGGAAAAGGCGACATTGCTCAGCGAGAAGCTGAACAAATACGTCTTCCGTGTAAGTCCTCGCGCAAACAAATTGCAGATCAAGGCTGCCGTGGAAAAGTTGTTCGGCAAGAAGGTTCTGGATGTGAACACCGCAAACTACGCGGGCAAGAAAAAACGCCAGCGTCAGGCATCCTACGGACGCACGGCACACTGGAAAAAGGCGATCGTCACCCTCAAGGAAGGCGATAAAATCGACCTGGCATAAATTTTATGGCACTTAAGACTTTCAGACCTCTCACACCGACCTCGCGCTTCAAGGCGCTGCCGGCCTTTGATGAGATTACAAAGAGCAAACCCGAGCAGTCGCTCCTTACCGTCAAGAAACGGTCCGGCGGCCGTAACAACAACGGGCGCATCACTACCCGTCACATCGGTGGTGGTCACAAGCAGAAATACCGTCTCATCGATTTCAAGCGCAAAAAGCGCGACATAATCGCGGAGGTCGTCGGGATTGAATATGATCCGAACCGTTCCGCCCGTATTGCACTGATCAAGTACACGGATGGCGAGAAAAGCTATATCCTTGCCCCGATTGGACTGACCGTCGGCGCAAAGATTGTTGCTGGTGAAAATGTCGCCCCGGAGATCGGCAACGCGCTTCCGCTCAAGTCGATCCCGCTGGGTGCAAGTATCCACAATGTGGAGCTCACTCCTGGACGTGGCGGCCAGATTGCCCGCAGCGCCGGGCAGCAGGTAATTTTGAACAACCGCGAAGCCGGCTATGCGCTGGTGAAGCTTCCAAGCGGTGAAATTCGCAAGATCAACGAAAACTCCTACGCAACCATCGGACAGGTGGGCAATGTTGATCACATGAACGTGTCGAGCGGCAAGGCTGGACGCAGTCGCTGGCAGGGTGTCCGCCCGACAGTGCGCGGTATGGTCATGAATCCTGTCGATCACCCGATGGGTGGCGGTCAGGGCAAGAGCAAGGGCGGTGGCGGACGCCATCATCCGATGTCGCCATGGGGCCAGCTTGCAAAGGGTTTCAAGACCCGCCGCAAGCACAAGTCCAGCAACACATTTATTGTCGAACGCAGAAAGCCGAAGAAGAAATAGTATATGGGTAGATCGCTAAAAAAAGGACCTTTTGTTGAAGGATATCTGCTGGAAAAAATCGAAAAGATTAACCAGGCAGGTGTCAAGAAACCGATCAAGACGTGGTCGCGCCGATCAATGGTGACGCCGGATTTTGTCGGCCATACGTTCCTCGTTCACAACGGAAAGATTTTTAATTCAGTTTTTGTTACGGAAAACATGGTCGGGCACAAGCTCGGCGAGTTTTCACCGACGCGCGTGTTTAAGAAACACGGATCGCATACCGCGAAGGTGACCAAGTAAGTATTTATGCGAATTCCTGCTTTAGTGGCAGGGTGGGTGTGTTTAGCCCTTACCCAAGGGTGGGCGGCACAGGGGAAAGATGGTTCTTTGTCAGATTTAGATATTGAATTTACGGAGGCGAAAGTAACGCTTCAGACGGTGACTGATGAAAATCAGTTGCTCAAGAAGCAGGTTGCAGAGTCCCAGGAGACGATCAAATCGTTGACTGGCAGTCTGGCCGAGTCAGACAGTGAGGCGGAAGAGTTCCGGCGGAAATGCGGGGAATTAACCCTTCGCATGGAGGCGCTCGGAATTGATGCAGGGAATGAAAATAAACTGCAACAACGCCTGCTGAAAGCGGTCAGTGACTTGAGAGTGCTTCAGAGTGAAAAGGACAAAATGTCCGATCAACTGGTGCGACTTACAGAGGCGATGCTGAGATACTTAAAAACGGCATCCAGTACGGACGCAAATGCACGGATGGCAGTGGAGGCCGAGATGCGGAATACGAACGATGTGCTGGGATTGCCCTCATCGTCCGCACCGGAAGCGGCAGCGGTGCCATCGACGATCATGGACGCGATGGTGATCAGCATCAAGGAGGAGTGGTCACTGGTAGTGATAAATGTCGGGAAGAAGCAGGGCGTGAAAATCGGGATGCCTTTCAAGGTGATCCGGGATGACGCAGAAATCGGCATAGTGCGGGTTATAAAAGTAAGGGATGGAATTTCGGGAGCCATAATTCAAAATCTGGATTCGGATAAGAACAAAATAAAAGTAGGTGACCGCCTCCGGGTGGCTGCGGAAAACAATTAAATTTAAAGACAATGCAAGTGATATCAACATACAGAAATGCGCGCATCTCAGCCTTCAAGGCCCGGGAAGTGTCGCGTGAAATACAGGGACTTCCGGTTTCCTCCGCGCTGGATATTTGTGAATTCAGCCCGAAGAAAGCTGCGGTGCTGATTGCCAAGACGTTGAAAAGCGCCGTTGCAAACGCCGAGAATAACAACGACCTGCGTGTTGAGAAGCTTGTGGTAAAAGAAGCGACGATCGGCGAGGGATCGACTTTTAAGAGGTTTCAGCCCAAGGCTCGTGGCAGTGCAGGTCCGATTCTCAAGAGGACCAGCCATATCCGCATTGTATTGACGGACGAAATCGAAATCAAAACACGCGCTTCAAAGAAAGATCAAAAAAAGAAAACGACCGCTAAAAAATCAGCGGCGCCAAAAGCAAAGAAGGAACCGGAAACAGCAGCTCCAGCAGTTGAAACGTCTGAAGCTTCCAAATCCGAGTAATTATTATGGGTCAAAAAGTTAATCCTATCGGCTACCGGCTCGCGATCAATCGCGACTGGCGTTCACGCTGGTTCGCCTCGAAAAAAGAGATGCCTGAGTTCCTGCACTCGGATCTTAAGATTCGCGAATACGTGAAGAAAAAGCTTCAGCTCGCCGCAGTCTCGAAGATCGTGATCGAGCGTGCATGGAACAGCATTCGCGTTACCATCCACACCGCGCGTCCTGGCATCGTTATCGGGCGCAAGGGGGCCGAGATCGAGAAAATGACCGAGGAAATCGGCAAGATGGCCGGTGGCAAATCGGTGAAGATCGATATTCAGGAAATCAAAACCCCGGAACTCGATGCACAGCTTGTTGCTGAAAACGTTGCATTGCAGATCGAACGCCGTATCTCTTTCCGCCGCGCGATGAAAAAAGTTGTCCAGACCACCATGGAATTCGGAGCACAGGGTATCAAGATCCGCTGTGCCGGTCGTCTCGGTGGTGCGGAAATTTCACGTGCGGAACGTTACCACGAGGGAAAAGTTCCCTTGCACACGCTGCGCACTCCCATTGATTACGGTTTTGCCGAAGCCAACACGGTTTATGGCAAAATCGGGGTAAAATGCTGGATTTGCAAAAAGGAAGAGATAGTTGCCGAGCCGGCTGCGGCTGCTGCAACGCCTGCAACCGCTTAAGTTTAAACGACAAATTTTTAGGAGAAACAGTCCATGCCATTAATGCCCAAAAGAGTGAAGTACCGGAAGAGCCAGCGCGGCAGTCGCGCAGGCACCGCTACTCGCAATGTGAAAATTGATTTCGGTGAGTTCGGCCTTCAAACGCTGGAACGCGCATGGATCACAAACACCCAGATCGAAGCCGCGCGCGTTGCGTTGACCCGCAATATGAAGCGCAAAGGCAAACTTTGGATCCGTATTTTCCCTGACAAATCAGTGACTGCCCGTCCGCCAGAAACCCGAATGGGTAAAGGCAAAGGCCAGCCAGAATACTGGGTAGCCACAGTGCGCCCTGGAAATATCCTTTTTGAACTGGACGGAGTGCCTGAATCCGTGGCCCGTGAATCGCTCCGCCTGGCGGCAGACAAATTGCCGATCCGCACCAAGTTCCTGTCACGTCATCACATCGCAGCCTGATCCCGCGTATGAAAATTAAAGAAATCAAGGAATTGAGCAAGGACGAGTTGATCGTGCGCAAACGCGAACTGCGTCAGGAAAGTTTTCACCTTCGCCTGCAACAGCAGGGCGGACAGTTGGAAAAGACAAGTCAGATCCGCGCGATCCGCCGTGAAGTGGCCCGTGTCGAAACCGTGCTCTCGCAACAAGCGAACACGAAGAAAGCATAACAAATGAGCGAAACGAACGTAACTTCAACAGAAACAACGGAAGCACGGAACCTGCGCAAGACCCGCGTGGGACAGGTAGTGTCCAACAAGATGGCCAAGACCGCCGTGGTCGAGACTGTTACCCGCGTGCCGCATGCAAAATTCGGCAAGATCGTAAAGCAGGTGAAAAAGTTTTATGCGCATGACGAAGAAGGCAAGGCACAGGTCGGCGATACCGTCCGCATTGCGGAAACCCGCCCTCTCAGCAAATTAAAACGCTGGAGATTGGTTGAAATCATCAAACATTAGTGTAAACTCACAACCCTTTTAGCCGCGCCCCAAAGAGCGGCCCACAGAATTTATGGTGCAGATTAGATCCAGATTAGACGTAGCCGACAACACTGGCGCCCGTATGGCCAAGATGATCGGTGTGATTGGCAAATCGACGCTTTACGCGTCGGTAGGCGATATCATTACCGCGCATGTTCGCGAGGCATCCGCCGGCGGGACCGTGAAAAAAGGCGAGGTTGTGCGTGCCGTTGTGGTCCGCACGCGCCAGCCGATCAAGCGTGATGATGGATCATACCTCCGCTTCGACAACAACGCGATTGTCATCATTGACAAGGATTTGAATCCCCGCGGAACACGTATCTTTGGCCCGGTGGCCCGTGAGTTGCGTGACAAAAACTTCATGAAAATTGTTTCTCTTGCTCCGGAGGTGTTATGAATCGCGCCAAGACCCATGTAAAAAAAGGTGATAATGTCATCGTGATTTCTGGTAACCATACGGGAGCCACAGGAAAGATCCTTCAGGTTTTGACCAAAAAGAACCATGTCGTGATCGAGGGCGTACGCATGATCAAGAAGCATCAGAAAAAGTCGCAGGATCGCCCCCAGGGGGAAATCGTGCAGCGCGAAGGCCCGATCCATATTTCAAATGTCAAGATGGTGGAAAAAGCGGAAAAAGCTGGAAAGTCCAAGGCCGCAAAACCAAAGGCTGTGAAGCCAAAGAAAAAAGCGGCGTAATAACAGGGTAAGATTTCAAGCAATATGGCAGTAGAACTTTATAAAGAATACAAGGAGCGCGTAGTCCCGGCTTTGCAGGAAAAGCTCGGATACAAGAACGTGCACCAGGTGCCACACATTCAAAAAGTGGTGGTCAATACATGCATAGCGTCACAGGCTGACGTGAAACAGGCGCTTGAGGATGCCAAGGCGGAGCTTGCTTTGATTACCGGGCAAAAGCCGGCGGAAACCCGCTCCAAAAAAAGCATCGCGACATTCAAATTGCGCAAAGACCAGCCGATCGGTGCACGGGTCACCCTGCGCGGCGCCATGATGTATGAATTCCTTGAGCGTCTCATCAAGATGGCGCTGCCTCGTATTCGCGATTTCCGTGGGATTTCGCCACGCGCATTTGATGGCAACGGCAACTATACGCTCGGAGTCTCCGACCAATCCATTTTCCCCGAAGTTGAGCTCGACAAAATCAAGCGCAATATCGGATTTGACGTCACGATCGTGACTTCCGCGAAAACCAATGCAGAAGCGAAAACGCTTCTCACCGAGCTCGGCGTGCCTTTCAGTGACAAGGTTAAAAGCCCAGCAGTGAAAACCGCCTGATACCATTATGAGCAATCTGTCTGATCCCATCGCCGACTTTCTGACCCGCTTGCGGAACGCAAACCGCGCGCAGTTGCAGGAGACCAACGTGCCGTATTCCAAAATCAAAGCTGAGATCGCCCGCCTGCTCAAGCAGGAAGGTTATATCACCAGCTACGAACTGAATACAGACGGTGCACATCCCACCATCAAGGTTACAAACAAACTCATCAACCGCACATCAGCGATCACCGGCCTCAAGCGCGTAAGCCGCCCTGGTCTTCGCCGTTATGTGGGTTCGCAGGAAGTGCCTCGCGTGCTCGGCGGCATGGGTATCGCAATTTTATCAACTCCGCAGGGATTGCTCACAGGGCGCCAGGCGAAAAAACAAAACGTGGGCGGCGAACTGCTCGCTTACGTCTGGTAAGGAGAGAAAATGTCACGAATCGGAAACAAACTCATCGAAATCCCCGACAAGGTGAAATTTAATGTCACCGGGGAAGGTCTCGTCAACATCGAAGGCCCCAAGGGAAAACTATCATGGACCTTGCCAAAGCAGATCAAGGCGCGTCTTGAGGAGAAGAATCTCCATCTCGATCGCAGCAGTGAAGCCCGCAATGTGAAAGCATTGCACGGCCTCTCCCGCAGCTTGATCTCTAACATGGTCGCTGGTGTCTCCACCGGCTTCGTCAAGGATCTCGAAATTCAGGGCGTCGGTTTCAAGGCCGCAGTCCAGGGCAAGGTGCTGAACCTCAGCCTCGGGTTTTCGCACCCGATCCTTTTTTCGATTCCTGAAGGAATCAAAGTCACGGTGACTGACAATACAAAGATCAAAATCGAAGGGATCGACAAGCAAGTGGTTGGTCAGGCAGCAGCAGATATTCGCGGCTATTACCCACCGGAGCCTTATAAAGGCAAGGGTGTGCGCTACGCTGGCGAGAAGATCATTCGCAAGGAAGGCAAGACGGTTCAATAATCATATGGCTACTACCAAGATCAACCCAATCAAACTCCGCCATACCCGCATTCGCAAGCGTGTGCAGGGCACGACCGAGCGTCCGCGTCTCGCAGTGCATTTTTCCGGCAAGAATATCTATGCCCAGGTGATCGACGACGAAATCGGCAAGACCCTCGTCTCCGCGACAACCACGGAAAAGGCTTTCAAAACAGAAAAGACCACCCGTGCCAATACGGCAACAGCGGAAAAAATCGGCAAGCTCATCGCCGAGCGCAGCAAAAGCAAGAGTGTGGAAAAAGTAGTTTTCGACCGTGGTGGCTTCATGTATCACGGCAAGGTGAAGGCACTGGCAGACGCAGCCCGCGAAGGCGGATTGAAATTTTAATTTATGGCTGAACAACGCAGAGACAGAAAAAGGGACGACAGAAACTCCGACAAGGATAAATCCGGGTTGAGCGAGAAAGTTGTATTTATCAACCGATGCGCCAAAGTCGTGAAGGGCGGTCGCCGCTTCAGCTTCAGTGCATTGATTGTCACCGGAGACCGGGCCGGCAAGGTCGGTTGCGGCTTTGGCAAGGCAAACGAAGTTTCCGAGGCGATTCGCAAGGCTTCGGAATCCGCCAAAAAAGCCATGGTAAAAGTGTCGGTCCACGAAAACACCATTCCCCATGAAGTCATCGGAGAATTTGGCGGCGGTCGCGTCCTTCTCAAGCCCGCTTCACCCGGAACTGGCGTCATCGCTGGCGGCGGCGTGCGTGCGGTAGTGGAAGCTGCAGGCATCCGCGACGTCTTGGCAAAATCACTCGGCTCGAGCAACCACGCAAATGTGGTCAAGGCGACTCTCGAGGCGCTCATGCATCTTCGTCAGCGTGACGAGATTTACAAACTTCGCGGCATCGCGCTGCCTGTTAAGAACGGTAAGGAATAGCAGTCATGAATCTTCATACTTTAAAAACACGTCCCGGTTCCAAACATCGGGTGAAACGCCTCGGATGCGGCGAAAGCTCCGGGCACGGCAAGACCAGCGGTAAAGGCCACAAAGGCCAGAAAGCACGTTCGGGTGGTAGTATTCGTCTCGGTTTCGAAGGCGGACAGATGCCCCTTATTCGTCGTCTTCCAAAGCGCGGATTTAACAACGCTGCTTTCAAGACACGCTACGCCATCATCAATCTCGACACGCTCAATCAATTCGACAACGGTGCGTCCGTTGACGAAAAGACATTGCTTGAGGCAAAGCTGATTCGCGGCAATTACGACGGCATCAAGATCCTTGGTTCCGGCGAGTTGACTAAGAAGCTCACAATTACTGCGGACAAAGTCAGCGCCACGGCAAAGGAAAAGATCGAGAAAGCCGGCGGAAGCATTGTCGCAAAGTGACGAGCTGCGAATTTTTTTTCATTCGCCAGTAAACATTCGTCATACTCATGATTTCAGCCTTCACGAACACATTTAAAATTCCTGAACTCAGGAATCGTGTTTTATTCACCTTGCTCATGCTCGTCGTCATCCGTGTCGGGGCGGCGATCACATGTCCTGGTGTGAATGCCTACGTGCTCCACGAATGGCTGACCCACGAGGCTAACTCCAATGCGGGCGGCGGTCTCGCGGCGATGTTCAATTTGTTCAGCGGCGGCGCGCTGGAAAATTGCGCGGTATTTTCCCTGGGTGTCATGCCCTACATCAGCGCATCCATTATGATGCAGCTGCTCAGCGCGGTGATCCCCCAGTTGAACAAACTGTCGAAGGAAGACGGCGGCCGCCAGAAAATCATGCAATACACCCGGTATGCGACGATTGCTCTTTGCATATTCCAGGGACTCCTGCTCGCAAGGACGCAATTTGAAAGCCCTACCGGCAACTATCTTTTGCATGGCATCGATCAAACCATTGTACGTCTCGGCACGCCGCTTGTCGCACATCCCGGCATGGGATTTGAAATCATCACCGTTCTTACTCTCACTGCAGGTGCCATGCTTTTGATGTGGATCGGCGACCAGATTACCGACAGCGGTATTGGTAATGGGATGTCGCTCATCATCACGGTCGGCATCGTTGCGCGCCTGCCCAACGCCCTCATCCAGGCTTGGAAGACATTCGTTCCATCCGCGGGAACCGTCCCGTCCAGCCAGTTGAATCCGATGGTGCTGGTTTTATTAATTGCTTTTTTTGTGCTCGTGATCGCTGCCGTCATTGCCATCACCGAGGCCCAGCGCAAGATTAGTGTGCAGTATGCCAGCCGTGTCGTAGGCCGCAAAACCTATGGCGGTGGCACCCAATACATGCCATTGAAAGTGAATTACGCTGGCGTCATGCCCATCATTTTTGCGCAATCCTTGCTTCTCTTTCCGAGCAGCATCGTCGGCATGGCATTCAAGAATAGCAACACCGCTCAAAAAATTGTAGTGATGCTCACGGATGGCTGGCTGCATTATACCGTTTACGGCGTGATGATTTTCTTCTTCAGCTATTTCTGGGTCGCTACGCAGTTCCAGCCAGGCCAGATCGCGGATGACTTGAAGAAATACGGGGGCTATGTCCCAGGTGTCCGTCCCGGCAAGCCTACCGCGGATTTTCTCGACTTCACGATGACCCGCCTCACCTTTGCAGGCGCTATTTTCCTCACCATTATCGCGGTGTTGCCGCAATTGCTCGCACGCCAGTTCGGTGTCCCTTACATGGCTGCGCAGTTCTTCGGCGGCACCAGCCTCCTCATCATCGTAGGCGTCATGCTCGACACCATGCGGCAGGTGGAAACTCATTTGATTCAGCGTCACTACGATGGATTTTTGCGCAAGGGACGTCTTCGCGGACGTTTCGACCGCACACCAGCCGGTCGTGGCGAGGCAGTGCAGCAAGGCGCCCTCATCTGGGGTTATGCAGCCATAGCACTTTTGATTGTCGGCGCAGTCGCGATTTTGCTTGCGCATAATTATCGCTAGGTGAAAAGGCGGATCGTATTGCTCGGACCTCCGGCATCAGGCAAAGGGACCCAGGCTGAAATGCTCAGGCGCAACTTCCAGATTCCCACGGCATCGCCCGGTGCCATGTTGCGCGAGCAGAAAAAAGCTGGCACACCACTTGGCATCGAAGCTGAAAAACTGACCAGCCGCGGCCAGCTTCTTCCGGATGATCTTATTGTTGATCTCGTGAAATCCTGGCTGGACGATCACAACGGCGCTTTTACTTTCGATGGTTTCCCTCGCACCATTGGCCAGGCTCTTACATTAGAGACCCTGCTCACCGGCCGGAACACCCCGCTCGATGTCGCCCTGTCCCTCGATGTTGGTTTCGACACGATACTGGACCGCGTCTTGCGCCGCATGGTATGCGACGATTGCGGGAATATCGTGAGCATCGGCCTCCACGTCGGCAGCGCGGAA
The DNA here is from genome assembly GCA_049692655.1 of Chthoniobacteraceae bacterium. GTDB lineage: Bacteria > Verrucomicrobiota > Verrucomicrobiia > Chthoniobacterales > Chthoniobacteraceae > DASZPK01. The sequence continues at coordinate 9,007 of JBAVPB010000024.1, read as the reverse complement.
TCCCCATGTCCCGCCTGCGGGGGGAAACTCCATCGCCGTAGTGACGACAACGAGGAGACCCTGCGCCAGCGCATGGGCGAATATCGCGAAAAAAGCGAACCCCTCATTTCCATTTATGCGGAGCGCGGTGTGTTAAAACACATTGACGCCAGCCGCGCCCCGGAGCAGGTTTTTGCCGATATCACCGAAATTTTGGAAAAATGATCCCGATCAAAAGCGCCAAGGAAATTGACAAGATGCGCGCCGCCTGCCGCACCGCAGGCCAGGTGCTCGATCGCGTTTCCGGTCTCGTGCGTCCCGGCATCAGCACTGGCGAGATCGACCAGGCCGCCGGCGAGTTCATCGCCGAGGCGCAGTGCAAGAGCGCATTCCTCGGCTATCGTGGATTTCCCGGCAATATTTGCATCTCGGTGAACGAGGAAGTCGTCCACGGCATCGGGGGCCCGCGCAAGATCCAGTACGGCGATATCATAAAGCTCGACATCGGCGTGATCAAGGACGGTTGGGTCGGCGACACGGCCACCACGGTCCCCGTCGGTGTCATCGATATCAATGTTCAACATTTGTTAAACACCACTGAGGAATCCCTCCGCATCGCCATTTCCCATGCCCTTGATGGCGGGCGTCTCGGCGATATTTCCTCTTCCGTTGAGGATGAAGTTGTGGCAAATGGTTTCAGTGTCGTGCGGGAGTTCGTGGGTCACGGCGTCGGGCGCAGGCTGCACGAGGAGCCGCAGATCCCGAATTTTGGAAAAAAAGGAACCGGGCCGCGCTTGAAGCCAGGCATGACGCTGGCGATCGAGCCCATGGTGAACATGGGCGGATGCGCGGTGAAAATTTTGCAGGATGGATGGACGGTCGTCACCGCGGATCGCAAGCCCTCCTCACATTTTGAACATACTGTCTTGATTACAAAAGGAGAACCGGAGATACTCACATGGCGAGAAAAGACGCTATCGAAGTAGAAGGTAAAGTCGTGGAATTGCTGCCAAACACCATGTTCCGTGTGGAATTGCCCAATGGACACCGTATTTTGGCACATATTTCAGGAAAAATGCGTTTGCACTTCATTCGGATCTTGCCAGGAGACAAAGTTATGCTAGAAATGTCTCCTTACGACTTGTCAAAAGGCCGGATAACCTTTAGACATAAGTGAAATATTTTGAGTCGCACTGGAAAGGGCGGAACTTTTCCAGCGCGATTTTTTGTCCCTTGAAGGATTTATAAACATGAAAGTTAGAGCATCAGTAAAAAGACTTTGTGAAGCGTGTAAAATCGTGAAGCGGAAGAATATCGTCCGCGTCATTTGCAAAAACCCGCGTCACAAACAACGTCAGGGTTAAACAAGTATTTAAATATTATGCCACGATTACTAGGAGTAGAAATTCCCGGGGATAAACGCATCGAAGCTTCGTTGCCGTACATTTACGGTATCGGACCAAGCTGGGCGAAACGTATTCTCGAGCAGGTCAACATCGACCCAAACACACGCGCAAAGAATCTGTCGCCCGAGCAATTGAACCAGATCATCCATGCGATCACCGCGAGCAAGCTCCCCATCGAGGGCGATCTTCGCCGTGAGATCCAGGGCAATCTCAAGCGTCTCCAGGCCATCAACAGCTACCGTGGCATCCGTCACCGTCGCGGCCTGCCCGTCCGCGGCCAGCGCACCAGCACAAATGCGCGCACCCGCAAAGGCCCCCGCAAGACAGTCGGCGTGGTTCGCAACAAGGATGCCAAAGCCGGCAAAGTCTAATCGTTAACCCTTAATCATTATGTCAGAAGAACAGTCCGCAGAAAAGAAACCCAAGGCGCCCAAGGCCGCAAAGGAGCAGGCGCCGGCAGCGGCGGAGGCTCCCGTAACAGCCGCCGCCCCTGAGGTTGCAGCGCCAGCAGCCACGGAGACAACATCCGCCGCACCTGCAGCGACAGCAGTAGCCACCGAAGCCGCTCCGGTTGCACCGGCAGCGCCGGCCGCTCCCAAGGCGCCCAAGGCAAAGAAATCAAAAAAGGAAGATGCTCCTGCAGCCGAGCCTGTTAAGGAAAACTTCTCGCTCGATCCGAACTCCATCGAGCAGCCGAAGATCGTCAAGGCAAAGGGCAGCAAAAACGTCCACAGCGGCGTCGCCCATGTGCTCGCTACTTTTAATAACACCATCGTCTCCATCACGGACCAGAACGGCTCCGTCATCGGCTGGTCCAGCGCCGGTAAAGTCGGTTTCAAGGGCTCCCGCAAAAGCACCGCCTATGCCGCCCAGATGGTTGCTCAGGACGCCTGCCGCCAGGCCATGGGCCACGGTTTGAAGGAAGTCGAAGTCCGCGTCAAGGGGCCCGGTGCAGGCCGCGAATCCGCAGTCCGCGCCATCCAGGCCATCGGCTTGGAGATCAGCGTCATCCGCGACGTCACCCCTGTCCCGCACAATGGCTGCCGCCCGCCGAAACAGCGCCGCGTCTGATCCTTATCAATCTCAACTACTAACTTACTAATCAGATGGCACGTTACACAGGTCCAAAAACAAAAATCAGCCGCCGCTTCGGAGTCCCTATCTTCGGGCCTTCCAAGGCGCTGGAACGCAAAAACTACGGCCCCGGCATGCACGGTCCCAAGGGCTCCCGCCGCAAGCAGTCCGAGTACGCGGTCGCTCTTGCCGAGAAGCAGAAGCTCCGCTACCAGTACGGCCTCCTCGAGCGCCAGTTCCGCCGCTATTTCCAGATCGCGCTCACACGCCGCGGCATCACCGGCGAGACCCTCTTGCAGCTTCTTGAGACCCGCCTCGATAACGTCGTGTTCCGTCTCGGCTTTGCCAACTCACGCGCCGCGGCCCGTCAGTTGGTTTCCCACGGTCACGTCGCAGTCAACGGTCGCAAGGTCGATGTCTCCTCTTGCAATCTGAAGCCTGGCGACACCATCGTCGTGAAGGACAAGCCCGGTTCGCGTCGCCTTGCAGCGAAATACCTTGAGCTTACACAGATCGCGCCCGTGCCCGACTGGCTCACATTAAATAAAGACCAGTTCAGCGGCCAGGTCGCCCGCATCCCGACCCGCGAAGAGATCGCGCCGATCGTCAACGAACAGTTGATCGTCGAGCTCTATTCCCGCTAATTAGGAATCAAACAATTCCCACTAAAAAGGCCGGTACCCGCAAGGGTCCCGGCTTTTTTATTGTACAGAAGTGAGTTTTGGCTTATGTCAAAATTTGACATCGGAGGCGTTTTGGGGAAAAATCGGCTTATGAATGTTTCTTTGACCGAGCCGATGGAAAAGTTCGTTCGCCAGAAAGTAGCCGTTGGGGAATACGAAACCGCCAGCGAAGTGGTCAGGGAAGCTCTGCGCCTTCTCAGGCAGCGTGATGAAGTCTGGAGAGCCGAAGTGCGGAGCAAAATCACGCAAGGGATGGACTCGATCCACGCTGGCAAAACGATACCGGCGGAGAAGGTTAAGACAGAAATGGCAGCATTCAAAAAGAAGTGGAAGAAAGCTCGTGGCCTTGGATGAGGGGCTACGAATTTTCGCCCGAGGCGAGAGACGATCTCCAGGAAATCTGGGTTTATATCGCAAGGGATAACCTCACCGCTGCCGATAAGCTCGAAGCGGATATTTACGAGGCATGTGAGATTCTCGCCGCAAATCCGCACCTTGGTCATAGACGTCTTGATTTGACGGACGCCCCCGTCTTTTTCTGGCCGGTCAGAGGACAATATCTGGTGATTTATCAGCACGAAACCAAGCCGTTAAAAATAGTGCGCATTCTCCACGGTGCTCGTGATGCCTCGTCTGAATTATAATCATTTTAGGCGTATTCGAAGGATTGGGCTGCAGCGCCATCCCATCCTCTGGGTAACAATCTGCTTCCTCCTGGCATGTGCCGCACGCGTCCTCGCCCAGCAACCGTTCCGACCCGGCGGCGGCATTGAACTCCGCCCCGAATCCGCCGTCGTATCGATCTTCTCCTGCGATGCCAGGGGCAGGGCCGTTTCCGAGGCCACCGGCTTCTTTGTTTCCGCCGATGGCAAACTTGCCTCCACCCGCCACGCCATTAAGGAAAACCCCGCAAAGGCGATCGTGCAATTGAACGATGGCCGCATCCTCGACGTCGCCGGCATCATTGCCGATGATCCCTTGCACGATCTCGTATTGCTGCAGGTCAAAGGCGATGGCTTTGCCATGCTGCCATTGGGCGGTTTCGATCAGGTTCGCAGGGACGCCCCCGTGGAAATGATCGTCAACCCCTACATCCTCAAAGAGGGTATTCGTGGCGTCACCGATCCCACCCGTTTTGGTGGGAGGAGTGTCGGTGGAAAAATCCTCACGGTGAACAATCTTGCAGGCGATTATCAATGGCTTTCCGTCCGCGTTCCCATCCGCAGGGGGGAAAGCGGAAGCCCTATTCTTAACAATGCCGGTGAAGTCATCGGCATGGCCCGCGCGCAAATGGGTGGAAGCGATGAAACCTGCTTCGTCGTCTCGGTCGATTACATCAGGAACCTCCTCGCCGTGCCGGTTCCGGCCACTCTTGCGCCTGTCGCGTCCTTGCAGAAGCGCGACAGTGATGAGATCTACGACGACCCCGATTTTCGGGCAGGCGTGAACGCCTCGGAAAAAGGCGCGCACAAGGAAGCAATGCGCCATCTGGAACTCGCTGTGAAACGCTTCCCTGCCAGCGGCGCATTCCGCGTGCTGCTCGGTGGCTGTTATTCCCGGCTTTCGATGTATGGGGATGCTGCCCGGGAATTTGAAAAAGCCGCGGAGATTAATCCCGCTAACGCCATGGCATGGGCTTCCCTTGGGCTGGCATACGCAAACGAAAATAAATTTCCCGGGGCCGCTACCTCGATCCGGAAAGCGGCCGCCTTGAAACCCGGCCTGCCCGAGGCATGGTTTAACATCGCCGCCACATACCTGTTTCTAAAACAGTACGGGGAAGCCCGGGTCACCATACAGCGTCTGCGGGATTTCAAAACTCCGGAGGCGGATGAAATGGCGGAAAACCTGACCCGCGCCTTGGAAATCGCAAACACACAATCGCCAGCCGGAAGATAAAAACGAGCCTTTCAAAAAGGTGGGGATGTTGAGGCATCAATCATCTCCTGATGGCAAACCCATCACAGCCGTAGCAGCCGGGGTCGAGCGAGGCACGAGCGATACCCCCGGAAAGCATGGCAAACGAAGAATCGATACTGAAGGGATCGCAGCAAACGGCTTTAACAACCAAAGCCGCACATGAAAATGCCGGCTATTTCCCCGCCCCGCCCTCCTCCAAAAACGCCAGCGCCTTGTCATAGCTGCACCCATCCAGAAAATGCCGCAGGCGCGGTGAAATATCCGGCGGGAGCTGCGATTGCAACTGCACGATCATTTCCGAGGCTGCCTTCAACCGCTCCAGATGCGCGGCCGGGTCCTGCTTGCGCGCCTCGTGATCGGCGATCACCACCAGGCGCTCACGCAGGGCGGAGGCAAGGAGGCTATACGGGTTTTCGTTATCCATGAAAATAAATTGCGGCACGTTCGCCCCGTTGTCACGCGTCGAATCACACCTTTCCGAAAGGAATTATTTGCTCCCGGTCGATGCAGTATAGTTCATCCCCGCAGCCACGGTGATCAGCGTCGAAGTCCCCTCCACGCTGTCCTGTGCTCCGAGGAAGAGCCGGTAAAATGCCGCGTCGGCGCCGGGAAATCCCTCCAGCTTCGCCGGCGCGCCGGGTTTTGTGAGCACACTCGTGGCGCACACCTTGATCGGAATCCTGCGCGCCGCCTGGCCGGGAGCCCCCGGCAGCACGATTTGCGGCGTCATGTTCAGCAGCAGCCCATTATCGCCATGCTCCGGCGTCACCACGATCTCCGTCCCGGCGTTTATCCATGCTGGTTCATTGGCGGGCACAGCGCCATTCTTGATCGCCCAGTCATGCAGCCCCTCGGGATCATTCACGGCCGTGGCCACCGTCACCGCCACGGGTTTGGGAAATACAGTCGATCCCGCATAGTTGTGGTTCACCCCTCCCTCCACGGAAGTCCGCTGCACCTGCACCTCCGTGCCGGTCACGTATCCCCCCGTCACATACCCTGGGTTCACATAGACCCGCTCCCCCGGAGCGACATGGCGCGTCGTGAAATTTCCCGGGTTCCCCGGCACTACCGTCCCGTTGCCGCCCTGTCCTGCGGCGATCCGCGGCGCGCCATAAGTCTGCGGCACGGGGATTTCGTAATCCACCGGCCCCGGGTTGGGGGATTCCTGCACGCGTTGCATGCCAGTCCTGACGCTGATCGCAAACGAGACCATGGCTGGCGCATTCCGTAGATCCTGCAAAACCTTCCGCGCCTCATCGATCTTCGCGGGAGTGTCAAAGATCCGCACCGTGCCATTCACCGCGAGGATCACAAAGCGCCCTTGCGGGGAAAGCATCTTCCTCAACGCAGCCGTCACCGATTCAGCGGGCAGGGAGCCGATGGAAATATCCTCGTGGGGCGCCGGACCAGCCGTCGCGGGCCGGACCGCACATAAATACAACACACCCACCAGCACTACGATCAATGCTTTCACGATCACATGTTAAACAGATATCCGCCCAATGGCAAACAGGACGAAAGCACATGACGCGCGCCGCGAACTTCAATGCGCCGGCACATCCAGCGCCGAGCCTTGGAGGCCCATGTCATCTGGCGGCGAAGGAGCTTCCACATAACGGTATGCTCTCACAGTTTTCAGCGTGCCATCTTCGGCGGAATATTTATACGTCCCATCCGGCAGCGCCGTGGCGGTGATCTGCTGGTTGCTTGCCACCTGGCTTGGGTGTGGATACCCGCGCAACAGGTAGATCTCCTGGCGGACCTCGTCCCCCTGCGCTCCCGGCACCACATACTGTTTCGTTAATAATAAACCCTCTTCCGTATTGCTCACCAGCCTTCCCTGGAGCTGCACCTTTATCGCCGTAGCCTCCACCTCTGCATCTTGCCTCGCGGTTTCCTTGTTCTGCCGTTTAAGCGCAGCGCGCAACGCTGCGGCCTGTTGATCTTCGATCTGCGCTTCCTTCCGGAGTTGTGCAGCTTCCGCGACAGGGTCATAGCCGTATTTGACGCGGAACTTATCGGGCAGGTCCTGAAAACGCACCCGTGCAAACCCGTCATCAAACATGATCTTCAAGCCGATCGCATCATGCCCCGTGATTGTTGCGTTTTTATAGGTGATTCCCGTGATCGTCGTCAGGTCATCAGCCCTCATCACGGGCGTCGCGCACATCATGAGCAGCAGTATTGCGAAGACGATTTTCATGGGTGTTTTCTCCGGGAACTTAAACCGCGCCATGCGGCTTGTCATCTGGCGAAACGGCTCCCGGCGGACTTTTCAGTGCGCTTCAAAAAATGAAATTGCCTTGATACGGGCCGTCGCTTTGCTTATGCGACTGTTGTGGATGCGCAATTAAAGACGGTGCTCGTGGTCGATGACGACGTGGTCATCCTGCGATTGGTGCGCGAATCCCTCAACGCGCTCCTCCAGTGCGAGGTCGATACGACGCCCAATCCCGAGTACGCATTTGAGATGGTGCTCAAGAAGCATTACGACCTGCTTATTTTCGACTTCTCCATGCCCGGGATCGATGGCGCGATCCTCTACTCGCTCATCACGAAAGTGTACGCGATCAATCCGCCCGCCGGGCATCAGAACTCGCCTCCGCCACTCATCCTCATGTCCGGCCATGCCTCGCAAAAACGGGCGCAAGACCTCCTCCGCGAACCCGGGGTGCGCGGTCTTCTGGCAAAACCATTCAGCATTGAAAAGCTCGTGGACAAAGTCTCCGAGCTTTTGAAAGCGTGACCCAAGGCTTTTAAAAGCGTAACATTTGCCGGCTGCCGGTAAGGGCAGGCTGCTGCTACGCCTTCTTTACAGCTTTGGCGGCCGGCTTCTTTTTGCTCTCGGCGAGCAATTGTTTCTCAGCTTCCACCCAGTCGTGATGCGGATTGCCATGGTGGCCGGCTTTATGGCGCTTTTCAGCGATGAAATATGCCCGCAGGGCGATATCGTCATTGGTGAAAGTTGCCTTTTCAACCTTTGCGCTCTTTTTAACGCTGGCCGGCGCTTTCTTGACTGCGCTTTTTTTCGCTGGAGCTTTGACGGTTTTGGCTGGTTTCTTCTCCGCCACAGGGGCGGTTGCCACTTCTTTTGATGGTTCGATTTTCTTTCCCATTTCTACAATATTACAGATGTTTATAGATTTCCCTTGGAAACCGGACTCCAGCAATGCCGGAATCAGGTAACTGGAAAGCAATGATACGCAAATCGCTTTTGCAGTAAAACGAATAATTTAAGGGACACAAAATGCTTTGCCCCCGAAGTCACTGGTTTTCTCACGGTTTTCAGTTATGGTGGATTGCCATGAAACCTTTCCTCATTCGCTGGCTTGTCACCACGCTGGCCGTGTTTCTTGCCGCGCACATCATCCCCGGTATCAACTACGACTCCACCGGGGCGCTCATCTGTGCATCCCTGCTGCTCGGCATCATAAACGCCATCATCCGCCCTGTATTGCTCCTGCTCAGCCTCCCGCTCATTCTCCTCACCATGGGCTTTTTCATCCTTGTGGTGAATGCCTTGATGCTGGAATTCGTAGCCTTTCTCGTGAAGGGCTTTCATGTGGAATCCTTCTGGACCGCCTTCTTCGGCTCGATCCTCATCGGCTTCGTGAGCTGGATATTGAGCGCATTTTTCCGGGACAAGGACGGCAAGGTGCAAATGATGACCAGTCACTCCCAGATGAAGCAAGCCAGCGGTCGTGTGATTGATATTTAGAACGTCTTTAGTTCTAAATTACATAAATCTAACATTTTGCTTGCTTTTATAAAAAAGCATGTTAGGTTGAATGAATGAACAGCCACATTTTCTCTCATGCCTTCGCGACCTTTGCGCTCTTCACGGTTAAATTCCCAAGCCAAAAACAGCATTTTTTCCGAACGAACCCAAAAATTAAACCAATTCAAGGTAAATCAAATCAAGCCGGAATGGACTTAAAAAAT
>JBAVPB010000023.1:0-12464 GCA_049692655.1 Chthoniobacteraceae bacterium | reverse complement strand
ACCGTGTTTTTTATCAAGGCGGGATGAACGCAACAGGAGGAAAGGGCACAAACATTCTGGTGGAACGGGTGCTGCCCTATTTCAAGCGGACGGATGTCAAATTTTCCTCTCATTTCCAGACGCCTCCGGTTTCCAAGGCGGACAAATTTTCCGCTGTGATTTCCGGCGACCGTTTCATTTATTTTGCCGACCCGATTTTTCGCGAATACCGGCAGGCCGGAAATCTTGCCGCGCGGGATGCATGGAAACGCGCCATGGAGCAACTCACAGGTGTCCCGCCATTCGGAGCCGGCCTGCCCGGCACGATTCTGGTCGTTCCCCGGCGTCGCAATGACGATTTGATCCTGACGTTGCTTCACTACATTCCGGTTCGTAAATCCCTCGATGTCGACATCATCGAAGACCGTTCAAGTTTCGCAGGGGAGCTTCTGCATCTTCCTCCCGAGGTGAAAGAAGTGCGCATATCTGGCACCAATGAACTTTTGCTGAAGAAAGGGAAAGGGATCTTTGCGCTTCCGGCAGCCAAAGGGCGGTTGTTGCTTGAAGTCAGGAATTTCTTTTGCAGCAGCCATTCCCCGAAAACGAAACGCAAAACTTTGAAAACCAAAACGAAAAAATGATTACATTGCAAAGCGATCCGGCTGGAAAACCGTTGCGCGCTCCCTGGCGGCAGGGGATTGCCATGGGCCGGGCTTATGAATTACTCCGCCATGATGCGCGGGAACATTTGCGGACTGTACAACAGGCGTTCAATTTCCAGTGGTGCCGTTTCCATGGCCTCTTTCACGAGGACATGGCGGTGGTGGCGCGGCGGCGCGACGGGCGTTTGATCTACCAGTGGAGCCAGGTGGACGAGGTGTTTGATTTTCTTCTTTCAATTGGACTACGGCCCTTTGTCGAATTGAATTCCATGCCATTTGCGCTGGCGTCCACCCCGAGCGCAATGTTCGCATGGAACATGAATGTCTCTCCACCGCGTTCCTATTATGAATGGGGCGCGCTTGTGGAGGCGTTTGGTTTGCATTGTATGGATCGCTACGGACTTGAAGAAATCCGGCGCTGGCATTTTGAAGTGTGGAATGAGCCGAACCTCGACTGTTTCTGGAAAGGTGACCAGAACGAATACTGGCGTCTCTACGATGCAAGTGCCTTCGCAATCAAGCGAGTGGATCCGGGGCTTCGCGTCGGGGGACCGGCCACGGCACGCGCGGAATGGGTCATCGATCTCATCGACCACTGCACCACTGACAAGGTGCCGCTCGATTTCGTGACAACCCACCGGTATCCGCAGGATGAATTCGTCACCTATCGTGATGCGGGCGAAAGTCCTCATGCGGCGGGCGATTTTTTCGTGACTGAAGTACGCCGGGTGCAGGCCGAAGTGCGCGCATCTTCACGCCCCGATCTGCCGGTTTATTGGACCGAGTGGAACAGTCTTGCGTGCAAGGATGCGAAGACAGTCAAATGGATCAATAACCGCGCGGTCGATGATCTCTGCAGCGGCTCGTCGGTGGCGCGCTACTCGCTGGAACTCGACGATGCAAGCGATGGCATGGCATGGTGGGTGGCAAGTGATATTTTCGAAGAAGCAGGAATGCCCATGAGTCCGTTTTCCGAGACTTACGGGTTGCTGACGATCCATGGTATTCCCAAGCCGAGTTTCCATGCGTTTACTTTTCTATCCCGCCTGCGCGGGCCGCGCATGTCGGTCGGACGCGGGGGCGCGTTGCCTCATGGATGCGGCATCGTCGCAACTCAGGAGGGCTGTGTGATTCGTTGTGTATTATATAACCATCAGCCACCCTCGGTGGTCGACCCTGCGATATGGAACAGTGTTTTACAGGTACCGTGGCCGGACAAAGAGGGGCTTGCAATCGCATTCACGGTGAAAAAAGATGCAGGCAGCGCGAGGGAAACATGGGAGCAGCTTGGAGCGCCGCATAATGTGGGCGATATCGAACTGGCTTTGCTTCGAGCCGCCGCAAATCCCGCTTACAAATACGAACGCATGCAGGCCATTGGCGGACATCTCGAGTGGAGTTTTACGTTGGAGCCGAATGAAATCGCTTATGTTGAATTCCGTGCTGCCGGTGAATCTTACGAACCTAAAGGTGCCGTGAAACACTCAAATGCCTGGGATGCCGGGATGGGTGTCGGCGCCTCCGCCTGACACGAAATTCAACGCTTCCCATGAAACGTCCCACTCCCTTCCTGGCTCTCATCCGCCATTTTTTACGAAGTCCATCCGCAAAGTTTTCTGGATACAAATGGTGATGGAATCGGCGACCTGCCGGGCCTCATCAGCAAACTCGATTATATCCAGTCCACCGGGTGCAACGCGATCTGGCTCAATCATGTTTCGAGTCTCAATTCCGCTTTTGTTCAATTTCTCTCACGGATACATCCCGGCGTTTGACAAAGCCAACAGGTGCGATGCCATGGATACGCTTGAAAACCCTGGAGAAGCCTTTTTTGGTCTACAGTATTCGTGGCAGGAAGCATTGCGTATCTCATCCATCCGTGGTCAAATCGCGGGTGAGATGGTCGCCGGCATTTGCCTGCTATCGCCGCCACTATCTGGTCCGCGATCCGATGTCGGAAGGACCTTGTCCACTTCTTCTTCCGTCTTCGGGCGGAAAGAGTCGATCCCGATGACGATGGTACGGTACATCAGGCGGAAGAGAAAAAATAACCAAGTACGACACCCCTAGTTGTACCGGAGGTGAAATAAAACTTGAAGCAACCCGTCAAAGAGCCGGAATGTTTCGAAAATTCAAGCGGGCTTGCAAAATAGCTAAACCACTCGATCAACGACTTTGCTGGATTTTACCAATGCGCCCAGATCAAACGCCCGTGTTTGAATAGTCTCGCTATCAAGTGTTTCCGCTGGCGATTGTGCCCAAGGAATATTCTGTTCACTCCACATGAGGCCTGTCTCGATCGTTTGACGCACTGCGCATGCAAGCCCTTCGACCTGATATACGCGTTCCTGTTTTATTTCTCCGGCGTCGATAAATTTCTGCGGAATTTCATTGATCATCCCGGCGGACATCAACCCCCCGAAAGTCGCTTCGCTGTAACCCAGGCAATCCGCGAGCGAAGTCACAGGCGCCCGATTCTCACCCATCCGTAGCAAAGTCTGCCGGTGCAACTCGGAATCGTAAGGGTCATCGAAGTCCTGGGAGTCCGCAAAATCAGCCTCAATACGCCTGCCGTTTGAAATAACCCGGGCCTCCCCCTGGTCTCCCTGGATCCTGACGACAAATTCCTGTTGCTCGCGCGAACAATGTGCCACAGCCAGTGTATATTCGATCCCTGAAGCAAAACGGCCCGCAAGGCAGGCTGCATCGTAGCTTTCAATCGGGCGCGCCCTATAGAATTCCCCGCGCACATGCGAAGGTCTCGCAAAATTCCCAGCGCCCTCTCCGGCGAGAAACATAATGTTATGCGTTAAATGGGCGAGCGCATTGGTGGCCGGACCATCGAAAACCGGCTCGCCCCGATCTGTAATCAATCGGCCCACCCAATCCGTCCGGCAATAATAGCTGTCATCACGCGGCCATACGGCTCCAGCGGTGATCCGTCGAATCGTTCCAAATCGTCCTTCATTAATCCATTCCTTCAACTGGCGGAACGCTCTCCAGGTCACCATCTGAAAACCCACATGCACCCGTCGGGCAGTATCAGCCTGAATCAACGACCGCAATTGTGCCAGTGTGGGAACCGGCGGCTTTTCCATGTAGATTGCTGCTGTCGTGCGCTCCAGCGCCTCACGTATCATTTCCTCGTGCAGCGGAATCGGCGTGGCAATAACGACAAGATCCAGGCTTTTTTCCTCGGAGAGCAGTTGGAGGTAATTTCGATACCAGCGAACGCCGCTCGCTGTAAGTCGCTCATGAGTTTTCTGTAATCGCTCCGGGATGGAATCCGAAACTGCGACAAGCCGGAGCAGGCCTTCCGATTGAAGACTCGACAGAAACTGCAAGTGCAATGAACCGTACCCGCCCACTCCAATTAATCCCACCGCAGGAGAGGATTGGATTCCGGTGGCTTGGGGTTCCGTGCAATTTGTCGATTTGACGTCCCCGGAATTCGTCGTGCTCATGCAGTTGTTTAACACTTTGGTTCTCTAAAATTGCTTATAAATCGTTTGTAATTGTGTTGATGGCCGAACCGCCGGTTTTTTTTCAAAAAGCAGCAGACCCGACACTTCAGAATGCCGGTAGAGGGAATCAATTACAAATTTCGCGTCATGCACCAGGTACACCTACACCCTTTGGAATACTTCTATTGAGGCGGTTTCATCAATCGTGAGTTATTGGTCCTTTCATTTCGTGGGAGGGGTGCGGATCTAATTTCGAGATTGATGCTTTGGGTCAAGTATAGATCACGTTTGCAAATAATGGGGCAGGTTTCTATTTGCCTTATAATTACATAACGGTCCCATTGCGCCGATGCAAATATAGTGATATGCACCAGGTACACAAATGACCATACGTGAACTAGCCCGCCTGGCAGGCGTTTCGCATGCCACCGTCTCCAGGGCCTTGAACGACAACCCCAGGCTTTCCCTGAAAACACGGGAGCGCATTCAGGCCCTTGCAAAGAAGCACGAGTATCAGCCCCATCCACTTGTTTCAAAACTCATGGTGCAGTTGGCCCATATTAAAACGATCAACAGATCGACCCTGGCCCTCGTGACCTCGTTTAAAGATCCGCTCTCTCCTTTTCTCTTGGAGGTTTACGAAGGGATCAAAGAGAGGGTCAAAGTTCTGGGATATAAACTCGAGGAATTTCCACTTTCAGATTACAAAATGTCCTGCAGCCGTTTAAGCGATGTCCTTTATGCGCGGGGTATCGAGGGAGTGATCATTTTTCCGTTGCAGAAAAGCCCCGGCCATCTCTCGCTGAAATGGCCGCGCTTCTCCAGCGTGGCCATCGGCCGCACCCTCGCATGCCCTCCCTTGCACCGCGTTTCTTTCAGTCATTTTGAAAATGTGGTGCTCGCCCTCCGTCATATGCACAAGCTCGGGTATCAGCGAATTGCCATGGCCATTGAATCCCGGATCCATTCCCGCGGAGGCGATGCCTATATCGCGGCGTTCTGCCTCTATCAGCGGACAATTTCCCAGAAGGACCGCGTCCCGATTCTCGTGAGGCCGGCGATACATGCTGCCGAGACGGCGGAATGGCTCAGGAAATACCGCGCTGATTCGATTCTCTGCAATTACAGCCCGACTCCAGGGCAATTGAAATCTGAAGGATTTGATATTCCGGGCCGGCTTGGTTACGTGACTTTGGATCGCTATCCTGGATCTGACCATGTGACCGGAATTGAGCAAAATCCCCGTTATGTGGGGGTGGCTGCAGTCGATCAATTGACAGCACACCTTCACCGCAATGAGCGAGGGATTCCTCCTTTTCCCAAGCTCACAGTAATTCAGGGAGAATGGATTGAGGCGAAAACAGTAAAAAAATTATCATCGCATACTCACCTGCGACGCGCCCAAAAAATAGAGTAAGGCACTATGCGAGCCGGGGTTTGGAACTGAAGGCGGCATAAATGCCTCCCCGGAATCGAGTTCGTCCGTACTCGTTTCGGTGATTTTGTTGATTTTTGCGCACCTGTTGCACAAGTGGTTTTTTGACATATTTGACGGGTGCTGCCACTCTCTAATTAAGCGAGGAAACTATTATCACCCCTTCCCCCGTTCACTCCATGAATCATCCCAACCGGAAAAATTTCAGGCATCACACGAGCTCAATCCGACTTGCCTCCGTTGAGCCTCTCACTCCAACCAGCCAGTCCCAGTCCTTGCCGATTTTCCATTCACGAAAACTCTCCCGTCAACCGGCTCTTGTTAGACACCTTTTTACTGCCTTTGTGCTGGGGATATTCCTCACCGGGTATTCCGCAAGCGCGGTAACCCTCGATACATGGAACCCTGCCGGAACCACCGCGTGGGCCACTCCAGGCAACTGGGGCGGCGGAGTCGCTCCGACGAGCGATCTCACCTCAACCATCGCTGTATTTGATTCGGCTACTTATACTGCCCAGCCAAACGCCGGAACTACCAGCATCGACGGCATTATATCCGGCGATGGCACCACGACCACGGGCGCGTTGACCATATCGACCACGGCCCTCAGCATCGGCTCGGGCGGCATACTCATCAAGGCCAATTCCGGAACTGTAACCCTGAATAACGCGGTTAAAATCGGCGCAAGCCAAAATTGGGAAAACGATTCCAGCAGCCTGTTTACAGTCGGCGCAACGGTTACAAATGTTGCCAGTACGCCTTTCACTCTTACTCTCAATGGATCGGGTGTGGGCGGCACGACTTTCAACGGTATAATGGCCAACGGCGCCACCGGGGGAACGTTGTCCCTCACCATTAACACCACCAACGGCGGCGTGACCACCCTCCATGGCGCGAACACCTTCACTGGCGCGACCTCCATTAACGGCGGTATTGTCGATTACACAAACCTAACCGCATTCGGAAAGAACAGTGCGATTACGGTCGCATCAGGGGCGACTGCGCAGGTATCGGGCGGCATCGCATCTACCGGCGTCACGAACCTGACTATTTCAGGAAATGGCGCCACCGGCGCCACCGGTGCATTGGAAAACGTGAGTGGAACCAACAGCGCAACCATGCCGGTGGTACTCGCGGCAAATTCCACCATCAGCTCCGATGCGGGATTGCTCACTTTGAGCGGCGGCGTTACGGGTGCATTCAATCTTACGCTCGCGAGCCAGAGTTCTGGCAATGGTGCGATCACGTTTTCGACCGCGGCGGTCAATAACGCCGGCACCATCACCAATTTCGGCGTCGGCTCCGGCACTACGACCATCAGCAGCAGCATCGGGAGCAACGTCACTGGTGTTTTCGAAAACAGCGCCAACTCTTCGCTTGTTCTCTCCGGCCAGAGTACCTATTCCGGCGGGACGACCTTGACCTCAGGCACCTTGAAGGTATCCGCTGGCACCACCGTCACCAGTGGCGCCCTCGTCAGCGGCCCGGTAGGCATCGGCACCCTGGTTCTCAGCGGCGGCACCCTCACGGACGACACCACGGCGCGAACGCTCGCCAACAACGTCAGCATCACTGCTTCAACGGTCTTTGCGAGTGGCAATGCGACTGGCATCACGTTTGGTGATGTCCACCTCACGACGCCGGCGACCGTAACGCTCAACAGTACGCCGACCCTCACGGTCAATACCGGGCTGACGATCCAATCTGTAATTCAAAACGGATCTGGCAATTCGTTTACTAAGGACGGTGCGGGCACGCTCACTCTCTCCGGGGTAAACACCTTTACCGGTGGGCTCACCCTGGCAGCAGGAACGTTGAGCCTCAGTGGTACGGCCGCGCTCGGCACCGGGACGCTTGTAATCGATGGTGGAACGATCACCAATGGCTCTGGAGGGGGGGTGACGAATGCAAACAACAATGCGCAGACGTGGAATGCAGATTTTTCTTACATCGGCGCCGCAGGCAGGCAGTTGAATTTAGGCACGGGAGCGGTTAGCCTAGGCACCACGGCAGGAACCACCCGCACTGTCACTGTCACCACGCCGCTCAGCGCTGTCGGAACTCCCGGTCTTACTGTGGGGGGAACCATTTCGAATGGCACCACTGCCAATACGATCATTAAGGCTGGAATCGGATCCTTGGGATTTGGGAACAAGGCGAATACTTTCAGCAACCTCATTGTGACCGGCGGGGTGGTTACTTATGCCAGCACGACCGCGCTCGTGTCGACGGATACACCGTTTGGGACTGGTACGATCCAGTTGGGGGCGGACACAACGATTAGTTTCCTTTTCCCAAGCGACACCAGCAATAACCTGGGAACAGCCATCGAATTGACCGGCAATGCAACCTTGCAAGGCGCCAACGGCCAGGGCCGCAACACCACGTTTAGCGGAGTCATCAGCGAAGACGCTACTCCCAGGACACTGGCTCTGGTGCAAGATTCGACTCAAGCCGGCGGCATTAGCGCGATCATTGAATTAAACAACACGAATACCTACACTGGCGGGACCACGTTTGATTTTTCCTGTTCAACAGGCTCGTCGTCAGTCCGGGCGGTCGTCCTTGCCAACGCGCAAAACGCGCTAGGTGGAGGGGCGGCCGGTACGGGAGGGGCATTTACTTTTACCGGAAGCGGAGTTGGCACCACCTCTCAAGGCGAGATTGGTGTTTTAAGACTGGGTGCGGACCAGGCTATTGCGGGATTGGCCAGCGCGAATACAGGCGGTACGACTTTCGTAGAAGGTAACAGTAGCGGGACGACGCGCACTCTTACAATCAACACCACGGGCAGTTCGGCTTATTCAGGCGTGATCGGTGTAAGTGTAACGGATACGGGCGGAAACAATATCGCGATAGTCAAGAGCGGAATTGGCTCCCAGACACTTTCCGGATCGAACAGCTACACCGGGACAACAACCGTCACCGGAGGCACGCTGTTTCTGTCGAGCACGACGAGCAGCAACAACATCGCGAGTTCGTCGAAGATCGTGGTGGGAGATACGCTGCCGGACAATGGAGCGGTACTGGATGTGACCGGGATCAGCGGTGGCTTTGCAACGCCAGTCGCACAGGCTTTGAGCGGGTATGGCACCGTGAACGGCGCGACCACCATCAATGGATCACTGACTCCCGGAGCCGGGACAGGCGGGGGGACATTGACATTTGCCAGCGGGCTGACGATTGGCAACGGGGTGACGCTGAATTATGGCCTGGGTTCGACGGGTGACCTGGCGGCGGTAGTGGGGAACCTGACCTTGAGCGGATCGGCAATCTTGAATTTTGCGCCGGCGGGAACATTGGCGACAGGGACGGCATATGATCTGTTTACCTACACGGGCTCGTTGACCGGCTCGTCAAATCTTGCGAGCTGGGTACTCGGCACTGGAACGGCGCCCGCGGGAACGACAGGGGAGACGTTCTCAATAGTGTCCCTGGGTGGAGGCACGAGCGCAATCACGATCACATTTAGCGGAAGCAGCGGTGTTATGACCCCTGCGATTGCATATTGGACAGGGGCGCTCAGCGGGACTTGGAACACGGTGACAAGCGGTTCGACCAACTTCACGAGCGATGCGGCGGGAACTACCAACACCGGCGCGATTCCCGGATCGGCTACGAACGTGAAGTTCACGGCGAACAGCGCCAGCAACCTGAATACAGTGCTCGGGCAGGATTTCACGATCAACAGCCTTGAGTTCACGGGAACGGGCAGCACGGCGGGAACGACGCCGGTGACAATCGGCGGGACGAACACATTGACAATCCTGGCGGGTGGGACCAACGGGAACACAGCCGGCAGCGGCATTGTGGTGGATGTCGGCTCCGCGGCACACACGATCAGCACCAACATGGCATTGGGATCGAGCCAGACTTGGACGGTCAACGGCAGCACCTTGACGGTGAGCGGAAGTATCTCCGACGGAGGCAGCGGCTTTGGGTTGACGAAGTCCGGAACAGGCACATTGGACCTGACGGGATCGACCGGCTACAGCGGAACCACGGCGGTAGTTGCCGGGGCGTTGAGGGTGGACGGCTTGTTGTCGGGCAGCAGCGCGGTGACGGTGAACGCGGCGATCCTGGAGGGAATCGGGACGGTGAACGGCCCGGTATCCTTGACCGGCTCTGGCACTCTGCGCAGCTTGGGGACATTGACGCTGGCACAGGGATTCAGTGTAAGCGGTTCGGCGAACACCCTGAGCACCGGGACGATCAGCGGCAACGCGACACAGAATGCAGCGTCCGCATTCATGGTGAACGGGACATTGAGCGGTAGCGACACGCTGGCGGCGGGAGCAAGCCTCTCGGGCACGGGCTCTGTGGGGGCAACGACCTTGAACGGCGCGGATGACATCAGCAGTGCCGCGACATTGACGGTGGCGAGCCTTGCGGTAAACGGAAGCGGCAACACGATCAGCAGCGGGACGGTGAATGCAACAGCCGGAACGAGCCTAAGCAACGGAAGCAGCCTTGCGGTGAACGGGACACTGGGTGGCGGGGCGGTGACGACCGGCAGCGGCAGCGTATTGTCCGGCACGGGAACAATCACGAGCGCATTGACGGTGAGCGCAGGAGGCGTGACCAGCCCCGGAGTGGGGAATAAGACGGGAGTGATGACCACGGACCTGAGTTACGATGGGGGTTCGATGGCGAACTTCAATGTGTCCGGCACAGGCGGGGCGGGACCGCAGGCGGTGAACTCGCACCTGTTCTACTCGCAGATGATGGTGACTGGGACAGCCGGTCAGGTGAACCTCGGGATCGGCACGGGAGTGTCGCTGCAAAGCCAGACAGCGGGCCAGATCCAGACAAGCGGAAGCATCGGGTCGAGCAATTCCGGGGTGACGTTGCAGTTGACGCTCTCGACGACGGATTACAACACGTTGGTGTCGAATGCATCGAGCAATTACAACGCGAAGTCCTCCAACAGCACACTGGACAACTACTTCGTGTTCAACCTGGGGGCCGGGCTGACAGCGGGCCGTTTCGAGACACTTGCGCTGGATGTGAATGGAACGACCACCTCGGGGCTGATCTACTACGCGGGAACGAACGACCGGTTTGCGGCGGACGGGGTGGATAACACGATCGGCGATGTGTATGTGATTGTGAACGGGGTGAACCAGGAGTTCGCGCTGAGCTATACGGGGAATTTTGCGGATGGCGCCAATGCGACGATCGGCGGAAACGACATCGTGCTGACGGCGATTCCCGAGCCCGGCACATGGGGGATGATTCTTGGAGGATTTGGAATGCTCATCGGATTCCAGAGATTGCGCAAACGTCGGATGGGGATTTGACGTTGTGCAATGGCGCCTGATAGCCCCCCGATGGGGATTGGGGGGCTATCTATACTTTTTTTGGCAAGCCCGCGGTTACCATTGCAAAAGCGCAACCTCTTCACCATTTCTCTTCGCGCCCTTTGCGATCTTAGCGGTTAATTCCGTCATGCCTTGGCAGAACAGATTTGTTGTTCCCGCTAAGAGGCTGTCTAAAAAATAAGCTGGGAAAGCAGTGATTGACAGACGAACACAGATTTCCCCATGACGTCCATTTCCTTAATCTGTGAAAATCTGTGGAATCTGTGGAATCTGTGGAATCTGTGGAATCTGTGGAAAAAACGCCTTTTTAGACGCCCTCTAAGCCACAATCCCACTATTGTCTTGGCGTGCCGTGTCAACAGATGACCGGCGCACGCCGGCCGCCAATAGCCATGCAAATCTTTTGCGAAAAACAACGGATCGCCCTCGTCTGCCTGGTATTGCTGGCAGCCGCGCCGCTTGCTGAAAGTCAGACTGCCCATCAACTCCGGAGACGGGGAATTGCGGCACAAGCAAAGGGGGATTACGACAAGGCCATCGAAAATTTTACCGATGCTATAGACCTTGATCCGAAAAACGCCACGACCTACCAACTCCGCGCCCGTGCCGAACTCTTCAAACGCAATCCCGCAGCGGCCATCGCCGACTTCGACCGCGCCGTCGAAGCCGATCCGAAAAGTGCCCCCGCCTTCCTCACCAGAGGCATTGCCAAACTGCAAAAGAAGGATACAGACGGCGCTCTGGCCGACTTCAATCGCGTCATCGAGCTCGACCCGAAAAACTCCGTTGCGTACTTCTACCGTGGCACCATCGAACAACTCAAGAATGACGACATGGATGGGGACATTGCGGACTACAACAAAGCCATCGAACTTGATCCGAAATATGCCAGGGCCTACGAGAGTCGCGGTCTGGCCAGGCAACGCAAAAATGACATGGACGGAGCGATCGCAGACTTCAACAAAGCCATTGAACTCGATCCGAAAAATGCCAGGTCTTACTACAACCGCGGCCTCATTCGGGATGTAAAAGGCGATCTGGACGGGGCCATTGCCGATGACACGCGCTCCATTGAACTCGATCCCAACCACGCTTTTACCTACAACAACCGCGGCAACGCCAAAAAAGCCAAAGGCGACATGGAAGGAGCCATTGCCGACTTCGATCATGCGATTGAACTCGACTCAAAAAGCGCCCGTGCCTACAGCAACCGCGGATTTGCCAAAAAGGTCAGAGGCGACCTGAATGGTGCCGTCGCCGACTTCACTCGCGCCATCGAACTCGATCCCAAATACGCAGAAGGCTACAATGATCTGGCCTGGCTTTCGGCTACTGCGCCAAACTCATCCCTGCGCAACGGTGCAAAAGCGGTCGAATACGTCACAAAAGCCTGTGAATTGACTCAATGGAAAGACGTGAGAATCATCGATACGCTTGCCGCCGCGAACGCGGAAAATGGTGACTTCGACCAAGCCATAAAGTGGGAAAACAAATACCTCGGTTCGAACCCGTCCAATAAGAAAGACGTGGAAGGCGCACAATCGCGTCTGGCCCTCTACCAAAAGCATCAACCCTACCACGAAGCGCCAAAGTAGGTACACGC